>JBMNUR010000089.1:0-10277 GCA_050946395.1 Peptococcales bacterium
CCTCTCCCCATCAAGGGTAAAATGAACGGGCTTTGTACGATTTTATTAGTTTTCAAGGAACAAAATCTCTCTTTTAAAATTGGAAATTATCTATTTTAGGAGGGACAAAACATATTATACGAGGAGGTGAATTAAATGAAAAAAGCGTTACTATTAGCTAAAAATGATAATGTCGCAGTTGTTTTAAATGATGTATTAAAAGGTGAAAGTGTTGAAGTTTCGGGATTCGGCGTAAAATCTGTTATAAATAGTGTCAATGATATTACTTTAGCCCACAAAATTGCTTTTAAGGGTATTGCAAAAGGAGATTTAGTAACCAAATATGGTGAAGTAATTGGAACCGCGAGAGCTTATATAAACGTGGGGGAACATGTGCATATTCACAATATTCAAAGCACCCGGATTGGAGGTAACTAGATTTGGAGAAAAGAGGATTCATGGGATATAGACGACCTGACGGACAGGTTGGTGTACGAAACTATTTGGGTGTTATTGCAGGAATGGATAACGCTAACCCAGTTGTAAGAACATTAAATAATTTGCTAAATGGTTCAGTAGCAATTTGTCCCGGTTTTGGGCGTGGTCAAATGGGTGAAGATTTTATTTTGCATCGAAGATCTATAATTGGTTTAGGTAGAAATCCAAATATTGGGGCATGTTTAGTAATCAGTTTGGAACCCAACTCTGCAAATGAAATAGCTGAAGGTATCAAATTAACCGGAAAGCCTGTGGCAACACTTTCATTACAAGAAGATGGTGGATTTATTGGAGTTCTTGAAAAAGGTCTTAAAATCGGACAGTCTTTGATTTTTGAGATTTCTGCCCAGCAAAGAGAATTAATTGGTTTTAATGAATTTGTTTTAGGTGTTGAATGTGGTGGATCTGACGCTACATCTGGTATTTCTTCAAATCCTGCCGTTGGAATGGTAGCGGATTGGGTGGTAGAACAAGGTGGAACCGTTATTATGTCCGAACCTACCGAATGGATAGGTGCAGAACATATTCTTATGCAAAGGGCAAGAGATAAACATATTGCCGAGCAAATTCAAAAATGTACTGAAAAATATATTAATATTGCTAAAAATCAGGGACTGGACCTATTAAATAACAACCCAACCAAGGATAATATCGCAGGAGGTCTATCTACAATAGAAGATAAAGCACTAGGAGCAATAAAAAAAGGCGGTTCTAAAACTATAGAAGGTTTAGTTGCTTATGGAGAAAAACCTCTCGGCAAGGGATTATATCTCATGGACGCACTTGCAGCGGCTGTTGAGAATCTTACTGCAATTGGAGCGGGTGGAACAAATCTAATATTATTTTCCACCGGTAGATCTAATCCAATTGGTTTTTCAGTAGTTCCAACTATTAAAATTTCGGGAAATAAAAATACTGTTAATACAATGGCTTCTGATATTGACATTGATGTTAGTGGTGTTATGGAAGGAACACTAAGTTTAGAATATGCGCGGGATAACATTATTCATAGGGTTATATCTATTGCATCGGGACAAATGACGAAAAATGAAATATTAAAAAATGAAGAAGTTTCTATTAGTAGAATTGGTGAATCAATTTAATATTAACTAATTTAATTGAGGGGGTGAGTATAAACTTTTTTATATTTGAAGTTGAAAGGGGGGAAACACTATGCCAAAAAAGACTAATTTTGTTGTAGATGAAAGGGATAATGTAACTACAATTTTACAAGAAGGATTATTAAAAGGTTCTAAAATAGAAGTTAAGTATGGCGAAAATTCGGAATTTATTGAATTGGTGGACCAAATAAAGTATGGGCATAAAGTTGCTATTAAACCAATTAAAAATGGCGAGAAGATAACAAAATATGGATTAACTATAGGTATTGCAAATAGGAATATTGATATAGGTGAACATGTTCATATTCAAAATGTTGAAAGTATTCGTGGTAGAGGCGATTTAGCTAAAGGGAGGTGAAAATATGGATAAATTTTGGGGTTATATCAATTCTGATGGTACTGTTGGCACGAGAAATCATTTATTGATTTTATCAAGTACTATTTATTCCAATGGATTAGCAGAGAGAGTTGCTAGATCAGTATACGGGACTATTCCTATTATACATCCACTAGGAAGAGCTCAAACAAAATCTGATATTCGTTTTACTTTCAAAACTTTAGTAGGAACTGCTAAAAACCCTAATGTAGGCGGAGTTGTAATTCTCGACCATTTTAAGGAAGAAGGTAATACCGCAGAGGAAATAGCTGAAGAAGTTTCTAAAACCGGAAAGCCTATTGATATAGTTAATATTAGAAATAGTGGTGGTACTTTAGAGTCTACAACTAAAGCTATAAGATCAGCAATGGATATTGCAAGGAAAATTACACTTAGAAGGCGCGAAGAAGTACCACTTTCCAAGTTGCTTTTCGGTTTAAACTGCGGTACATCAGATACTACTTCCGGTTTAAGCTCTAACCCGGCTTTAGGGCACTGCTCTGATTTAATAATTGCTAAAGGTGGGCGTTCAATTTTAGCAGAACTAACTGAGCTTATGGGCGCAGAGGAATGGCTTGCATCCCGTGCTGTTAATAAAGAAGTTGCAGATAAAATTTGGAAGACTATTGCAGATTTTGAACAACGTATTTTGGAAACAGGGGAAGACATTCGTGGTACGAATCCAACCGGTGATAATATCGAAGGTGGATTAACTACTATCGAAGAAAAGTCATTAGGTGCTGCTAAAAAGAGTGGTACAGCTCCAATGCAAGGTGTTGTTGATTGGGCTGAAACACCAGCTAATACTCCTGGGGTTTACCTTATGGCTACTCCTGGACATGGTGCCGAATCGATAACCGGAATTGCTGCCGGTGGCTCACAGTTATTGGTATTTTCCACCGGTGGTGGACATACCATTTCCCATCCAATAATGCCCACCATCAAGGTAACCGGAAATCCATTTTCCGCAGGATATATGCGGGATACAGTAGATTTAGATGTTAGTGATATTTTAGAAGGCGACCTTACTATCGAAGAAGCAGGAGAAATAATATTGAAGGAAGTCATTGAAGTTGCCTCGGGAAAAATAACAAAAACCGAATTTTTATTAGAACATAATACCGGTTTTGCTATTCACCGTGTTGGCATGAGTACTTAAAACTTTATTCTAATATTACACGAGGGAGGTTTAAATATGAAAATTCACTTGCGTTTTGTAGCTTTTGTGCTAGTTATTCTTTTTACAGTGTCTATAGTAGGATGTGGTACGAACGATAATAACGGTGGTGATCAAGTTAAAAAAATTAATCTCCGTTTTTCCCATGCTAATGACCCAGCCCATCCTTTTCACTTAGGTGCCGAGAAGTTTGCTGAATTGATGAAAGAAAAAACAGATGGAGCTGTAAATATTAATATTTTTCCTTCGGCTCAGTTAGGTAATCACCGAGATCTCTTAGAAAGTATGCAAGCCGGAACTGTTGATTTTAATGTTCTTGCTACAGGTCCTTTAGCTAACTGGTTGCCAGAAGTTGGAGTATTAGATATGCCTTACCTTTTTAAAGATGAAAAAGAGGCTTATAAGGTATTAGATAGTGATGTAATTAAAGAACTAGTAGCACCTTTAGAGGAAAATGGATTAAAGGTAATCGGTTTCTGGGCAGCAGGTTTCCGTAATGCTACTAATAGTAAGAGAGCTATAAATTCCCCGGAAGATATGAAAGGATTAAAGATACGGGTTATGGAGGCACCCATTTATATTGATTTGATGAAAGCTTGGGGAGCAGATCCTACGCCTATGGCATTCGGTGAGGTTTATACAGCTTTACAGCAAAAAGTTATTGATGGACAAGAAAACTACGTTAGTTCAATCGCATCGAACAGGCTTTATGAGGTACAGGAATATATAGCTATGACTAAACATACTTACTCAGCCGCGCCTGTTGTTATGAGTTTAAAGACGTGGAATAATTTAACATCTGAACAACAAAATGCTTTAATGGAGGCCATTGCAGAAGCTACTGAATATCAGCGGCAGGTTGAGGATGAGAAATATGTTGAATTCATGAAGATCTTCGAAGAAAAAGGTAATGTTATAACTGAACCAGATCTTGATCTCTTCAAAAAGGCGTCTCAACCTGTAATAGATACATATGGGAAAGAATTTAAACAATGGGTTGATAAAATTGAAGCTGCTAAATAACTATTCTTAATATTACTCGAGGCACCTTTATCTTATATATTTATAGATGCCTCGAGTATGTTTTAAATAAATCGTTATCAAATGGGGGGATATTTTTGCTTAATATATATGATTCTTTTTTGGGGAAGTTAACCAAAACCCTAAGAACCTTATTAGCCGTAATTTTTATATTATGTCTAATTATTGGAGTTACCCAAGTATTATGTAGATACATTTTGCCATTTAATTTTGCCTGGACTAATGAAATTACAGTATATGGGTTTGTTTGGATGTCAATGATTGGGGCTGCTATTGCTGCCGGGGAAAAGGGACATATTGCTATGGATTTTATAAGAGTAAAACTTAAAGGAAGGGCTAGGAAATATTTAGAGTTACTAATTTATATTTCTAGTTTAACTGCTTTCTTTATTTTAACATACTATGGAACTATATTAACCCTAAGAAATATTATTCAACTTTCACCGGTAATGCGGATTTCAATGGCTATTCCTTATGCAGCGGTACCGTTTGGTTCTTTGTGTATAATTATATATACTCTTAGGCACTTATTAGAAGTTTTTGAAAAAAGCGAAACTAAGAGAAGTGAGGTGAAAGTTCATGGCTAGTGTATTATTTATTTCTTTTTTCGCCGGTGCCCTTATTGGAATACCAATGGCGATAGCATTAACGGTATCTAGTATAATTGGCCTCTTTTATTTGGGTATTCAAGGTATGTCGCTAGAATGGACTCTAATTGCCCAACGCTATTATGTATCATTAGATAATTATCCTTTACTAGCTATACCCTTTTTTGTTCTAGCAGGGGATTTAATGTTAGATGGTGGTATTTCAAAAAAATTAATTGTTTTTGCAAACTCTTTAATTGGACGTACGCCAGGGGGACTTGCACATGTTAATACACTTTCGTGCATGTTTTTTTCAGCAATATCTGGTTCTTCACCAGCGACTTGTGCAGCAGTTGGTGGAGTTATGATTCCGGAGATGGAGAAGGAAGGTTATCATCGTTCTTTTGCCTCGGCAGTTACCGCAGCAGGGGGATGCATAGGAATAGTTATTCCTCCGAGTATTCCATTAGTGGTTTATGGAGTAATTGCCCAACAGTCAATCGGTGAATTATTTTTGGCTGCAGTGATTCCAGGAGTATTAATGGGTGTTAGTTTAATGATTACAAATTACGTTATTTCTAAAAAAAGAAATTACATTTCCCCAACTGTAGAAAAGATAAGTGTTAAATTTATTCTCGAATCCTTTTTTAAAGCCATTCCCGCATTGGGTGCACCGCTAGTAGTGCTAGGTGGTATATATTTTGGCGTGTTTACTCCCACTGAGGCGGCTATTGTAGCGGCAGCATATTCATTCTTAGTTGGTTTGTTTATTTATAAAGGATTTAATTTAAAGGAATTTCCTAAAATAGTTATACGAGCTGGGATTTCTTCAGGAGTAATTGTTTTATTAATTGCAGGTGCAACTCTATTTGGTTTTATATTAACCCATCAAATGATTCCTCAACAGATTGCACAATTTATGGCAAGTACTATTTCTAGTCCAATGGTCTATTTATTAATGCTTAACTTATTATTACTTTTCGCAGGAACCTTTTTGAATCCTAGTGCAGCAATAGTTATAATTGCCCCGATTGTTTTACCAACTGCATTAGCAATGGGTATAGATCCTGTATTTTTGGGTGTAATGATTGTTTTAAACATGTCAATTGGTATGATTACTCCACCGGTAGGACAAGACTTATTTGTAGTTGTACGAATAGCAAAAGTATCTTTTGAGGCTGTATTAAGAGATGTTTGGCCTTATATAATTGCGTTAGTCACAGTATTATTATTTATAACTTATTTTAATGGCATTGTAACTTGGTTGCCGGGGTTAGCAATGTAGAACAAATATGATTGGAGGAATAGCAATGACTTTGAATCAATATCAATTACCTTATGGTAAGAGCTTTCTCAATTTTTCAATAGAGGAAGAACATGTTCAACAGGTTTTAATGCCCAATAAAGTTATGAAATTAAAAGATCCGAAGCAAGAGATAATAAATGCGCTTCGACGGCCGATTGACTCACTACCATTGAAGGAAATAGTTAAACCGGGCGAAACTGTAATTATTGTAGTAAATGACATAACCCGATTAACTAGAAGCGAAGTATTTCTTCCTTTAATAATTGATGAAATAAACGAGGCTGGTATTCCAGATGATCAAATTAAAATAATATTTTCTACTGGGACCCATAAACCTCAGACTTTTGAAGAACAGGAAAGTATTGTAGGACCTGAAATAGCCCAGAGAATAGCCATGTATGATCACAAATGTGATGAGGATGAGAATCATGTATATGTGGGTACTACTTCTCGAGGCAATAAGGTTTTAATAAATAAGATGGTTATGGAAGCTGACAGAATTATTATAACAGGTGGGACTAATTTAATTTTAAATGCAGGCTATAGTGGCGGAAGAAAAGCTATTTTCCCGGGAGTATGCCATCGCTCAACAATTGATTTTAACCACAAATTCATGTTTGATTCTCCGCTTGCTACAGATGGTGTATTGGATGGAAACCCGATACATGAAGACATGATAGAAGGGTGCCGATTTGTAAACCCCGACTTTATGCTAAATGTTATTTTAGATGAAGACAAAGATATAGTAGGGGTCGTCGCAGGACATTGGGAAAAGGCACATAGAGAAGGATGTAAAATAGTAGATAAAATTTATAAAGTGGAGCTAAAAGAAAAAGCTGATATTGTTATTGCATCATGTGGAGGTTTCCCTAAGGATATCGACTTTCGTCAAGCACACAAAGGTCAGGAAAATGCCTATAAAGCGATGAAACCGGATGGAATGGTAATTCTAGCAGCACAATGTCCCCATGGACATGGTGATTCCACTTTTTACGACTATATGATTAAGTATCCTTGTCATTTGGAAATGGAGAGACAATTGAAGGAAAAATTCCAGGTAGGTCCCCATAAAGCGTTTTGGGTGGCAAGACTAGCCTCTTTGGGAAAAACATATTTAGTCTCTGAAATGTCTGAAGAAGTAGTGAAAAATCTTATGATTCATCCGGTAAAAAGTATCGAGGAAGCCCTAAAGATTGGTTATGAAAAATATGGTGATAATCCATCCATTTGTTTTATGCCTTATGCAAGTTTTACATTGCCAGTAATAGATCAATAAGATGTTCATTGAGGAGGAGTATTATGGCGTTAAAAAAGTATAAGTTACCTTATGGTAAAGAATATTTGGAGTTTTCTGTAGAAGAAAGTCATGTTAGACAGGTAATGCTTCCAAACAAGGTGGAACCGTTATCTAAACCTGTTGAGGCCATTAAAGAAGTATTGAGAAACCCCATTGGTTCACCACCACTTAAGGAAGTTGTGAAATCAGGGGAAAGTGTAGCAATTATTGTAAATGATATTACACGCTTAACCAAAAGCGATGTTTTTCTACCGTTAATCGTAGATGAACTTAACCTAGCAGGTGTTAATGATGATGATATAAAAATAGTTTTTTCAACAGGTACCCATCAAGAACAGACTTTCGAAGAGCAGGAAACAATCGTGGGTAAAAAATTAGCAAAGAGAATTAAAATGTATGATCATAAATGTGATGAGGATGAAAATCATGTTTTAGTAGGGACTACATCCAGAGGTAATAAAGTTTTAGTAAATAAGATAGTTGCTGAAGCAGATCATATCATTTTAACAGGAGGAGTTATCTTACATTTATTAGCCGGTTATGGTGGTGGAAGAAAGGCAATTCTACCGGGTGTGTGTCATCGATCGACTATTGATTATAACCATAAATTTATGTTTGATCCAAATTCAACTGATGGTCAACTTAAGGGGAACCCCTGTCACGAGGACATGTATGAAGCCTGCAGTTTTGTAAACCCATCTTTTCTACTTAATGTTGTCCTAGATGAAAATAAAGATATTGTTGGAGTTGTAGGCGGTCACTGGGAAAAGGCCCATAAAGAAGGTTGTAAAATTGTTGATAAGCTTTATAAAGTAAAATTAGAGGAAAAAGTAGACATCGTAGTCGCCTCCTGTGGTGGATTTCCTAAAGATATAGAATTTCGCCAAGCTCATAAAGGGCAAGAAAATGCATATAAAGTGATTAAAGAGGGCGGAATGGTAATTTTTGCAGCACAATGTACATATCTCCATGGTGATGCTAGCTTTTATGAATGGATGTTAAAATATCCATCACATGTCGAAATGGAAGAAGAACTAAAAAGAAAATACCAAGTAGGACCACACAAGGCTTATTGGGTTGCTAAACTTGCATCAATTGCAAAAACGCATCTTTTATCGGATATGCCCTATGACATGGTCGAAAATCTTATGATGGTACCTATTAAAAGTATTGAGGATGCTTTGAAAATAGGTTATAGAAAATATGGTGATAACCCTTCAATATGCATAATGCCGTATGCAAGCTACACCTTACCAGTTGTTGACTAAAACTTTTGTAGATAGTGAGGTAAACTAAATGACTAGAATTGGTTTTATTGGTGTAGGAATAATGGGTAAACCAATGTGTAAGAACCTTTTAAAAAAAGGATTTCAAGTGACTGTTATTGCCCATAAAAATATTCAACCTGTTGAAGAACTAAAAGAAATGGGAGCAAGTGTTGCCACTAGTAGGGTTGAACTCGCTAATAACTCCGATGTATTAATTACGGTTCTTCCAGGACCTAAAGAGGTTGAGGAAGTATGTTTTGGAGAAGATAGTATAGTTAAAGGTTTAAAGCCAGGAAGTATTTATATAGATATGAGTACCAGTAGTCCAGCCCTAAGTAAAGAAATATGCAAAAGGTTAACTGACTATGGGGTTAAGATGCTGGATGCGCCAATTAGTAGGGGAGTACCCGCTGCAGAGAAGGGTACCTTAATTACTCTTGTGGGTGGCGAAGAAAAAGTTCTTGACGAATGCAGACATGTTTTGGAAGCTATGGCAAGCGACATCTTACATATGGGCCCAATTGGTAGTGGGCATTCAGCTAAGTTGGTAAACAATGTTAAAATTATGACTGAAATGGTTCTAATATGTGAGTCTCTAGCACTTGGTTTAAAGTCTGGTATAGAACCTCAGAAGTTATTCGACGCAATATCATTATCTTCAGGTAATAGTTTTTATTTTCAATATAAAGTTCCCCGTATGCTAAAGGGAGAATTTGAGCCTGGAGGTTCGGTAGATATTGGTTTTAAAGACATTTACTTAGCTTTAGAATGGGCGAGAGAAATAGGAGTACCTATGTTACTTCCAGCTCTAGCACAACAAGTATACCAAACTGCAAGGGAAAAGGGTCTTTCTGGTAAGGATAATGCCTCGATCATAAAAATTTATGAAGAGTTACTAGACATTAGCATGTGTATATCAAATTAGTTGCAAATAATTATTTGCGGTTAGTTATAGCTAGGGAGTGTGTTATTTGAAAATTAAGGTAGTTTCTTTACAATTAAATGCATATAATGTTGGTCAATCGGATTTAGGTTTGGAGAATGCGTTAATGATGATTGATAAAGCCGCTTTAGATAAGCCAGACTTAGTAGTTCTACCCGAATGTTCTTTCCCCGGGTACATATTAGGATTATATGAAGATATTGAAGAACAGGTAAAAAAATCAACTGCCGCATTGGAATTATTCAGAGAAAAAGCTAGGAAATATAGTTTCTATCTAGTGGTTGGGTTAGTGGAGAATATTGACGAGAGGATTGTAAATACTGGTGTTCTGATAGGTTCTCAGGGCGAAATTGTTGATAGAGCAGTCAAATCATTTTTATGGCATTTTGACAAAAAGTGGTTTACATCTGGTGATAGTTTTGAGGTTTTTAATACCAGTTTTGGACGGGTAGGAATAATAGTCTGTGCTGATGGGCGTCAACCGGAGATTTCACGTATTTTATCTTTAAAGGGTGCTGAACTAATTATCGACCTGACTAACTTAGTTACATCCGGTAATCAACCTGATAAGCTATCAAATCAACAATGTGATTTCATGTTGCCCACAAGGGCTATTGAAAATAGGGTTTGGATGATAGTAGCTAATAAGGTAGGTATAGAAGCTAACTCAGTAGTTTATTGTGG
>JBMNUR010000090.1:0-10188 GCA_050946395.1 Peptococcales bacterium
AACCCCTTTAGGGGTCGCTTGAAAAAATGCGCGGTTGGCGGACTATTCAGCGAGCCTTTAGGCTCAGCCTAGAAATCGCCCTTATAGGGCGAGAGCAAACCACCCGCTGAGCGGGTGGTCATGATTATTGTAGATAAACTCTCAATAGTTCTTTTTTTATCTTCTAAAGTACTATGACAACAAGTTCCAAGGGTAGTTCAAATATCTGCGTGTCCCATAAGTAATTGAATCTTACGTGAATTTTCGCCCGCCTGCTGTATTTCTTCAAGCCGAAATACAGGGCTGCGTTATTCATCAAATACGTAATAGTACAAAAGATCTTTCATATAAGGACCGTAAAGCTTTTTGTAATGGTCTAAAGAATATCTATCAAGCCCCGACAGAAGAAGTAGCTCTTGCTGAACTTGAATAAGTTAGAAGAAGCCTGGGTAGATAAATACCAAATCGCTATTTTTTGTAAATATAATTATTTTTATAAAGGATTTTAGATCTTAAAGAAGAAAATATGACTATAACGAATTGTTAGAGAAAGTCGAATGCCATCTCCGGAGGAAACAAATGATACAAAAATATCTTATAAAACTTCTTTGTATTGGAACTGGGACAATTAATGGACATGCAGGAGTAGAATTACATGGGCTGTTTTTTAAGCTTTTAGAATTGGCTGACAAAGATATGGCTAATTATATTCATAATATGCAACAAAAACCCTTTTCTATTGGACCATTGACAGGGGATATTAAAAGAAGTAATGGTGAAGCAACCGTAAAAGAAGGACAAGTTTATTATTTTTCATTTAGTTCAATTAATTATAAATTAACACCATTAATACCAGAGATTTTTAATCTTACAAAAGATAAGGTCTTAACAATAGGAAAAGCAACTTTTCTATTTTCTCAGATTAATTATTTGCTGCCTAATGAAACCAGTTTTTTTACCATATTATCGAATAGCCAACCCAAATCAAAAATAAATTTTGAGTTTATGTCACCTACTTGTTTCAGAAGTAATAATCAATGGTATCTATTCCCTGAACCAACAATGGTTTTTAATAGCTTATATGAAAAATGGAATAATTTCGCTGATGCACCTCTTCCAGCAATAGATTTTTTATCTATTAGAGTGGAAAAATACAATTTAAAAACAACTATGAGTCAAATGGGAAACCATAACATTATAGGTTTTATGGGAAGATGCAGTTACTCTTTTACACCCGAAACCTTAGAACAAACAAAATGGGTTGTAAATGCCTTGAGTTATTTTTCTTCAATAATAGGAGTAGGGTATAAATCTACAATGGGTATGGGGCAGGTTAAATTTAATTTGAAATAAGGATAATTCAATATTTATTGCGAGAGGTTTAGGTGTGCAAATATCCTAGGAGTCTCTCGGAATATTAAATAGGTTGTCCTGTAAGGGCTGGGGAGATTATTTGGCTATATTTTATCTTTTTGCAGAGAAAAAATAAAAGATAAATAGAAGCCCTCTCGTACCTTATCTTTTTAGCCCTGATGTATTAAGGATTTTTAGGTATGCTGTTATAAAAAACTAAGACCCCTATTGGGGATTGAAACGTGTGTCATAATACGCATATATTTCAGCCTCTATGTGTGTTATAAAAAACTAAGACCCCTATTGGGGATTGAAACAATGCGTATAAGTTTATATAATATTCGCTACTTGACGGTTCGTTATAAAAAACTAAGACCCCTATTGGGGATTGAAACCCATCTACTATCTCTTGAAGTATTTCAATACTCATTTTATGTTATAAAAAACTAAGACCCCTATTGGGGATTGAAACATTATAGCTTCTAAAAATATATCAAATTTTACTTCAAGAAGTTATAAAAAACTAAGACCCCTATTGGGGATTGAAACCTAAGAGTATAGGAAAACGAGTAGCAGTAAACTACCCGTGTTATAAAAAACTAAGACCCCTATTGGGGATTGAAACATTAGATTGACATTACTCTTGGCTTTATGGGTTTGGACTGTTATAAAAAACTAAGACCCCTATTGGGGATTGAAACTGCGGTTATAATGTGTTTATAACGCTTCTTATCTTCCTTAGGTTATAAAAAACTAAGACCCCTATTGGGGATTGAAACGATAAAATCTATCATACGCAGCGCAACGCTAAAGGACGCCTGTTATAAAAAACTAAGACCCCTATTGGGGATTGAAACGTACATTCATATATACATTCAAAAAGTGTGTTTTCAGTTATAAAAAACTAAGACCCCTATTGGGGATTGAAACTAAATAACTCAAAATCATTATTATAATATTTCTTTAATGGTTATAAAAAACTAAGACCCCTATTGGGGATTGAAACCAAATAGTATTCTTTGCATCATCTTCCCATGCTTCAGGGTGTTATAAAAAACTAAGACCCCTATTGGGGATTGAAACTCATCAGTATGGCTGTTTATACTACTTTTTGGTGATCCTTGTTATAAAAAACTAAGACCCCTATTGGGGATTGAAACATATAAACATATTAGTGTACCCTTTTTTCCTTCTCTAAAGTTATAAAAAACTAAGACCCCTATTGGGGATTGAAACAGACGCACCTTGCGTCCATTAGGAAGGATAACGGACTCAGTTATAAAAAACTAAGACCCCTATTGGGGATTGAAACAAGAATATACAATAGAGGCTAATTCCAGCGAATATTATATGTTATAAAAAACTAAGACCCCTATTGGGGATTGAAACCTGGTAATCTTCTCCTCCCAGGTACCGTTCTCCACGTCGTTATAAAAAACTAAGACCCCTATTGGGGATTGAAACGGCATTACTCCCCATGTCCCTATTGTTTCAGGATATGGGTTATAAAAAACTAAGACCCCTATTGGGGATTGAAACCCGAAAACTAGTACATCCTTGTATGGGTATAGTTTTTTCCGTTATAAAAAACTAAGACCCCTATTGGGGATTGAAACAAATGCAATAAAAGCAATTAGTGATCTTGCAACTAAATGTTATAAAAAACTAAGACCCCTATTGGGGATTGAAACATTAATTTTATTAATTCTTTTGTGTCTTTTCCGTCCCGTTATAAAAAACTAAGACCCCTATTGGGGATTGAAACGGATATAAATCCTCTAAAGTTGTTTCAATTTGGTCTAAGTTATAAAAAACTAAGACCCCTATTGGGGATTGAGATTTAAGTAAAAATAAGTAAAAAATAGTATATTTAAATAATAAATAACAATGTTCGACAAAATTCCCAAAGAGGATTTATTTTTTTTGTAGAAAAATTACAAAAAGAGGTGATAATGAATATGGCGAAAATATTGATTACTCCTTTAGGAGTTGGACCGACAGAAAGAAATGTACAAAAAAGAGAATATTCAAAAGCAAAGTATGTGTTTGAAGGAACAGGAAATGAATATGAAACTAAATTTGTAGCAGCTGCTTTAGTTAATTATTTAAGTGTAGATAAAATTTTCTTCATTGGAACAAGTAAATCGATGTGGGAAGAAGTTTATAACTACTTTACAACTGAGTGTATGCAGGAGCCTGATAACGACTATTGGCTTATTCTTTCAGAAAAGGTAAGCAACTTTAATGTTACAAAATTTGATAAACTAGATGAAAACGAATTAACAAAAGTAAACCAAGCAGTTGATAATTATTTGAAATTCAAAAACAAAAATGCTAGTGGGGGATCTGCTTCGATAATTATCGATTATGGGGTTAATGAATCAGAATTATGGGGAAATTTAGACCGATTAATGTGTATTGAAAAAATGTTAGAAGATGGTGATGAGATTTATCTTGATATTACTCATTCATTCCGTTCAATACCAATATTTCTATATCTTTTGATGGACTTCATAATGACTTTAAGCCATAAAAAGATCAAGTTTGGCGGCTTATTTTATGGGATGCTGGAAATTAATAAGGAGAAGGGATATGTACCTGTTGTTGATTTAGGGCCGCTTTTTCAGCTTTCGAGGTGGATAAAAGGTACATTTGACTTTACGAACTATGGAAATGGGTATTTGATAGCTGATTTAGTAGAACAGGGCAGCATGTCTAATCCTGCCCGAAATATCAAGAATATTTCGGATCTTGTTAATATTAATTATTTGCCGGATTTAAAAAATCAATTAGAGATGCTACAAAAAAATCTAAAAAAAGTAGAAGGTACTCCACATAGTGTATTTAAGTACGTAGCACCTAATCTTTTGGAATTTGTAAATCGCTTTGCAAAAATAGAAACTAATCATGGTTTTTTACTGGAAATAGCAGAATGGTACTTTGAAAATAAAAGATACAGCCATGGTTACATATGCTTATTGGAAGCTATTCTTACAGCTTTAACGGATGTATATCACTTAGAAAGTAATCATCAAAACAAAGAAATGATGAAAAACAATTTATTATTTAGCAAGGAATATAAATATAAATTACAAGTAGTAAAAGAGCTAAATAATATTTTTAATACAGTTAATAAAATTCGTAAAAGAATTGCCCACGGATGCTTAGAGGACCCGACAGCACCTTTTCGTAATGATATTGAAACCTATCTAAAAAACCTCAATGCTATAAAGAAGGTATTATCTTCGAAGGAATTAACAGATTTAGTTAATAAAATTCCTTTAGAAGAAATAATTAATACTGACACCAAATAAGATAATTTAAATAAAAGGGGGGAATTAAATGAGGGAGGAAGTTTATTTAGCTGCTATCTTGCATGACATTGGGAAATTTGTGGAAAGAACAAAAAAACATAAGGTTGATAAGCGTTTTGCTCGGATAAAAACTGGGCACGCCAAACATTCAGCTCAGGTTGTAGATGTTTTAATTAATAAAAGCCCTTTCTTTTCAAAATACAAACCCGAATTGGTTAACCTTATTGCTAATCATCATGAAACTAGTACGATATTAGAAAAAATTATTCAATTAGCTGATTGGCTTTCGTCTACCGAGAGGGAAAAGAATGATAATGCTGAAGTCTATTATACAGTTCCTCTAAAGCCAATATTCCCCAGAGTATTTGAAACAAATGAAAACCATGCCATTGATTATGCTTATCCCCTTATGTCTCTAAAGTTAGAAAATATTTTTCCCAAACAAAATATTAAACTTAACAACCAAGATTATCAAAGGTTAGTTGATTCATTTCTAAGTGAGATTGGTAAAGTAGGTAATCTGGATCAACTATATTATCTCTTAGAAAAATACCTCTGGTCTGTACCTGCACAAACTACTAATTATATTCCCGACATCTCTCTATTTGACCACTCTAGAACTACAGCTGCTATAGCCCTTTGCCTATATGACCAATATGAATACGGTCAATTTACTAAAGAACATTTAAAAGACATGGAAAATAGTAAAACCGAACAGTTTATGCTAATTAACGGTGATTTATCAGGTATTCAAGATTTTATTTTTAGTATCCCTCATAAAGGAGCCGCAAAAAGTCTGAAGGGGAGATCCGTTTATATTTCTCTTATTTCCGAAGTCATAATTCAAAATATTCTCGCAAGCCTTGATTTAAAAGAAGCTAATCTTCTTTATTCAGGTGGGGGTAATTTTTATATTCTTGCCCCCAAATGTAAAAAAGAGGAATTTATAGTTATAAGAAAAACACTACTTAATACGTTATTATCTGCTCATCAAGGCGATATCTATTTAGCAATGGATTATCAACTTCTTGCCCCAGCTGATTTTAGTGAATTTAGCTTACAATGGGAAAAAGTGAAAAATAAAAATAGACTATTAAAGAGTAAAAAATGGTCGGAACTAGGATTAGAAAAAAAGTATGCAGAAATATTTGGTCCTTTTGATGAAGGAACTGCTGAAAAAGACCACTGTCATATTTGTGGTGTAGCAGGCCAGAGAAGAAAGTTACATGTAGATAAGGATACTGAAAGCAAAAGTTGTTCCCTTTGTACAAGCTTTTTAGAACTTACCAATCAACTGAAAACAGCTAAATATATAATTATTAAACGAATAAATAAAGCTCAGGGTTTAAACAAAGGAAATATGACCTACAACGATATCCTTTCGGAATTGGGCTACGGTTTATTATTTAGTCAGGATATTGAAAAAAATTTAACTAGTCAGGCCACAAAAATATATAAACTAAATAATACTGATTTTCTTCAAGAAGGTTGTAATGGCTTTAAAATAGGAGCATATCAACTACCTATTAAAGGTGAAAAGCAAATTACTTTTGACGATTTAGCAAAAAAAAGCCAAGGTGAAAAGAAATTAGGTTATCTGAAATTAGATGTAGATAATTTGGGTTATCTTTTTGCAAGAGGTTTTACTAAAAAAAGCTCCATATCTAGATTAGCAAGTCTTAGCAGAATGCTTGGTCTGTATTTTGAAGGATATATTAACCAGTTAATTAAAGACCAAGGTTGGGAAGAGGATCTATATGTAGTATTTTCTGGTGGGGATGATACTTTCGTTATTGGCTCTTGGAATATTGTAATTGACTTTGCCAAATTATTTTATCAAAAGTTCAGGGAATATACCTGCTATAACCAGAAAATTACCTTTTCCGCCGGTTTTAGTATCTTTAATGCTCATTTTCCATTGAATATGGCTACAGAGTTTGTGGAAGAAGGATTAGGCCGGGCTAAAAATAATTCTTTGGATGAAAAACCTACAAAAAACAGTATTTCGTTCCTAGGAGAAGTATTTAACTGGGATGAATTTAATGAAGTTTTAAAATTAAAAGCATTCCTCATAGAAATGATGACCTTCCATAGTAAGATCAAAAAAGATGCCACTATAGGTCGGACCTTATTATATAAAATTCAACGAAATACAGAGTGTTTCAAAGAAATTAAAAGAGAAAAAGAAAGACAACGATTTGATAAATTAAAGTTATGGAGATTAGCCTATTCCTTAAGGGAAATTAAGGAGGCAGATGTAAAATCCAAAACAAATTATGCGGAAAGATTTATTCAAGAATATAATCGGATTGTTGTAGAAAACTTAACAGGTAAGTCTAAGGAAGATAAGATTAACAATATTATGATAGTTCCAGCTGCTATTAGATGGGCCCAATTAGAAACTAGAACGGTCAAGGAGGAGTAAAGATGAAAGGTAAATTAATTAAGGTTAATAAGGATAAAAATTTCGGATTTATAAAAGGCTTGGATCAGAAGGAATATTTTCTTAATCCATCCGGGCTAATAAACGGAATCGACTTTAGCCAACTTAGTGAAGGTCAAAATGTTGAGTTTGAAATAAAAAAGCAACAAGGCGATAGGAAAGATTTAGCTGTTAACTGCATGTTACTTGAAGACGAGCTTATTAGTTTTTTCAAAGAAAATACCTTAAATTTGAATACAATGAAGGACTATGATTTATTTTGTGATAATTCTTGTGAATATGCCAATAGGTTAAAAAAAGCCAAAGTAACAACATCCATGATTCGAAAAGTATATACCAAGGTTTTAAATGCCTCAAGCATTATGGAAATCAAGACTTTAAGACCCCAGTTTGCCTATACCGCTGGTCGTAACGACAACTTAACATTAAAGGATTTCATGGATTTACTAGACTATCTGGTCAAGAAGATGGATTGTAATAATGAACAGGAAATGGTCAATTTCAAGCAATTTATGGAAGCCATTGTCGCTTATAGAAAATATGTCGGTGAAGATAAATAAGGGGGTTGTGGTAATGAAATTATTAGGTAAAATATTTTTAACTGGGAAAATCAGAGCTTTAACAGGTTTAGCTATCGGAGGTTCTACCACTGATGTAGTAATTGGTGGAATTGACAGTAACGTTATTAAAAATTCTGCAGGTGTACCATACATCCCAGGTTCTTCTCTTAAAGGAAAGATGCGAAGTCTTTTAGAGAAGGCTGCAGAAAAAAATATTTGTGAGTGCGGCATGCCCAACTGTTCTATTTGTGTTATTTTTGGTAGTGGAGCACATAAAAGAGCAGAAGAGACAGGACCAACCAGGTTATTAGTAAGGGATGCCCATATGAATTTGGAGACCAAAAGGAAGATGGAAAACAGTGAAGATGAGTTTAAAGAGTTAGAGTTAACTTATACCGAAGGTAAATGGGAAAATAAGATTGACAGAATAACTTCAAAAGCTGAACACCCGAGACAGATTGAAAGAGTTCCCGCCGGTGCTGAGTTTGATTATCAAATGGTTTACAATATCATGGAAAAGGATGATATTGATAGATTAATAGAAGTATTTAAAGCCATGGCCCTCTTGGAGGATGACTACTTAGGAAGAAGCGGTTCACGGGGTTATGGTCGGATAAAATTTATAGATTTTACGATGGGGGTCAAGTCAATTAACGATTACGAGGAAAACAATTATATTCGGGAAATTTATAAAGGTGGAACAGAGGAATTTATGATATCTCAAAAGGATTGGAAAGGAAAATTATTAGAAAAGCTGGGGTTGAATTAATATGAAAGGATATAAGCTCATTCCGGATGATTTAGCAAAATTTAATTTTGGAACACATAGTGGTGTCATAAGTGAATTTTTTTCTTCAGATAAGCTATTTTCAGCGATTATCAACAACCTTTCTTTAATTTATTCTAATGAAGTCGTAGAAAAAGTAATTAATACTTTTTCATCTTCCCAATCCATTTCGTCTTTATGTTATGGGTTAGACATAATTGATAATAAAACTGGAGTAAAAAAAAGAACTTTATATTTTTTGCCTAAGCCCAAGGCAGTCATAATGCCAATTAATGTTAAAGAACGCGATCTTTCATCAATAAAGGGGAGTAAAAAAGTTAATTGGGTTTCTTTGGCCGCCTTTCAAGAGATAATAGATAACTGGGATCCTGATACTAGTTCCATTAATTATAATTTTTCTCGTTTAACTTTAATAGGCAATAAATTTGCCTGTTTATCTGATGAAATCCAAGAACTAAATATATCAGCTACTGAGCTCAATGACTTGAATTTTATTAATATGGATTCAAGACCCAGGTTGAAGATGGAACGTTTTACAGATGAATCTATAGATTATTATGATCAAGAGGAAATGGAGGTAAGACAACAAAAGACAGATAATTATTACTTCTTACCTTTTATGTATTTTCTTCTTAAAGGTGAAAACTGCAAGGAATTTGATGCGGCAATAAGACTCATTCCTGATGAAGGCTTAGGTGGCAAAAGGAGTTTGGGAATGGGTGTGTTTAATAGTATCGAAGAATTTGATTGCTCAGACTTTCTTGCGCAAAATGAAAATGGCAGTTATTATATCAGTTTATCATGCGTCTATCCCCAAAAAACTGAAGTCAATGAATTAATTTCGTACGAGTTAGATAACAGAAACGGCTATGTATATTCTGGTGCAGGAAGATCATACCGGAAAAAGAGTATAAGGGTAATAAAAGAGGGAAGCGTCTTTAAGAGAAAAATAGAAGGCCAAGTTGCAGATATTACTCCGGAAGCTTTTGGGAAACATAGAATTTATCTGAATGGTAAAGCTTTTACTATTCCGATAGGGAGGGGAAATTCTTGAAATTTTTATTGGAAACCCTTAGCCCAATTAATATAGGAAATGCTAGTGTGCTTTCTCCCTATAGTGATTATTATTATGATAACGGATTTGTATATTATATCAATCAGGATAGACTTAGCCAAGAAATTGCAAAACTTCCGAATGCTGATGAAGTTACTGATAAGTATGTTGCATTTATTAAACAACAATCGAAAAGTAATAATCCCGAAAAATACAATATAAAAGATTTTCTGATGGACGCAGGAATAGATTTATTGCACGTTGCTAATGTTAAGCTTGAAGCGAATACAAAAATTACCGAAGAAATAAACCGTACTATAAATACCAGCGGCAGACCTTATATTCCCGGAAGTACTTTAAAAGGAGCAATTAGAACAGGCATAATGGTTAGTGAGTATCTTGATTCAAAAAACTTTGATTATTATCAGGCTAAAAGAATCAATGGTTATATCGGGCAGGAGTTGTTTGGTAATTACGATAAGGATATTTTTAAGCACTTGGCTGTATCTGATACAAGTTTATTTTCGGAAAAGGATAAAAAAGTAATTAAAACATACAGATATAATTTAAAAACCAACCAGAAAACGATCCCCGTAGTGAAAGAAGTAATTAAGACTGGTTCATTTGCTGAATTCTCCATAAAAACTATGGGAAATGAAAAAATACATAATATAAATCAAAAGCACAGCTATTTGTTA
>JBMNUR010000091.1:0-10145 GCA_050946395.1 Peptococcales bacterium
GATATCCCAAAAGAGTCAACGCATTATAACGCCACACGATGAAATGTTTCTGAAAAAGTTAAAAAAATATACTCCCTAAAGGAGTTACAAGAGCTTTTTTAATTTCTGGCTGCAAAAGTCGGGAGAATGGCATTGTCAATTCATTACTATTTTGCAAGAGCCTTTTATGTGTGATACCATAGCGATGATCGATGGAAATTTGTCAACAGCTTGTTGTCGGATTTCGGGATGAAGTGAAAGGATACTTGTGTGATAGTTGAAGAGCGCAGAGCAAAAATTGTTGAGATGCTCAAGTATCAACGGGCATTGAAGGTCAGTGTCCTCACGCAGACCTTCGGGGTTTCCGTCGAGACGATACGCCGTGATCTGGAGTTCCTGGAAAATGAGGGATTTTTGAAGAGAGTCTATGGCGGGGCGATCCGGAAAGGTGTTTTTGGAGAAGAGCCCGCCTATGACAAGCGGGAAGTGATAAACCTTGACGCAAAAAAGGCGATCGCCATGGAAGCGGCCAAGCTCATTGAGAACGGCGATACGGTATTCATCGATATCGGAACGACGTGTCTGGAAGTCGCGAAACTACTATCGGACAGGAAGAACCTCACCGTTCTTACAAATTCCTTCATGATCGCCAAAGAGATGACCGATTTCCCCGGGTGCAGAGTTTTTCTGCTTGGCGGAGAGTTGCGCAAAGGGGAGCTTTCCGTGTCAGGGTTCCTGACGAGTACCAACATCAACTTATTCAATGCCGACAAAGCGATAATCGGAGCAGGTGGGGTTACTTTGGAATCGGGAATTACCGATTATCATCCGGAAGAAGCGTATGTCAGGCGAGTGATGATAGATCGGTCAAAGTACTGTGTTGTGGTGACAGACAGCAGCAAATTCGGAGTAGTCGCGATGAATTTCGTCTGTCCGCTCGAGAAAATCGGGGTGCTTGTAACCGACGACTCCATAACGGAAGAAATGAAACTCAGCTTGGAAGCCGCCTTGATACCCTTCATCGTATCTTCCACGAAATAAGCAAAAAAATCAGTTTACACAACCATGAGAAACAGTGTTTGACAACATTGTGTGGAATTGGGTATTTTGTTATGAAATCCCGGTTGACAAAAGAGTTAAATCAAAATAATCTAAAATAAATATAGTCAAACTAGCAAACAATTCCACAATAAGTAGTAAAGGAGCGATATGTTGAAAGCTGATGTGCTTGTTATCGGTGCCGGTGCTGTCGGGTGTTCCATCACAAGAGAATTGACCAAATTCAATCTCAGTGTCATCACTGTCGATAAAAATCCTGATGTCGGAGGACTGGCATCAAAATCCAATAGTGCGATCATCCACACTGGATATGATGCAAGTCCCGGAAGTCTGGAATCGGAACTCGTGGTGGCCGCCAATCCGATGTACGACAAGATTGCCGCCGATCTTGATGTGCCGTTCTCAAGAATCGGAGCCATTCTTCCGGCGATTACTGATGAGCAGTTCGAGATGTTGCCGATGTTGAAGGAAAAAGCCTTCAGGAACAGGGTGTATGATATCGAGTATCTGTCGAAAGAACAGATTCGAAAGATGGAGCCGAACATCACCGATGAGGTGAAAGGCGGGTTGTACATCCCAAGGGAAAGCATCATAGACCCGTTCCTGCTTGTCGTCGCCTATGCTGAGAATGCCGTCAGGAATGGGGCGACGTTCCTTTTGAACACCGAGGTGACAGGCATTGAAACCAAGGATGGCAAGGTGATCGGAGCCCATACGAGCCAAGGGTTCATCGAGGCGACCTACATCATCAACGCCACGGGATTGTATTGCGACCAAGTCGCATCGTTCGTCGGGAAGAATGATTACTTCGTAAATCCAAGGAAAGGGCAGTTCTACATTCTGGACAAGAACACCGATTGCAAGGTCAACCATATCGTTCTCCCGATTCCGACCAAGCTTACCAAGGGGAAGCTGATGTGCCCGACCATCCATGGCAATATGCTTATCGGCCCCACCGCTGAGGACGGAAAGGATAAGTGCGACGCCTCCACCACCCGGGAAGGTCTGGACAGTATCATGGTCGATGTCAGAAAACTCATCCCGGGGGTGAATTTCAGAGATGCCATCACGCAGTTCGCCGGGTTGCGGCCGAACCGTAATCCTGAAGGACTGCACATCGACTCATACGATGACCTGAAGAACTACATCAATATCTCGGGTGTCAGATCGACCGGATTGACGGGCTCGGCTGCGATCGGCACGTATGTCGTTCAGCTGCTGATGCGCCTCGGGCTGAATGCGGAACCGAACTGGGATTTCGATCCCTCCAGGACCGGCATCCCGCGCTTCAATGAACTGAGCATCGAGGAGAAAGAGAAGCTCATCAAGGAGGATCCCCGCTATGCGAATATTGTATGCAGATGTGAAACCGTCACGGAAGGGGAGATCGTGAGGGCGATCTACAGTCCGATACCTGCCACCAGCGTAGATGCGATCAAACGCAGGCTCCGGGCCGGCATGGGCCGTTGCCAAGGTGGGTTCTGCGGACCGAGGGTGATCGAGATCCTCGCCCGGGAGCTTGGTGTTGCGCAGGAAGCAATCAAGAAGAGTGTTGAAGAATCGTATATGCTGGTAGGCAACGTGAAATGATGAGGTATAGCAGATGTTTGAGATGACGTGCGATGTCGCAGTGATTGGTGGCGGCCCCGCCGGTCTGAGTGCCGCATTGGCGGCAAAAGAGGTGGGGGCATCGAAGGTGATCATCCTTGAACGGGACAATGCGATGGGCGGAATCCTGCAGCAATGCATCCACCCCGGATTCGGGCTTACCTATTTCAACGAGGAGCTGACCGGTCCTGAGTATGCTTCACGGTTCATCGGGAAGGCTACAAGCCTTGGGGTTGAGTATTTGCCCGAAACCATGGTCCTGGAAGTGCACGAGGATGCCTCGATGCTTTGCACCAACAGCAAAAAGGGGATGATGAGCGTTCAAGCCAAGAGCATCGTTCTGGCCATGGGTTGCAGGGAGAGAACAAGGGCGCAGATCCAGATTCCGGGAACCCGGCCGGCGGGCGTCTACACCGCAGGTACCGCTCAGCGCCTCATCAACCGCCAGAATGAGATGGTCGGAAAGAAGGTGGTAATTCTCGGATCGGGGGACATCGGCATGATCATGGCGCGCCGCATGACGCTCGAAGGGGCGAACGTGGTGGCGGTGGTGGAGTTGATGGACTATCTGGCGGGGCTTACCAGAAACAGGGTGCAGTGCCTCGAGGACTTCTCGATACCCCTGTACCTCTCCCATACGATCACCAGGATTGTTGGAAACAACCGGGTGGAAGGAGTCTACATCGCTGAAGTCGACGAGTCCAAACGCCCCAAGCCGGAGACGGAAACCTTCATCGATTGTGATACTGTGCTCCTCTCGGTGGGCCTCATTCCGGAGAATGAACTGACCAAAAAGGCAGGAATCACCATCAACCCGATTACCGGAGGGCCTACGATCAATCAATACCAACAGACTTCCAAAGAAAACATCTTCGCCTGCGGGAACGTGGTTCATGTCAACGATTTGGTGGACAACGTCTCGATGGAGAGCCGTACTGCGGGAATTCATGCTGCGAAACATGCTCTCGGGCAAGAAGGACCAATCACGGGAACCGTAGTCTGCAAGGCAGGGACGAATGTTCGGTATATCTGCCCGCAGGAGATCAAACTGAGCACTGAAGCACAGGAAATCAGTTTGTTCTTCAGGGTAATTCAGCCAAAGAGATCAGTCGTGATCACGGCTTCCATCGGCGATCGGAGCCTTATGACGCGGAAAGCATTCAAGGTGAATCCCGGGGAGATGGAGAAAGTCGTAGTTGATACCGAAGGCTTCTCGGATGGACAAGTGCTCACCATTGATGTAGAAGAGGATAAATAGATGGAAAAAATCATCACATGCACCGTATGCCCTCGGGGTTGCGAAATACATGTCAAGGGTCAAGGGAACGTCATCGAGAGCATCACAGGCTTTTTCTGCAAGCGTGGAAAAACGTTTGCTACCGATGAGTTCATTCTTCCCAAAAGGATTTTTACTTCCACCGTCAAGGTTGAGAGTGCGGATGAGCCGTTGCTTCCCGTCAGAAGCGATGCCAGCATCCCGAAGGACAAGCTTTTTGCATGCATGGAGATTGTTCGAAACACCATGGTCAAAGCCCCTCTTGCCATCGGCGATGTGGTGATCGAAAATATTCTCGGCTTGGGATGCAACATCGTTGCATGCAAAAGCGTTGAAAAGATCCATCAATAAAGGGGAATCGTACATTTTGTAAAACCAACCGGCCGAGCCGTTCTTGACTTTGGTTCGGAACGGATCGTTTCATTACAAGGTGAAGGCAGAGCAAGAGGTGCAACATGATACACAGTGATCTGATACAAATCACAGAGTATGAATTGATGGCGAAGCTTCCCGATCCATTTAAGTTCACGGATGGTTCACGTGTGAAAACCCGTGAGGATTGGAGCAAAAGAAAAGAGGAGCTTTTCAGGTATGTCGAGATGGTTTATGGCCGGATACCTCCAAAACCTGATGTCTTCCATGTTGAGACACTGGGCGAGGGGAGCAGGACAAGCTGTTACAGAATCACTTCCGGCCCGTATGATCATCCTGTCAGTTTCTCGATGACCATTCATTACCCGACCGTGAAAAAAGATGTATATCCCGTTGTCATCGATGGTGATATGTGCTGGGACTATGTGTACAATACCGACTTCCTTGATGCATTTCGCAGATCGGGAATAGCGGTCGTCCTTTTCAACAGGCTGGAACTTGCCGCGGACCTCAGGGAATCCGGGCACAGGTCCCCATTGTACAGGGCTTATCCGGATTTGGACTTCGGGGCGCTTCTTGCATGGGCTTGGGGATATTCGCGATGTGTCGACGCTGTGTTCGAACTGGGTATCGCAAATCCGGAGTGCATCGCGTTCACCGGGCATTCCCGTGGTGGAAAAGCCGCATTCCTTGCCGGAGTCTTGGATGAAAGGGCCACGATCGTCAATCCCAACGAGTCGGGTGCAGGTGGATGCGGAAGCTTCAAGATCCGGATGAAGGGTGTGGATGAAGAAGGGAACAGCAGACACAATGAATCCCTGGAGGATCTTCTTGACCAGTTCGACTACTGGTTCTCGCCCGAGCTGAAGAAGTATTACGGACATGCCGAGGATCTTCCTTTTGACATGCATGAGGTCAAGGCTCTTATCGCTCCACGCATCCTGCTGGAAGGCAACGCTGCAAGCGATCTCTGGGCAAACCCGGTTGGATCCGTCCAGACCGCCGTCGCTGCGGCCGAGGTGTTCAAGTTCCTCGGCGCAGAGAACAACCTTTTATGGTATTTCAGGCGTGGCGTCCACTGGCATAAGAGTGAGGATGCAGCACGGCTTGCAAGAATCATGAATTGTTCACTTGACGGGACAACGCCTGAAGACGAGTATCATGTTCCGCCATTCCGCCTTCCGCGGAAAGCATACGACTGGTCGGCACCGGAAGCTGTTTCATATCAATGATCCTGATGCATAGCGGAACGCTGTGTGCTTGACGGCATCAGATCCTCATTCCGTCGCTGGCGACGATGACTTTGTATTTTGATCTGTCATCAAACCACTTCTGGATCATTGGGTGGGTCAGGCTGTGCTTATGGTTTATATGTGTCGCATAGATGCGGGTCTTGTCGGAAATCGCACCGCAGCTCTCGAGGCGTTCGAGCTGAATGAGAAACGCCTCGCAATTCAGATGCGAAGCGGTATCCTTGTCGGTGAGGTTCCCCCACGTGCATTCCATGATAAGAATATCGAGGTCGGCGTTTTTGAGCATTTCAAGGCTGTTTGCCGGATAATAGCCGGTGTCGCACGCATAGAGAATTCTTTGGCCATCCTTCTCAAACACATAGTTCACGGCATGCTCTCGGTGTGAAACCCTATGTGTCGTAGGGATTGCCGTCACCGTGTATTCTCCCACCTCATACGGTTTTCCGGGGGTGATGGAATGCAGTCGTATGAGGCCTTTGCTGAAATCGACGCATGCGTCTGATTCCGCAAGCTCGGCGATTGTCAGAGCGTTGAACTTGGCTAGGGTCGCGTTATACGCTTCTTCCGACATGTAGATGTCAAGGGGCTTTCCTTTTCTTGTCATTGACATGCTCAGAAGACCTGCGTTCGATGGGTCAAAATGGTCTTCATGCGTATGGGTGATGAACAGGTTATCAAGGTTTGCCAGCTTCACCCCCGCATATGTGCACTCTGCAGAAATATCCGGTCCACAGTCGATGAGGTTCTTTTCGTCAAGCAGAAAGCAGCTTCTCATTCTTCCGTTTTCCGGATGCAATCTTGCATCCTCACACAACGGGCATTCGCAGAAAGGGTTTGGAAGTCCGTCTGCTGCGCATGTTCCAAGAAATATCATAGTGTCTCCTCATTCATGCTGTCCGGACATGAATCCGGACGAAAAACAATCGTTTCAAATGGTGGGAAAGCTTGTTGTGCAGGTCAGATCCATGCATCGACAGGCTTTCTTTTCTCAAAGTATACAACATGATCGAACCCTGCAGCCCTTGCCAGCTCCCTCGCCTTGTCCAGCCCTCTTCCGATATCGGATGCACGATGTGAATCACTTCCCAACGTAATCATCGTTCCTCCAAAAGCTTTGTAATGCTCCAGCACCCAGAGCTGTGGACCGGCTTTTCCTACCGCATGAAACAACCCGCTTGAATTGATTTCAATGGCGATGTCCTTTTCAATGATTCTCTTCAAGATGGCGTCTATTCGTTCTTCAAACCGGATGAATGCGCTGTCCGGGACATTCCAGAGCTTTGCAGGGTAATCGAGATGAGCCAGGCTGTCGAAGTTCCCAAAGGCGACAAGTGCATCCATTTCATCAAAGTATGCCGAAAGCAGGTCATCGGTGCACATGTCATCGAATCTCTTCTTCTTGTCGTCCCGTATATGGTGGACTGAACCGAGCACGAAATCGTAGTCATATTGCTCCAGATGGGCCTGTGCAAGGTCGAAGTCGTTGGAAACATCTCCCATTTCAACGCCGTTGAGCAACGTAAGTTCCGGGAAGGCCTTCTTGGCGGCTTCGATTTCATTCCAACGGCGTTCAGCCGACGGGAAATATGACGTATATCCGTGCCGGTGGCTTCTCATATCACAGTGGTCTGTCAGAGTAAGGACTGTCAGACCATGTTCAACGGCATGTCTGCAGTTGTCTGTGACGGTGTCATGACCATCATATGAATACTCGCAATGAACATGGGAATCGCAGATCGCATTGGTCGCCATGTCTATTTGTCGTTTCCTTGCTTTAACCAGCGGTCCTTGAGGTACCATGCCGCGAGTTTCGGCTTGCGATCGCGTGTGAATACGCCTTTTTTATTACCTTGGGCTCTCTTTATAGATTCAGCCGTCGCAAAGTCCGCAAAATTCCACACATGCTCACCAACAATGTAGGATTTTTCATCAAGGGCTCTGCAGTATGCCTCGATGAGATCCTTCTGGAATTCCTCCGAAAACATGAGAGCCGTCGAGTCGTGGAAACCGGCAATCGCATCAGCGCCGAACTCCCCGAGCATGATGGGCTTTTCTGGATATCCGGCATGATATCTGTCAAGCTCATCCGATAAGAGTGCGACGCCGGCAGAAATGTTGCCTTCCTCGCTGTACCACCCAAAATACCTGTTTAGCATGATGATGTCGCAAAGAGATGCCACTTCACACGTCTCCACCGTAGCTTCTCCGTGTGTGGCGAATGTTACAGGTCTTTGTTGCGGATCCAGTTGTTTTACAAGCTTGAAAAGAGGTTCGAAGTATTCGTAGGCTCCCTGCTCCTCGCTTGCCGGCTCGTTCGCGATACTGAACATGATGACGCTTGGATGATTCTTGTCCCGCCCGATCATGTCACGTATCACATCCCTGTGATGCTCTGCGGTATCGAGGGTTTTCCATGTAGGGGAAGCGACGTCAACCTTCATTCCGGTAGCAGTGAATGTCGTATGCATCCCGACTGCCGGGGTCTCGTCGATTACGAGAATTCCCATTTCATCACAAAGGCGCATCATTTCCTCGGAATATGGATAATGACTTGTCCTGAACGAGTTCGCGCCCATCCACTTCATGAGGGCGAGGTCCTTGACATTGTATGCCTCGCAAAAGCCTCTTCCGAGAACCGGTACGTCTTCATGTTTTCCAAATCCCCTGAGGTAGATTTTTTCGCCGTTGAGATAGAGTCCGCAGTCTTTCACTTCAATGGTTCTGAACCCGAATTGTTCACTGTATTCATCCACGGAACCATCGGCGGCTGTGATGGTGACCTTGAGCCGGTAGAGCTTGGGAGTGTCCACGGACCATGGGGTGATGCCATCAATCTTTGTATCTGCCATAGCTCCATCATGCGTAAAAAGAACTTTCTCCCCATCCATGAGCGTTGCCGAAATCTTTCCCTCGCCGTTGCTCCGAACAGTATACGAGAGACTTCCGTCAGCCTGACCGATTATCATGATGTCTGAAATGTTTGTTTTGGGAATTGCATACAGGCAGACGGGTCTTATGATTCCGCAGTAGTTAAAGAAGTCGAAGTTCGGGAAATTGAGAGTCGTCTCTCCAAGACCGGGAAACGTCCTATGCTGGATGGTTCCGCAGGGGAGCGTCGAGTGATCGACAATGTTGTCGACGAGAACCGTGAGCCTGTTGTCCATGGGTTTGACAAGGTCGGTGATATTGAAAGAGAAGGGCAGGAAACCTCCATAGTGGCTTCCAAGCTCCTGTCCGTTCAAGAACACGTTCGCCTTATGGGCGACTGCACCGAAAACCAGCAGAAGTTCCCCACCGCAGATGGCCTTGGGGACATCAAAGAAACGTTCATACACCACCATGCCTACATGGTCGCGGATATCACGGCCTTCATAGATGTCGTTATAAGCGGATGGGACAGGCATCGGACGTCCGGATTCCATTGGCTTCGCAGCATTGTACCGTTTGTTCTGCCGGACAAGTTCAAAATTCCAAATACCATCCAATGATACACGAACACGGCTGGGAGTTCCTTTTGGATACAGCATCATACTCTCCTGAATTTATGGTAACGATACATTGTCATCCTGAGTATTTAGTTGGAATGATAAGTAGTTTTATCGGTGTTATCAAGGTCTTTTTGACTGATCACTATGGAGTCTTACAAATGTCATACCGACATCTTGCTCTGTTAATGTGTGATTGAAATGTTTTTTAGTATAACAAATCTCATGTGCGATACTGCAACGGGAAGACGAGTCGGCTGTTCACCAGATCGCTCTGACGATGATGATCAGAATCAAAAGCCAGATTGCGACAATCGGCAAAGCATAGATCAACTTCCTCGGTTTCCCATTTTGCCAAAGGTCTTCAGACTCGGTTCTGCATTGCTCGAGGATCTCTCGTGGAATCAGCTTCACCGTCAAGGCCACCATCATGGGCAGGATGATCAGGTCGTCCAGATAGCCCAGCACCGGAATGAAGTCGGGGATGAGGTCGATGGGGGAGAATGCATATGCGACTGTTGCCCAAGCGCAGATTTTTGCCAACAACGGGGTCTCTTTATTCTTCAACGCGAGATAGACGGCATGAATATCCTTTTTCAACTTGATCGCTCGTTCTTTCAGATTCATGGATGTTTCCCCGTCATCATTTCCTATCCGCTTTCTGCATATAACAACCCCTCCGAAGCGGTTCAAGTGCGCTGTTGCAAACACACGGAAAAAATATTTTACCTTTCCGGGATGCGGGCGGTGTTTCCAATCCAACGTGCTAGATCATCTTGCTGATGGATTTTCGAATGATGAGTTCGGTCGGCAGGGTAATAGGTTCTTTCGTCTTGCCGTCCTTGATGGTTTCCAGCAAGAGTTCCGCTCCTTGTCGGCCAAGATCATACGACGGGACTTTGATTGATGTCAGCGGGGGAGAATAGAAGCTTCCCACCTCGATATTGTCAAATCCGATGATCGAGAGATCTTGGGGTATCCGCATATGGAGTTCCTTTGCGGCTTTCATCGCCCCGATCGCCATGAGGTCGTTGGCGCATATGATGGCGGTTGGCGGATCGGACTTTTTAAAAAAATGGTAGAGCGCTTCAAAGCCCGAATTGATGGAGTAGT
>JBMNUR010000092.1:0-10129 GCA_050946395.1 Peptococcales bacterium
CTTTAGTCTTTCCGTAAGAGTATCAACAATATCGGTAGAAATATAACGGGAATCGGTCCGGGGATAGGTTAAAATCTTATGGTTCTCATAAAGCCTTTGCATAAGTGAAAGAGTTTCCTTGGCAGAATAACCGAAAATACGATTGGCATCCCTTTGTAATTCTGTAAGGTCATAAAGACTAGGGGGAAAACTTTTCTTGTAGATCCTATGAACATTAGAAACTACAGCACTTTTGTTATTCTGAATCGTGGCTAATATTTTGTCACATTTAGCTTTATCAAAAATTCTAGTATCTTTGGTCCGGGCATCTTGCCAGATAAGTTTGAATTTGTCGGAAATGGCAGTAATACCATAAAAGGTTCGAGGTTCAAAATTTCTAATTTCTTCTTCCCTTTTGGCGATTATTGCCAGTGTAGGGGTTTGAACCCGCCCACAAGAAAGCTGGGCATTAAATTTACAAGTTAACGCCCGGGTGGCATTAATCCCTACAAGCCAATCACTTTCAGCTCGAGCTACCGCAGAGGCATATAAATTCTCATATTCTTTACCATCCTTGAGTTTAGCAAAACCTTCCTTAATAGCCTTATCAGTAACCGAGGAAATCCATAACCTTTTAATCGGCTTCTTTACCTGACATTTTTCTAAAATCCACCGCCCTACTAACTCACCCTCCCTTCCGGCATCGGTAGCAATAATGATTCCGTCCACATCTTTTCTATTAATTAGGTTCTTCACAGTTTGAAACTGCTTACTGCTTTGTTTAATTACTACAAGCTTTAGGGGGGAGGGTAGTAGGGGCAGATCTTCTAACTGCCAAGTTTTATATTTATTATTATACTCTTCTGGGTCAGCCAAGGTAACTAAATGGCCTAGGGCCCAGGTAACAATATAACTTCCACCTTCAAAATAGCCGTTGCTTTTTTGACTACAATTGAGAACTCGAGCCAAATCCCTCCCTACCGAGGGCTTTTCAGCTAATACCAGTTTTTTACCCATAGAGGCCTCCTTTCATTTTCTTCATTTTAGGTAAAAATCTATTGCCCAGAGGCACTTGCTTCTGGGCATAATTAATCTTACTTATGATATTTCTCGCCTTTATTGATTTTAAAGGCTCGGTAAATTTGTTCAACTAGTATTAGGCGCATGAGTTGATGAGGAAAGGTCATTCTAGAAAAAGAAAGCTGGAAATGAGCTTTTTTAAGGACCTCATCACTTAATCCAAGTGAACCGCCAATTACCAGGGTAATATCACTTTTACCCTCCAAAGCTAACTGTTCTAGTTTTTCAGCTAATTCTTCAGATGATAATTGCTTGCCATCAATAGCTAAAGCTATTAAGTAGCCTCCGGGCTTAATCTTTTCTAAAATCCGTTCCCCTTCTTTATCTTTGACTATAATTTCATCTGTAGGGGAACTATTGGTAGGTTCTTTTTCTTCCGCCACCTCGGTAATCTCTACCTTAGCATAGGATTTGAGCCTTTTCAAATACTCACCTATACCATCTTTTAAAAACTTCTCCTTAAGCTTCCCTACTGCAATTATCTTGATATTCATTTTTTACTCCTGAGCTAAATATTGTCTATCTTAACTTAACAGTACCTGGCCAAAACTATCTTTACCCCAAAGAAAAACCTACTCTTTGGGCATTTCTCCTAAGGTCAAGGGTATTTCCATCTGTTGCCCGTCTCGGTCCACAGTTACTTTTACCTGGTCACCAGGCTTATGCTTTTCTAAAATTTTGGTTAAATCATTAAAGTCTTTCACTTCTTTATCATCTACAGCAGTAATAATATCTTGCTCTTTTAAACCAGCTTTATGGGCTGGACCCCTTACCACTAATTGCCTAATATAGATACCTTGAGGAACACCGGCTCGTCTAGCCGTTATTTCATCAATAGCTGAACCGACAATACCTAAATAAGGTCGTGAAACATATCCCTTTTCAATAAGTTCTTCAATAATGGGTCTTGCATCACTAATGGGAATAGCAAAACCCATGCCTTCTACTCCTTGGATGACCAGTTTAGCACTATTGATACCAATGACTTGGCCTTGACTATTTACCAAAGCTCCGCCACTATTACCCGGATTGATTGCCGCATCTGTTTGAATCAAGCTGAACTCTTGATCCTCAATAATTAAAGTTCTTTCCGTAGCACTAACTACACCCATAGTAACCGAGCGAGCAAACTCAAGTCCTAAGGGGTTCCCGATAGCTACCACAAGTTCACCGGCTTTTATTTTTGTAGAATCACCTAAAACAGCTACCGGCAAATCTTTGGCATCTATTTTTAAAACTGCTAAATCTGTTCTAGGATCTGAACCTATTATTTCTGCTTCTACTTTTCGGCCATCGGCAAGACTAACAGTAACCTCACTGGCTTTATCAATGACATGATAGTTAGTTACTATATAACCCCGAGAATCGATAATTACACCTGAGCCACTACCTCTTTCTTGGACACTAGTCCGGCCAAAGAAGTCTTGTACTACTCCTCGATTACTTACCCCAACTACTGTCGGCCCTACTTGTTCAGCGATAGCTACCACAGGGGAAGCATCAAAACCTCCACTGGGGATTTGCGGAAGCTTGGGCTGATTTAAACTAGGCGGATTAATTCCTAAATTACCTGTTCCAAGAATAGCCGGGGCGATAGTCAAAGCCACAATGCCGCCAATGATAGAAGCTACCAAGGCAACCAGAAAATAACCTAGCTTACTGGGTTTTCTTCCATATTCTTCACGTTCAAAATAACTCATAATTTCCCTCCTATCTAGTAAATATTGTGCAGCAAGCTGCACAATATTTAGGCTGAGGCTGAGGTTAAGGTTGAGTTTTTTTCGAATACTTTGCGGTTTTTCCTTCTTAACCTCAACCTGAGCCTTAACCTTTTTTAAAGTCTAACACAAGATGTGGCCTGAGAACGAGGGGCTACCTCTAAATTAAAATCATAACTCATTTTATGCTTAACTAATATATCCCCTACAGTATCTAAAGCTAAACTAGGTAAATTATTTTCTTGGCTTAGATGGGCCAAAAAAACCCCACAAGTTTTTTCCCCGACTAATTCTAGTAAAGCCTCACCTGCTGTGGTATTAGACAAATGTCCTTTGGTACTACGAATTCGGTTTTTTAAGTAAGCTGGATAGGGACCTGTTAAAAGCATTTTCTCATCATGGTTTGCTTCCAAAATTAATAAATTTACATCATTTAAAGCATTCGCCATTTGCCTATTTATCATACCGGTATCAGTGGCTAAACCTACTGTTTTTCCACCGTTTTCGATTAAAAATCCAACAGGTTCATGGGCATCATGGGAAGTAGGAAACCACTCAATATTTATGTCACCAATTTCCATAGAACCAGTATGATCCAAGGTATGACAAAGTTCAGGATCAACTTTGCCGATTTTCCCCTCCATAGCCTGCCAAGTACCTTGGGTAGCATAAAGGGGGGTCTTAAATCTACGTGCTAAAACTCCCACACTTTGGATATGATCAACATGTTCATGGGTAATAAATATGCCATTAAGCTGGGTTCCGACTAACCCCACCTTGTTTTCTAATGCCTGACAAATCCTTTTGCCACTTATCCCAGCATCAATTAAAATATTAGTATTTTTTGTGCCTATGTAATAAGAGTTTCCACTACTACCACTAGCTAAAGAACAAAACCTCAATTATTTTCACATCCATTATTATTTTTAACATAACTAATCTTTGCTATTTTCTCTCTAATTTTATCTAGAAAACTTTATTGTAGTCAAGCCACAAATACTAAAGACAAGAAATGCACGCATTTTCGATTCCCTTAAAGCGCTCATTCCAACACTGTAATCCTTCACACTTGCAAAATTGCAAAGTATATAAATTCCTAAAGTATAAAAAAGGACCAGGTGTAGACCGGTCTTCTATCAAGATTTAGAATAGATTAAAAGTAGATACACTCCTAGTCTAGATTAAGAGAGCTACTACAAGGGAACCTACACTTTTCTTGTAGTAGCTCTTTTAATTCAATTATTTCATTTTCATTTTTATTTTTTACTTAATTAAATGAAGATTAAGTTTAGATTCTGTTTACTTTCGTTTCCCTAGCAGCTTGAGCTACCGCTAAAGCCACTTGCTGCGCGACATTAGGGGCAATGGCTTCAGGAAGAATGTTCTTTTCATGTAACTTATCTTCAGGTACACACTGAGCTATAGCTTTAGCAGCAGCTATTTTCATAGCCTCATTTATTTCTCGTGCGCGAACTTGCAATGCACCTTTAAATATTCCGGGAAAGGCGAGAACATTATTAACTTGGTTTGGATAATCGGAACGACCTGTGCCAATAATACGAGCTCCTCCCTCTAATGCTTCTTCAGGATATATTTCCGGTTCAGGATTAGCCATAGCAAATATAATTGCATCATTTTTCATACTTTGAATCATTTCCTTTGAAACTAAACCTGGTCTAGATACACCGATGAAAACATCTGCTCCTTTCAAAGCATCTGCTAAATTACCCTGAAGATTAGCTGGGTTAATCCGCTTTGCGATTTCTTTATGAGCTTTATTTAACATTGTATCCGGATTTTGGGAACAAATTATGCCATTTTTGTCAACCAAATATAAATCATTAATTCCTGCTTCTAAGAGTATTTTACTAATTGCTATACCAGCTGCTCCACCGCCATTTATAACAACTTTTAATTCATTTAAATTTTTCTTAACAATTTTTAAACTATTATATAAACCAGCCAAAACACAAACTGCCGTACCATGTTGGTCATCATGGAAAATGGGAATATCAAGCTCTTTCTTCAAACGCTCTTCAATTTCAAAACAGCGTGGAGCACTGATATCTTCTAAATTTATACCTCCAAAAGTAGGAGCAAGGTATTTTATGGTTTTAATTAGCTCTTCAACATCTTGAGTATCCAAACAAACCGGAAATGCATCTACCCCTGCAAGTGCTTTAAAAAGTGCAGCCTTACCTTCCATTACAGGTAAAGCAGCCTCGGGTCCAATGTTGCCCAGTCCTAATACTGCAGAACCATCAGATACTACTGCGACAAAGTTCCCTTTACCAGTATATTTATACACCTCATCTTTATTCTCTAATATTTTCTTACAAGGTTCGCCTACACCCGGAGTATAAGCTATTGATAAATCATCTAAAGTATTAACAAAAATTTTGGGTTCAACACTTAATTTCCCTTTAATTTCTTCATGCAGACGTAAAGACATTTCTTTAATGTTCATAATTCACTCTCCAAATCTATTACTAAAATATGCTACCAGCACTTTCCTTTCTTAACATCCTCATTAACTATTTCTTTTCCTAAGTTTGTAGAACCCTTTTATGTTATAACAGGCAGATAGGTGATATGACCTGTAAATCCATTCCCCAAGAGGTCGCCGGTCGGACCATAGTATAGTTTTGCCATTCATCATCAAATTTCCTTTTTTATTTGTTGTATTTTTTTATGTTTTGAAAAACTGACTAATAGATAACCCTGTAAACAAAAAGACCGTTTACAAGCTACTGCTTGCAAACGGTCTCTTGTTATTATTCGTAGGAAATTATTCCGCCATACTTTTTAGTAACCTAGCCGCTCTTTCTGTATTGAAAACACCACATGCACAACTTGTGTATAATTCATCGGCGGCTTTTTCCGGCGTTTTGCGTCCTGCTTTAATATCTTCTACCGCTTGATTAATCATACCAACGGTAACCATTTGGTGCCCGCACATTGTATGAACCTTTAAAACTTCCTCAGTGGGAAGTTTTTCAATTCTCCCCCAACGTCCCAGGGAATGTTCCACTGTATGTCTTTTAATCCCTACTTCTTGACAACACTTATGAACATGTTCGGCTAAACCGGAAACATTGGCCGATAAACCCAAATCCCGCTCTTTTAACCAGCTAAACATCTCTTTTACTTTTTCTATATCATTAAAAATAGCATGCAATGGAGCAGCCTGATCTGTTATGTTAGCTAAAAGGTTATCCAAGCCGTTTTGAGTTAAGATATTGCCATGTAATGCATCACCGATTTTAATAGCACCTAGTTCCTGGGCTTTTCTTACAAACTCTTGATATTTCTCTTTAGAACCCTCTAAATTATAGCCTCTTTCCGCCATAATAAATACAATATAGTCTTTTGTTAATTCCTCTTTAGTACCGGTACGGTGTAAGGTATGGGTCATTGCCTAATCCTCCTTCGCCAAAGGCTTACCAAGCCCTAAGTTAGTTTTAGCATTTAATGATATCCAATAACCAGCATCTTGGATTATTTTTTCGTGGGGAACACTCAAATCAGGATTACATCTACTTGCTATATCAACACTAAATACACAATCTACCTCATCTTGTACAGCCTCTAATGTTTTTAAAACTCCGGCCACCTTTTCCGGCTCGATGGCAAACTCCAAGATAGCAGATAGTACTTTTTCATTTAAAAGTTCTTCTTTAAATTTACCGGTACTAGGATCAACCATCATTGCTGTAACCGGATTTATCTCTTCAAAACGAATACCATGCTTAGCAATAGCCACAGCTACCTTTTCTACATCACTTATCCAAACACCGGTTATGGGACGGCCTAATTCAATGGCCATGCCTATAAATCCTCGCTTAAATCTTCCTGTTACGTCATTTGTTTTGATTTCCGCAGTACCCCGGCCGGGAATTCCCGTATTAGGTGCCACTACATAAGGATCACTCATGACAGCTCGGATGATTCTTGGATACTCCATCTCCTGTCTATAAATAGCATCTGTAGGACAATTGCTCATTCTCAGGCAATTTCCGCATTCCACGCATTCGTGAAAATCAATATCAATTATGCCTTCCTCTTCTACTATGGCATTTACGGGGCAGTAAATCACACAATTTCCACAATCAATACATAATTCTTTGTCAATTCTCACCCTTTTCTCCTCCTTGGTAAAATAATGTGTTAGCTACTCTTTCTTTATCTCCCTTCCGACAACCTTTTAAAAAAAATGAAACAAACAATTAATAAATAAAAAAAACGGGATACCTAAACCTCACCCGTTTTTAGCCAGCTTATGAAATTTAATTTACGCCTACTAGTGGTAGGCTATTGTAATGTCATTTACTACCCGCTTTATTCCTTTTGTTTGATATGCAACCTCCTCTGCAACCTTTTTTGCATCTACACTATAAACTTTACCACTTAGATATGCTATTTCATTAACCACATAAACTTTTACTTGAGCCGGGCTAACCCGGTTCTCCTCATTCAAAGCTCTACGCAATTTATTAGTCAAATATCCATCACCGTACTCATGGTCATGACGCATTCTTAACTTTTCTACTACCTTACGCACACCGGGGACAGTTTTAGCTATATATATAGCCGCTTCCTTTTGTTCATTATTATCAACTATTCCTTCTAAAGTTACTACCCCTTTATGACAACTAGTGTTGATATCTTCGGCCTCCACCATTCTGGAGGTAGCAAAAGCTAATTCCACCCCATTAACAATTGAAGAGTCATCTACTCCTTGCACATCATCACTAAACTTAACCAATGTTCTTACTTCCCGCACACCATGAACTTGTGCCGCTAATTCCTTGGCTAATTCAACCTCCCCTAAAGTAGAGGCTTGCCCCCGCAAAATTATCGTACCTTTATCACACTCTACACCGATTTTTTTAATATCCAGGTCAGATTCATTCATAAACTTTTCTAATACCTTGTGTTCTATTTCATCATCTTCATGAAAATTATCAATAGCAATGGTAAGACCATTATCCACTCCTTTAACATAAGGTACATCTCTTACCACCTCTGCAGCATATTCCCTTTCAGCCAAAGTGTCCACAATACCATGGAGCCTAACATAGCCATTTTCTACTTCTACATTGATTTCTAGGTAACTTTTACCCATCTTGTCTCTTAAAGCTTCTTGTATATTGGTTAATAATTTTTTATCTTTATTCAAATCTTCGACCTCCATATTTCTTACTTTAAACTAGTCTTCATGTTAAATTTAGTTTTACCTTATTTACTAATTTGAATACAAAAAATTGACCAGTATAGTATATAGTCTTGAAAGACAGTATGTGACAAGAAATGCGCGCATTCCAGCACTGTAATCCTTGGCACTTTGCAAAATTGCAAAGTATATAAATTACTACAGTATAAAAAAGCCAAATGAACAGGAAGTAAGTTACCTTATTGTTCATTTGGCTTTTGCGTATTCACGGAGGTTTATTTCAAAAGTATTTAAATCTTGGCCAACAATATGTTGAAATGCTTGACTAAACTCCTGACCTTGACCTAATCTAGCAAGTATTTGATTGACTACCCCTTCACCTTTAATTTGGACTAAATAATCAATGGCCACTAACGACTGCCAATAGGCTAATTCCTGATCATTTTGATCATCGAAAGTGTCATTTAAGACATTAAAAGGATACAGGTTCATTTTTGCCTCAGCTGTAGGCTCATCAAGAGTAAAACCAGTAATTTTTCTTTCTACGTATTGGGCTACACCTTCGGTAAACCAACGGGTATAGTTACCGTTAGTTTTATAGTCAATTACCAGGTGAGTATATTCGTGAGCCATAGGCCCCAAATTTTTAAATATTATCGCCTTATTCTCAGCTTCGTCTATCCAGGCTTCAGGTGTTAAGATTCTGATACTTCCCATCCAATAGACACCCATGGGACTCCTATCCCCATCCCACCCAAAGCTACTATTAAGTTCTTCCATTGAAGGATAGACGATTACAGGGATTTTTTCATGATGCACGTAGTTTAAAAAACTATCCACTTGTCCCATTATTTCATTACTATTTTCTAAAACTATCTGAGCACTTTCTTCATTAATAGGCTTAAATTTCACAACGAAATTTTCATCTGATAGTTCGCTAAATTCCTTAGTAACTATATTTAAATGATATTTTGATAAATTCCGAATTGCTTTATAACCTAGAATTTTCACCTTTGGCCATGTAGCCGGAATAACAAATAAAGTAACCAAAATAATGGAAATTATGAATGTTGAAAATTTATGGCTGTTTAAAATGTGCATACTCCCCACCCCCTCTGTTAGTGACTAATGGCCAGTGACCAGTAGATTATTATAACACGGAATATATATTATACATATACGCCAAATACTGTAAAAATGCAGAAGCTTATTAAGCAAATCCATCTCTGCTTATCCGTGTTCCAAAAAGTCCATGATTTAAAATATAAAAAACCCCCTAGAGTAATCCTCTAGGGGGAATTGTGAAGTGGAAGCTAATAACCCCAACCACCAAAAAGACTCATAAATGAAGGTAATAAAAGTCCTAAAGCCAGGAAAAAGACCAATATAATTAAGGCAACCTTTCTAATGCCCTCGTTTTTTCTTTTTCTTGTCATCCCATACCCCTCCCTTATTAAGCCATGTATTTATCCAGGCCAACAATAACTTGGGCACCATCACCCACAGCGGTAGCTACCTGCCGCAATTTCTTCTCCCGAATATCACCAACCGCGAAAACACCTGGAATACTTGTTTGTAAATTTTCATCAGTCAATACATAACCACGCTCATTCATTTTTACAAGGTTAGGTAGATAGTCACTATTGGGAATATATCCTACAAATACAAAAACGCCATCTACCTTTAAAGCCTCTTTTTCTTGAGTCTTGACATTATGCAAAGAAATTTCTTCTAATTTTTCTTGCCCACTTATTTCATTAACAACACTATCCCAAATAAAACCGATTTTTTCGTTCTTTAAAGCCCGCTCCTGGAGAATTTTTGTGGCTCTAAGTTCGTTCCTCCGGTGAATAATGGTCACCTTTTTGCAAATCTTACTAAGATAAAGAGCCTCTTCTACAGCGGTATCGCCTCCGCCAATTACGGCAACCTCTTTATCCTTAAAAAAGAATCCATCACACGTAGCACAATAAGAGACACCTCTACCCCGAAATTTTGCCTCTCCATTTACCCCTAAAACCTTAGGCCGGGCACCTGATGCAATAATAACAGCTCGGGTTTCATAAATAGTTTCACCGGCTATAACCTTTTTAACATCACCTTCTAGATCTAACCCGGTAACATGCTGAAAATTCATTTCTACACCTAAACCTGTTGCTTGTTCATAAAACTTCATCAT
>JBMNUR010000093.1:0-10123 GCA_050946395.1 Peptococcales bacterium
CTATTTAATTGTTTTTGAGACATAAGATAATGCACCTCGTTCTTCATAGTGACATTTTATCGGAATAACTACGAGGTGACATTATCACAGAATAAACACAAAATCCATCGAAAAATAGTTGCGCATGCAACTATTTTTTCATATAATATGAAACATGTTTCTCAAGAATTTAGCCATGCTAATTACAATATCAAGATGTTCATACAAGGGGGATATTTATGGATCGAGCCAAACAATTAGGTGAAGAAAGGATACTTCGTTTGCTTTTTAAGTTTTCTGTACCGGCTATTATCGGCATGTTAGTTAACGCTTTATACAATATTGTTGATAGGATTTTTATCGGTAATAGTGTGGGGAGATTAGGTCTGGCCGGTATTACCATAAGTTTCCCGATTATGATTATCGGTATGGCTTTTTCCATGTTAATAGCCTTTGGTGCTAATGCTTTAATCTCCATTCGCTTAGGTGAAAAGAAAAATCAGGAAGCAGAAAAGATTATGGGTAATGCTGTAGTTCTTCTAGTTATAACGGCGTTACTATTAACTATTGTAGGTATAATATTTTTGGAACCATTATTAGTTCTTTTTGGGTCTGACGAAACAGTTCTGCCTTTTGCCAAAGCCTATATGCAAATAATTTTATTAGGTAACGTTTTTATGACATTAGGTTTTGGTTTAAATAACTTTATTCGTGCTGAAGGAAACCCCCAAGTTGCTATGTATACCATGCTTATTGGTGCTGTAGTAAATATTGTCTTAGATTATCTCTTTATTTTTATCTTCGACTGGGGGATGGAAGGAGCGGCTTATGCCACAATAATCTCCCAATTTATTACTGCCCTCTGGGTGTTCTACTACTTTTTATCAGGTAGTAGTTTATTAAAACTCCGGAAAGTTAATTTGCAAATAGAAGCTCATTTTGTCCGGAAAATTATAGCCATCGGTTCTCCACCCTTTGCAATGCAGATAGCAGCCAGCTTGTTAAATGTAATTATGAATAACTCATTAAATAATTATGGTGGCGATATTGCAATTGCCGGAATGGGCATTATTCATAGTTTCACAGCCTTAATTATAATGCCCGTTGTGGGGATAAGTCAGGGTGCTCAGCCCATTATCGGTTTTAATTATGGGGCACAAAAATTTGATCGAGTGAAAGAGGCTCTAAAATTAGCCAGCATAGCCGCTACGGTGATAGTAACTATTGGATTTATTTTTACTAGAGTATATCCAGCGGAAATCATTGCCCTTTTTAATCAGGAGGACCAGGCTTTAATAAATTTTGGTGCCCATGCCCTTAGCTTGTTCTTAATTTTATTACCTATAATAGGTTTTCAGATAATTGGCTCTAGCTACTTCCAAGCAGTGGGAAAACCTAAATCCGCCATGTTTTTGACCTTATCACGGCAGGTCCTTTTGTTAATACCTTTATTATTAATTTTACCCAGATTTTACGGTTTGGACGGAATTCTCTATGCCGGGCCTTTAGCTGATTTGGGTGCAGCGGTTTTAACAGCTGTTTGGTTATTAATGGAGTTAAAAAAGCTTGATGCCAAACATCGGGAAACTCTAGTGCCTGAGCCGGCTAAATAATTGGGGGAATAAATATGAATGAGCAAGAACGATCAATTGGACGTTGGCTTTCTATCACATATCGAATTGGTCAAACATATTTAGATAAAAATCTTAAACCTTATAATCTGGGTAGTGGGCAAGGGATGTTTTTGGCTACTCTACTTTGCCAGGATGGAATAAGCCAGAAACATTTGGCCACAGCACTTCATATTGACAAAGGTACCACAGCCCGGGCTATTAAAAAGCTGGAAATAGAAGGCTATATAGTTAAAAAAATAGACCCTCATGATAAGCGAGTAAATCTTATTAAGGTGACGGAAAAGGCTAAAGTTATTCAACCGGTTTTAAAAAAGGTTTGGGAAGATTGGATAAATATTTTAACTAGTGGATTTTCCCAAGAGGAAAGAAAAAAAGCTGCGGATTTATTGCAGAAAATGGCCCAAAATGCAGCACGGCATGGAAATAGTGACTAGTGACTGGTGACTAGTTGTTGGGCCAGGTTATTGGGTCAGTGACCTGCGTCCAGAAAAGAAGAGGTCAATAGTTGATGGTCTATGTTCTATGGATAATATTGTAGGGGTAGGCCTTGTGCCTACCCCTTGATTGAGGGCGACCACAGGTAGCCCTTTAAATATTTGTGCCCAACCTTCCAACTTTCCTACGGTAAATTTATCGTCTGTCCCACCATTAAATTATTGGGATTAACATTGGGGTTAATTTTAATCAGTTCATTTAGGGGAACATTTATTTTTTGGGAGATTGACCAAAGTGTGTCACCGGATTTAATCTGGTAAGTTCTTTCAGCCGGCTTATAAATAGGTGTAGGTGATGGATTTATAGGTGTCACATTATAGTCATTATACTCATTATATTCATAATTATTTTCATAGTTATATTCATAATTGTGTTGATAGTTGTTGTTACCTTGATGAATGTAAACCCTAGTCCCTATGCCAACCTTACTAAATAGTTCTTCCACATTGTGATTATACATTCTGATACAGCCATTGGATACTGCATTACCAATTGAACTAGGATTATTAGTACCATGAATTCCATATCCCGGGTTATCAAGGCCCATCCAACGAGAACCAAAGACACTATCATAATTTAGTATTTTTTTATTGATTATACTCCACTCACCTACCGGGCTAGGTGTAGCCGGTTTTCCGATAGCAATCGGATAACTACCTGCTAGGAAGTTACCCTGATAGTAATGTAATTGACGTCGTAAAAGGTCGATTTCGATGTGACCACTTCTCATTAGTCGCAGCATACTCTCACCTCGCTAAAATTTGCTTCAATATTATATGTGAGGTGAGAAAAAAGGTGATAGTTATATGTATGGTAAATCTGGAAAATAACTATCTTTTAATTCCTCATAGAAATTGGCTTTGGTTGCTTGATAGTAGGGTAAAAGATATAAAAATCCAATTCCCATGGTGATAAGGCCAAGGAAAAACCAACCTATAAAGCTTAGCCATAGAAGAAACAGCCTACCTTTTTGTCCTCTCATCATTTCCTTGCTTTGTCTAATAGCCTCTAAAGCAGTCAATTCGGGATTATCTACCATGATATAATAGGCCATTGAGTATCGAAAGAAGGCAATAATTCCCGGGATGATTAGCAATAATGACCAAAGGATGATAAAAATAGTGGTAATAAAGTGAAGAAGCAGAGTATTAGTAAAATAGGAAAAGCCCCCAAATAAATCCTTAAATTCTGTATTTTGTGAACGTACAAATTTTAAATAGATAGTAGCTAAGCCAAAAGTTAACGGTCCGGTCAAAAAGAACCCTATTAACGACATGAAACTTTCCGCTTGAGAAGTATCCCTGGCTCCATTACCTGTAAATGCAGCTGTTAATAACCAGACAATAACACAGGCAATTATCGCTAATCCCCAGTTACCCTCAAGATTTTTTTTGGCCTGGATTTTTAATTCAGAATTTGTTTTTTCCAATTTAAAACCTCCAATGTTTTGTGCTTTATTTTAGTATACGTTAAAGTTGGAAGGTTGAAAAGTTAGAAAAGGGGAAAGATAGCGACGTGGCAATCTGTGTTTATCTGTGTTCATCTGTGGCTTAATAATATTTAACTAGACACTAAATACTAGCCACTTCTCTAAAAAAATATGTTAAGATAAATTGGAACTTTCATGAAAATTTTTACGTCTATTTAGTAATAGATAGAAGCGGGGTGAAATTTTTGTGCCAATAATTGAGGTAAGAAATCTTGTTAAGAAATATCGAGTAGGTTCGGAGATAATTACCGCTTTGAATGGAGTTAACCTAGAGATAGAAAAAGGTGAATTTCTCGCTATAGTAGGGACTTCAGGTAGTGGTAAGTCAACCTTATTAAACATGATGTCGGGATTGGAAAGGCCTACTAAAGGGGAAATCCTAATCAATAAAGTTTTAATAAATAAAGTAAAAGAAAAAGATATGGCTGCTTTTCGGCGAAGTTCGATGGGTTTTGTTTTCCAATCTTTTAACCTTCTAGAGTCCCTTACTGCTTTAGAGAACGCAGTTCTTCCTTTAATTCTTCAGGGTATGGGGAGTAGAGAACGGACTAAAAAGGGCAAAGAAATGCTAAAAATTTTAGGACTGGACAAAAGGATGCTTAATAAACCCAGTCAGATGAGTGGTGGTCAACAACAAAGAGTAAGTATTGCCAGAGCTTTAATTAATAATCCCAAAATTCTTTTTGCGGATGAACCTACGGGTAATTTGGATACTAAGACCACTAAAGAAATTATGGAGCTTTTGACATCAACTGTTAAAGAAAAAGGTCAAACCCTGGTCATGGTTACCCATGATTGGGATGTGGCAGGTTATGCTGATCGTATTATCCATATGGTAGATGGTAATATTGTAAGTGAGGAAAAAAGAGGAGGAATTGCAATCAATGAAAAAGCCAATTAGCCTAATGTTAGCAGTGTTTTTAATATTCGCACTCATTATCCCGGTTGGGGCAGAAGAAACTAATACTAATGAAATAATAGAAGAAGAGATGCCGGTTGTAGATACCGGTCTTAATCCACTGCTGATAATTGAAAATGTGGAAGTTGATGAAGTGGTTGCCGGATCAGAATTTTACATATCTTTTGTTATTAGAAATATTGGTACCGGGCCTGCATTTGATTTAAATTTTAAATTTGAAGTTGATGAAGATAAAAATAGCAGGATTATTTCCAAAGTAGATACATCTGGAGAACCTGAGATTAAACAAATAGATAGTAAAGCTGTCCAGAGCGTAGCCATTAAGATGAAGGTTGATAATAACGCTGCAAATAGACCTTATAATCTCAAGGTTAATGTGGATTACAAAAATGCTTTACAGTCAAGTTCTACAATTTATTCTAAAATAACCGTACCCGTTACCTATGGTGTTACTGAACCTAAGTTTATAGTAAAAGCAGTACAATTCGAGCCCAAAGAGCCGGATTTAACACAGCCTTTTACAGCTACTATTATCTTTGAAAATATCAGTGATTCCGGAGCTGGTTCCGTTAGTGTAGCTATTGATGGAAAAGTAGGAGAAAATAAGAATTTTAACGTCCTGGATTTATCCAATACACAACATATTTTAAATGTTAAAGGAAAACAAACTCGAATGGTTTCTTTTAACTTAGAGGCGGAAGAACATCGGGATAGTAATGAAGTAAAATTGACATTTTCCCATGGGGCAGATAAGGATCAAACAACAATTATTAACCTTCCCTTACCAAAGGTTAATTCTAGTACTACTGGAAAAACCCCTCGAGTAATAATTAATAAATATACCCTATCTGATGAACAAGTACTTGCCGGAAATACAGTGGTCCTAAAGCTTTATATCGAAAATACTAATACTAAAGATGTAAACAACGTACAAATATCTTTAGAAGTACCTAAAATTGACGATGATAAAATTGGAGGCACGGTCTTTTCCCCTGTTGACAGCAGTAATACTTTTTATATTGATAAAATCCCTGGGAAGACCATAATTACTAAGGAAATCCCGTTATACGTGGATCCTAATGCTCAGGCTAAAACCCATATCGTTTCTGCAAAGATGATTTATGAAGATGAGAAAGGTAAGGAATTAGATACCAGTGCACCGATTAATATTCCCGTTACCCAAGAATGTCGGTTTGAGGTCCTATCGGTAGATATACCGCCGATGGCTTTTGTAGGTCAACCAATACCTGTTGCCGCTGAATTTGTTAATGTGGGTAAAGTTGCTTTAAGTAACTTTATGGTCAATATGGAAGGTGATTTTCAGAAAGAAAATGCACTTTATTACATAGGTAATATGGAAACCGGTATGAGTGATTACTATCAAGCGATGATAATCCCTCAAGCCGAAGGAGAACTTGAAGGTATGGTGGTATTTACCTATATTGATAACAATAATAAAGAAGTTAGAGTAGAAAAACCTTTCACCTTGGAGGTCCAAGGGCAACCTGAACCACCTATGGGAGGAGAGATGGGACCAGGTGGTTTTGAAGGTAGACCTGGGATGCCCGGTGGACCTATGGGCCCTGACGGAAATAGTGGCAATCTATTACAAAAATTTAAAAATAATTGGAAAGCTATAGTACTTTTACTCATTGTCCTTATTCAAGGGGTCTTTATTTGGCGATTAAGACGTAAAGTCAAAGCGAATGGGGAATTTTTAGATGTATAAAATTGATATTTTTAAAATGGCCTATAAAAATTTATGGCGCCGGAAAGTTAGAACTTTTTTAACGGTTTTGGGGGTACTGATCGGCACTACCTCAATAATTGTTATGATTTCCTTAGGAATAGGTCTCAATGAATCCCAAAGGCGTAATATGGAACAATGGGGAAGCTTAAACCAAATTGAGATATACTCAGGTATGAATTTTGATGAGGAAGGGAACCCTATCGGTCAAGCTAATCCTTTAAATGATGATGCTGTGAATGAGATAAAGGCTCTTCCCGGTGTGACTGCTGTTTCGCCGGGGTTTAATATGGGAGGGAGAGCTTTATGGGGGCGTAAAGAGGGTTATCTCAATATCGTAGGTATTGACCCTGCAGAAATGCCTCAATTTGAATTTGAAACAGCAGAAGGCCGCCTTTTAGATGGTGAGGATCGATTCAATATTGTTCTTGGCTGGGAAGTAGGTCAAAATTTTCGGGACCGTCGAGAAATGGAAATGATGCGCTCGGGACGCGGTGGAGGCAGGGTTATGATGAATGCCATGGGCGGGCAGGATTCAAAGACCTTAGAGATGATGAATCAAAGAATCTCCATGGAGATTAATAACCGTAACGGTCAAAAAAAAGTATACAATTTTACAGTGGTAGGTGTCCTAAGTGATAAAGCCCGGGATAAGTCTTGGCAGGCTTATGGACCTATTGAAGAAATTAAAAGAATAAGAGAGTTTATGATGGGGGGAGCTCGTTCTGGTGGCGATCCCAGGATGGCAATGGAAATGGGAATAAGAGGCGGAAGCCGTGTATCCAATTCTCGTTCATCCAGAGATCAAGGTCCTTCTCCTGATGATTATGAATTTATTTGGGTCAGGACTAAAGATGTGGATGCTACCAAAGAGGTTTCAAAAATCTTGAAGGAAAGAGGCTACCAATCCTATTCCATGGCGGATAGTTTAGAAGGAATAGAAAAGACTTCTAAGACTATCCAGGCAATCTTAGGAGGAATCGGTAGTATCACCTTATTGGTTGCGGCTTTGGGTATCATTAATACCATGATTATGTCGATTTATGAACGGACTAAAGAAATCGGTATAATGAAGGTTATCGGTGCCTCATTCTTTGATATTCGGATGCTCTTTTTAACAGAAGCAGGGCTTATTGGTCTTATGGGCGGGATTTTTGGTTTAGGTATAAGTTATGGCACTTCTAAGGTAATTAATCATTTTGCATCCGGTTTTATCAATCAGGGTATGCCGCCCGGAGATATGGCCAATTCTCTTTCAGTGATACCACCTTGGTTGGCTTTATTCGCTTTAGGTTTTTCTATTTTAATTGGTGTAGTGGCTGGACTTTACCCCGCTAACCGAGCCGTACGTTTGAGCCCAATTTCCGCTATCCGTAATGAATAAAAAACTCGGCGACCGCCGAGTTTCCTTTTTTTACGACTAAAGAACTGTACGTACTGTAGTTCCTTGAGTTACTGTAATCCTGTAGCTTCTGTAGGTACGCGAAGTCTTTCTTTATCCTTTAAAAGTAATAATCAATATCCCCAGAAAAATCATTCCAAGACAAGCAAGGATTTGACCGTTTAATTTTTCTTCCGGTAGTTTATAGATATATCTACCTAGTAACATGACAAAGATAGGTTCGATATTTGCCAATGTTACAGTTATGGCCACAGGAATAGTTTTCAAGGCAAGAAAGTAGCAGAAGGTGGCGATGGTGGTAAATATGCCACCTATTATAAAATTTTTTCCGGCTTCCGGTGGTGTTTCTTTAAGTTCTGTAAAGCGACCTTTAATACCAAGATAAATTAAATAAAATATTAAGGAACTAAAAGTACTAATTGCTAGACCTAATACCGCTGAATCTATATACTGCAAACTAAATTTTCGAATAACATTGCCACTGGCAAAAGATAAAGCTGACAGGAGGGCAAAAGTAATACCCAATTTTAGTGCATTTCCTGTCGATTTTTTGTTAGGGTCATTTCTAGCCTTGGAAAGTTGATACAGGGCAAAAATGACAATTAACATACCCAACATAACCCTAATGCTCAAGGTTTCTCCTAAAAGCAAAAAAGCAATAATAGCCGCAAAAAAGGGAGCTGTGATTTTAATTGAGGAGGCGACAGTGATTGGTACATGGTTAATGGCCGTATAAAAAGTCAATCTTCCTAAAATGGGGCCAAGAATCCCCGAAATAATAAATAAAAAAATACCAGAGAAATTTAAAATATCTGGGTTTTTAAAAAGAACATATACGGCAAAAGGTAAGGCTAGGGCAAAATTCACAATTAGGGTGATAAAAACCCCAATGTCTTTAGATCCATTTTCCATTCCTTTTTTCATATAGATGTTACTACTGGCATAACCGTATGCAACTAATAATGCATAAAATACTCCGCTCATTAAATTGACTCCTTAGAAAAATAATATATCAATTATATTGTAAAAAAATATTCGGAACAACATGAAAGGAGTGGAACCTTTTGGCTTTTAAATGAGTCCTATAATAAAGCTATAATTGCGATATTTTGTATTTAGCTCCCAAATTTGTCAAATGCCGTTAAGGAGGAGGGCCAGGGTGATTGGTAAACATAAGATAAAAATATTCATTTGCCTTATTTTATTTATTTCTTTATTTTTATTAGGTTGTCCAAATTTATTTAAAGTAAATAATGAAGTAAAGGAAAAAAGTAGGCTACAAATTTATAGTATGTCAACAGGCTTAGGCGCAGTAGATAATACAAATACTAATTTGCATCGTGTAACATATGCAATAAATTTAACAAACGAAGATGATAGTGACACTTATATTGAATGGATTGAACCAGTTTTAGGCAGAGGAATTATAGATAAGGTTATCACCGAAAATATGCAAATTGCCGTAGAAAAAACTATTACAGCAAAAGGAAGTCTTAAAGTAGAAGGTGAATTTGTTTTTGCTACTAATGAATTATCTAAAGAACAAATTATAAATTTAGAGCCTTTTATTACAGCCATTAAAGTAGGCAGTGAACAGATAATTATCCTTGATGCGCAATTCAACTAAAATTACTGGTCTTAAGTGTACCTTTGACTTTCTATTAATATTTTCCTCTGAAACTTGACAGACTAATGTTAAGTAATTAAGAAAGGAGGAAAATATATGTTAGGTAACAAGCCCAATACTCCGGAAACGAATAAAAACATTAAAGGTAATGTATTTGTTCCCACGGAGGAAGGATCCGCTACTTTAGAAAGTATGGATGCTGAAGGTGTGACAGTTAAGTATGAACAAGGCCCTACTGAATATACCCAAGGGTTTAGGGGTGCGCCGTGGAGTAGGGAACCAAGCCTCAAGTTTATGTGTGAGGAAGTTGGCGTAAATATGGATAATTTGATTTCTGGTATTGAAAAAGATAAGTCTGATACCGAAATGGCCAAGGAATTGGGAGTATCTGCGAAGACGGTAAAACATCTAAAGGAACGCTTTATGACTCATGGTTTAGGATCAATTGAGGGGCAGGATTAATTATATCTACACGAACCTATAGTGCAAGGGAAAAGGTGAGATAGTTACTAGTAATAACTATTCTCACCTTTTTTAAAACTATTCACTAAATCCATTTTAGTTATACGTTTAGTAGGTTTTCGTAAATTCTCAAATTCTTTAAGGGCCTTTTCCATTCGGATTTTAGCAACTTCATCATCAAAAAATCCCATTATTCAACACCTCCTAATTGATAATCACTATCATTTGCTTTAATTTTACATCTAGTCAAATTTAAAAGCAAATGGCTAAAATAGGGAGTCAATATCTAAAATACCCTTATTTTAGGCAATAGGTTATAATAGGTCTTACTTTCTTATAAAAACTACCACAAGCTCATTAAAGGGAGTT
>JBMNUR010000094.1:0-10108 GCA_050946395.1 Peptococcales bacterium
CGGAGGTTTTTCGCGTACTTGAAAATGACGGAGTCTTTCTGATTGTAAACGAGTCCGACGGTACGGACAGCGCTTCTCTTAAGTTTGAAAAGATTATCGACGGCATGAAGTGTTACACGAAAGAGGAAATTGAAGCAGCGCTTAGACATGTAGGATTCCAAGAGATTGTGTCATATCATCATCAGTCAAATCCATGGATTGCGGTTTTGGCGAAAAAATCAGACCATGGAACAAGAGCCATACGGTGATTCAGGTATGATGGATCCGTGGAAAACGTCTGGTGATAGCATCTCGATTCGACCCAGCAAGCTGTATTCCGTGTCCAATGCGGTACTCGATTTTGCCAATCGCAGGGTAAACGGAATGGTAAAAAGGTATATGGAACAACAAATCTGGTCGCAGAGAGAGTCGGTTGACTTTCCTGCAAAATATAGGAGACGCGTTCATATTCACAAGCAAATATATCAAGACCGGCCGATCTATACCATTTCTCCAAAGGGGAACATGGACCAAGACAAGGCCATGATTTTCCTCCATGGTGGCGGAGGCATGATGCCGCCTACGGCACTGCATTTCGATATGGCGGTAACACTTTCAAAGAGGGTAGGGTGCCTTCTGTATTTTGTCATGTATCCACGTGCACCAAAGGCTAATGCGAAAGAGGCTGTGAAATGGTTGAAAGCATGGTATCGACACACTATACGGGAAACCCGGTCACGCAAGTACTATATCATCGGGGACAGTGCCGGAGCGAATCTGTCCGCCGCATTGTGCAGTGGCGGAGTTGAAAAAATGAAAGGTGCCATCCTGATTTCTCCGGTGCCGAGAATCGATGAAATAGAGAAATATATGTCGAAATATGAGGAACATGACATCCTTCTTTCTCTGAATCTGATCAGGAACATAGCCGCTTGTTGGGGTAAAGACATGGACATGAAAGATCCCGATATCAACATTTCTTTCGTTGATTTCAGCAGGTTTCCCAAAACGATGCTCATCTATGGCGGTAGGGAGATGTTTGCCGGAGCGATTGAGGAGCTCGTCGAAACAATGAGAGGTGCAGGTACGGACCTCGCTGTCTACAATGGCGAAATCCATTGTCACGATTGGGTGCTTGCCTCCGCATTTCCGGAATCAAAGAGAATGCTGTCCGAAATCTGTAATTTCATGACATGATCCAATGCAACCTGTGTGTATAAAAGCGAAAGAACGTTGGTGTGGGAATCACGATGAACAATGATATGAAAAAAAGATTGTACCGAATATTCGATTCGAACATTTCCGACAGCATAGAGGAGAGTTATTCTGCAATGCTGAACCAAATGTACAGCGAGCAAGAGCAGAGGCTTTCACCTACGCAGTTTAAGAAGGCAAAAAAGTTGATATTACCAAGAATTGCTTTGTATCTTTCCATAAAACAGCATATCGGTGGAGAAGATGCCTTGGTACATGTGACGAACAGTTTTCATGCAAAAATAGAAGGAGCCTCAAAACTCATGAAGTTTTTGAGCGGATATGAGTGGGGATATGCATTGTTCAGAAAAGTCTTTTCAATCGGATTGAGGGCGGACTTGTGGGTTTCCGAGATTAAAAGGAACGATAAAGACATGTTCAGATTCGACATCACAAAGTGCCTATACAAAGATTTATGCGACTTTTATCAATGTCCTGAACTGTGCACGATGTTTTGCGACGGTGATTGGGTGGTGTTCGGCGATATGATAAAAATGAAATTTGAAAGAAATCATACCCTGGGGTATGGCGATGACGTCTGTGATTTTACATTCACGAGGCGCCCTGGGGTTCAGGAATCATAGTGGACCCGGCTCGGGAGGGAAAGAATGAATGTCCACAAGCATAATTGATATTGGATAGCCGGTTCATCCAGTCCTGACAGGATAATGGCACTCAATTGTTACCATTCCCCGAGAAGATTTGACAATGATGAGTTGAAATAGCTTGTGAAATGAATGCAAGCGATCTTCATGATTACGGCCATATAGACGATGAAACCCCATTCTCAGCAATTGCATTCAGTGTAAAAATAATATTTGATGAGAGATGGGTTCCGGACTCTGCGGGAACCGGCTTTTTGGCAAGCAGGAGGGCACATTCATGACCAACAAGGCAAAAGATCTGGAAAAAGCAGCTCTTGGCATCGCCGTGATGTTCGGCCTGTACTGGCTGTATTCGATGGTTGCAAGACCACACCTGCCTTTTTCGGAGGAAACAAGGGGCGTGGCCGGTCTTGCGGTACTGTATGGGGCCGGGCTGGGCTTGTTTGCTTTGATCACCAAGAATGTATCCAAACATCCATACGTCCACAAAGAAAAAAGCAAAGTCCCAATCAAAACCGTTTTTCTATGTTTTTTGCTGCAATGTACCGCCTTTATGGTTTTGAATGTCCTGTCAATAGCAATTTCAATTTTTGGTGGTACCAGTTCTTCAACCAAAACACTGCCGATGACCTCATCCATGTTGTTTATGCTCCTTGTATTTAATCCGGTTGTTGAGGAGTTTGTCTTTAGGCACCTGTTTGCAACAAGGCTGCTAAAGTATGGGGAAAGGCTTTATATCCTGGCATCAGCCTATTGCTTTGCCATTTTGCACGGGGTGTCTATCGGCTTCGTGCACATTTGTTATACGTTCATCTTGGGTCTAATATGGGCATATCTCACAGTCAAATCGGGTAGCGTTGTTTTAGCAATTCTTATGCATGCCGTATCCAATCTTTTTAACAGCGTCATGATACAGCTGCTGCTCGACACTTCAATAAAGGCGCTGGCAGTCTATTCGGTTCTCATCATGGGACTGGGCGTGACCGGTCTCATACTATTTATTAAAAACAGAAAAAAAGTCGTAACGGACGACGCACCGGGCATCCTGGACAAGCAGACCATAAAGGACCTGCTCAGCAACAAGGGCGTTTTATTCTACACGGCACTGACTTTTATTGCGATGGTGCTGAAGAGGGTCATAAAGTAATCAAAAAAATCAGCAAGCAGATGAGAAATGCAGCAATTCATCTTCAAGGATGTGAAAAGCATTACCCAAACGCACCGATACATCGTGCTAATGGATTCCGGATAGGACGTTATGATCATTCAGACTTCCTTTTCAGGAGCCCTTGAAAGCTAAAAGTTACAGCTTTCATTAAAAAGGCTCCTATTGACAGTGCGTGTCAAGTTAGCATAAGCCAACTTTTGAAAAATGAGAGTATCAGGGAGGCCATATGGGTAGTACGTTCGAAGAATTGCTTGTACGCTATTCCTCCCCAACCCTGAAAGGCATTAAGAGTGGAAGTATCTTCACTTATCGCCCGGCATCCGAATCGAGCTTCACAAAATCTCTCAGTTCGTATGATCGTAACCTGGCAAAGAAGGGTGTCAGGGTCAGATCGATTTCTGGCCATGGTTCAGCCTAGAGAATTCTGGTCTATCGCCCCAAGATGATAGAGAAGCTGCTCTCTCAGGTCGAGCCTCGGTGCATACTCTGCTCCCTTGGGTATCCCGTGGACCAAGGACACGAAAACAATGTTTCATTCCTCATGGATCGGTTTAAGGATGGTCATGGGTTCCCCCACGAAATCGGCCTGTTCCTTGGCTACCCTCTGGATGATGTAAAAGGCTTCATCAAAAACAAGGGGAGGAACTATACCCTGTGTGGGCTGTGGAAGGTCTATGGGGATCTTGGGGATGCGAAAGAGAAGTTTGAAGAATATAAACAGTGTCGAGAACATTGCCTTGAATGTCTTCGACAAGGACAAAGCGTTTTACAGCTGATACTGGCTGATTAGATAGGTTTTACTGGAGGAGGATTTGAAATGTCCAAAATTGCAGTAGTTTACTGGAGCGGAACTGGCAATACCGAGCTTATGGCCGAAGAGATTGCCAAGGCATCACATGGTAAGCTGTTCACGGCTTCCGAGTTCAATGCCGACTTGGCGGCGGAGTATGAGGCTTTTGCTCTTGGTTGCCCTTCCATGGGTGACGAAGTGTTGGAAGACTTTGAGTTTGAACCCATGTACGAAAGCATCAAGGGACTGCTCTCCGGCAAGAAGGTCGCCCTCTTCGGTTCCTACGACTGGGGTGATGGCGAGTGGATGAGGAATTGGCAGGAGGAGGTCGAAGGCCTAGGTGCCAAGATGGTCGCTGACGGACTCATCTGTCACCTCCCCCCCCCGAGGATGACGATCTTTCAGCATGCCGCGCATTGGGTGCGAAGCTTGTCGGTTGATTCATAATGGAAAGTATCAGGCCGTTTCGAATCTCTCGAAGCGGCCTTTTCCATACCCAAAAGTATTCTTGACAATTAAGTTAGATATTGCTAACTTTTAATACATTAGATAGCGTTGCTCCGGCTGGCAAAAGAGGGTGGGTCAAGAAGGTTGGCGGTGATGAATTGTCGAAAAGAGTTTCAAAACGCTTAATGGTACGAGGAGGTGGCTTGCTTGATTCGCTTTATGTTACATACGACGGTTAACGTTCGTGGATGGATGTCGGCTTATATAAAAGCAAGGCTCGGAAAACTTGAAGAAGAAGTTGGAGAAACAATTCAACTGTTTACACCGCATGATCCGGAATATGATTCGGAATGCACCGAGGAATGGCTGGTGCCTTCGATCGAGAAGGGAATAATGCCGGATGTTATGGTAGCGAATGTAACGGAATTTGCATCTTTGGAAAAAGAGGAAAGGATCCGTATTTTATCAAAGTTCGCCGGTGAGTATGCAGAACGTAATCCTTTACGGGAAGAGTTGAATGCATTGACTGACCCTCTCGGAATTTTCTATCCGATTTCAGTGACACCGCTGACGATGATCTATAATGCTGACAATGTGAAAGAAGATGCGTTGCTCCGGTCATGGGAAGACTTGCTTGATGATCGGTATACGGTGCTGTTCCCCGATAGGGACAAACCGCTCAGCAGAGCTGTGGGGGCTTATCTAAAGGTAAATTTCCCTGAACAATTTGCAAGGTTTGAAAAAAGAGTTACGTATAGCGGTACACCTGCAAACATCCTCAAAGCTGTGGCTTCCGGCGAATATGACATGGCTATGACTCTGTTATCTTTTGCCGGTGTAGGGCAACAAGGCAGAGTAAGAATCAATGAACCGAGAGAGGGCTACATCCCGCTGCCGCAAGTCATTGCTTGGAAGCAGGGAACAAGGAAGAGCCTGATGACGTTTGCCGATATACTTACAGATCCGGAAATGCAGACGTATCTTTCAAATCAGGATGCCTGGACCGTAAAAGAGGGAGTTCCGTTGTGTGGGACAGCCCAAGATATGAAACAGCTTGCAGATTGGCAAGGCTGGGATTTTTATTTGGATGCCGTGGCGGATTTTGATAGGTATACGGTATAAAGCGGGAAGGAGCAGCAAATGCTTAGAGGTAATGACAATTATGCTGAATTAAAACCCATGTATCCGCTTTTGATCCAACAATTCGTTGATGATTACGATCTGATGGACGGTATTGCCTTGGATATCGGCGCGGGTCCCGGTTGGCTCGGTATGGAGTTGGCGAAAATTACAAATATGAAAATCGTTTTTTTGGACATCGATCAAGATGCTTTGAATACGGCCAAGAACAATTTCGAAGAATTGGATGTTGATAATGAAGTCGATTATATACTAGCGGACGTTCATGAATTACCGATGGAAGACGGTAGTTTCGATTTCATTATGAGCAGAGGTTCGGTGTGGTTTTGGAAACAGCCTGAAAAAGCTTTAAAAGAAATAGAAAGAATAGTAAAACCGGGAGGCGTTGCCATCGTAGGTGGCGGTCTGGGCAGATACCTCCCACCAAGCATGAGAGCGCGATTGCAAAAATCTATCCGCAAAGGCTTGAAAGAACGTATGGAGACAAGGCCTGATATTGAAGAATTCAAGAAAATCGTGGAAAAGGCGGGTTTAAGCAATTATAGAGTCTTATCTGAAGATGAAGGTGGCGGACGCTGGGTTGAAATCAGAAAGTAACTATGAAAACTGTCTTGATGGACAAAGAGAGGAATACCAAAGGGCCGATTAATTGTGGCTTCGGCAGTAGGATCATTATTGTGTAAAAGCATTTTAAGCGAATGTGTCATGGCAGGACGTGCGGTCAGTGTTGCGGGAACTGCAGGTTTTGTCGATCTTATCGCTCCGAACTCGGCCAGGCTGTTTGTCGGTGGTGACCATGGATATCCGGTTCCGTCATCTGCAATATTCGGAGGTGTTTTATTGACGGTACCGGATACAATGGCGAGAACGACATTTCAACCTGTGGAATTATCGGTCGGCATGATAATCTCCACCTTAGGTGCTCCCTTTTTTATTTCTGCTGCATCAAAGAGGTCGCGAGAGAGCTCTATGCATGAGTAATCTTTGAAAAGGGGGTATGTATGAAATTTCTTACCGTTTCGGGGCCGCCTTCTTCCGGAAAAACGTCAGCGATCCTGAGGGCCATGGAAGTTCTACAGCCAAAATCATTGAAGGTGGCTGTCTTGAAATTTGACTGTTTAACTACCGATGATGATGAGTTATATGCTGCTTACGGCATAGACGCGAAAGTCGGATTATCGGGTAATGTATGCCCTGACCATTTTTTTGTAAGCAATATAGATGACTGTGTGGATTGGGGTATTCGACATGGGTATGATATCCTCATCAGCGAAAGCGCAGGTTTGTGCAACAGATGTTCACCTCATATCAGAAACTACACAGCGATATGTGTCATTGATAATCTGATGGGGGTCAATACGCCGAAAAAAATGGGCCCTATGCTTAAAATGGCGGATGTCGTGGTGATCACAAAGGGAGATATTGTTTCTCAGGCCGAAAGAGAAATTTTTGCCTTGAAGGTCAGGCAGGCTAACCCGAAAGCGATGATTCTTAGTGTCAACGGCATCAACGGTCAAGGAGCCGGTCAACTGGCCGCCGTTATGGAACATGCATCACCTGTTGAAAGTTTAAAAGGTGAACGAATCAGAATGAGCATGCCCGCGGCGTTATGCTCATATTGTCTGGGAGAAACCCAATTAGGCAAAGAGAAGCAGAAAGGAAATGTACGAAGAATGGTGTTGGATTAGCAAGGTGGAGCACATGGAAAATCTGACTATTGCGGAACTGCTTTCAAGGTATCCCTATGCGCATGATTTTTTTGACATCAACGGTCTTACCATAGGAAATACAGAACAAACGGTGACGGATTACATTCACGGTCTTCCCTATTTGTTTTTAGAGGATATGGGCATGGATCATGAGGGTCTGCTTGAACACTTCAAAGCCTTCATGGCACGCATGCAACATCGTAATCAAGACACGGAATTGAAAATAGAAAGCTTGACGATCATGGGAGGAACCGATAAGTCCGGACAAAGCGAGCAAACGGAACTAGTCATCAAAAAGGGAGAAATAATCTGTATCGTCGGACCGACCGGTTCGGGAAAGAGCAGATTGCTGGCGGATATCGAGTGGATGGCTCAAAAAGATACGCCGACGGGCAGACAAATCTTGATCAATGATTCAATTCCTCCGGAAAACTGGCGTTTTTCAATTGAGCATAACTTGGTAGCGCAACTATCCCAAAACATGAATTTTGTAATGGATATCAATGTGGAAGATTTTGTAAGACTTCATGCCTACAGCCGAATGTCCGAGAATGCATCCGAGAAAGCCGAATCGGTTATTCAATATGCCAACGAATTGGCAGGAGAACCTTTTGAATCCGATACTCCGCTCACTTCGTTGAGTGGTGGTCAAGCTAGAGCCTTGATGGTTGCTGATACGGCACTGTTAAGTTCATCTCCCATAGTCTTGATTGATGAGATTGAAAATGCCGGAATAGATAGGGTCAAGGCTTTAAAACTTTTGATTGATCAAAATAAAATAGTTTTGATCGCTACCCATGATCCCTTGTTGGCTCTTACAGGAAACAAACGATTGATCATTAAAAACGGAGGAATCAGTCGTGTCATAGAGACCAGCGAAACCGAAAAAATACATTTGAAAAACATCATGGAATTAGACAGAACGCTGATGAGCTATCGTGAACGCATCCGAGAAGGCAAAAGGTTGGATGACTTGCTCTAAGCCGTTTTTTACAAAATCCAGGACATCCTCGCAGGACTTTCCACTCAGCATGGGGTGTCTCAAGTTCAGCAATCGCAACATCATATCCGGCTTCCGTCGTTTGAGACCGAGACCGAGTCGAATTCTGGCTTTGATATGGTTGATCATAATGAGCAAGACTACATCATGGTTTATCACTTTGCACAATAAACTCCAATGTGTCTGATTGATGAAGGGTGTTTTCAGAACTTCCGCTAAGCTTGAAATTCTTGGAGTAGGTCGTGATATTTTGTATTGGTGCTGGCACTAATGATGGCACCATTGATAACGTTTAGTAAATTCTCTGCACATCATTGATAATAAAGACACAAAATTCTTGGTATTGATATGATGTATTTATTGGTACTATATGGTTTAATTTTTTGGTAATATCGTATTACGATGAGATCGGGTGTATGCGGAAGAAATTGAAGGAACAGTGTATTACCATACGATACAACAGACCTTGAAGTAGATTTGATTGTTGAGTTGAATGATGGAAGGTGGGAAGGAATAGAGGTGAAGTTGGGGGAAAAACAAAGTCGACAAGGCAAGTGCCAATGTACTGAAATTAGCAACTATATCCACTCGTAAACCGGCTTTCCTCATGATGTTGAAAAATGCTCGAATGGCCTATCAAAGACATGACGGTGTGTATGTAATACCGCTTGGATGCTTAAAACCTTGATGTAACCCGAAAAAGTACATGTTGGATTTCCGGAAACAGGTCATTGTAAAGAACCATCTTGACGGTTTCCTCAAATCGGACAGGTGATGAACGTTAGTCGGAAATCTATAAATCCATAGGTGAGTCTATTGACTGATGTTACGTTTTGAGATATATCTATAAACGTAATATATCGGTAAACGTAATATATCGTGAGATGCAACAATGGAGGAGGGAATGAAAAAAGCAGCAAACAACCGCGCTTTGGCGGAATCCGTATACTATATTCTGCTTTGCCTTCATCGTCCGGCACATGGGTATGCCCTGATGAAAGATATTGCGGAAATGACTGACAACCGCGTCAGAATCGGGGCCGGCACCCTCTATGGAGCTTTGGATAATCTGCAAAAGAAGAAATGGATAAGACAGTTGGACAGTGATCCTCGAGAGAGGAAAAACGAATACATCATCACGGACAAGGGAAAAGAATACTTTGCGATGGAACTCGCTCGCCTGGAAGAACTGATAAGACATGCACAGGATGTAAGAGGGGAAGGGAAGTGAAAACAAGAGTCAAAAAAACCTTTTTGGATATCAATAAAGAGGAAGAGTGGTTGAATCGGCAGGGTGAAAACGGTCTTATGCTCATAGGGTACAATCATGGCGAATATGAGTTCGAAGATGTTTCACCTGCGAAGTATCAGTACAAAATTGACATTCCGGGGTTTTCTGGGTCAAAGAAAAAAGATTATTTTGATTTTCTGGAGGAAAGCGGAATCAGTGTCGCCGGCGAGTACGGCGGAAGGGTATATCTGCGCAAGAACAGATCCCATGGTCCGCTGGAGCTGTATACGGGAAGTGTTGATATCGGCAAACAAGCAAAAAAACGCTATACACATTTTTTAAGCGTAGGAATATCACAGGTTACGTTCGGGGTGGTGCTGCTGGCTCAACCGTTCGGATATGCAAAAGGCAATCCTACGGCAACGTGGATCGCCGTCATTTTCGGGTCGATGCTTGCCGTCAGTGGAATGGTGTTTTTCGTCAAGGGGGCTTGCGGGCTGAAGAGACATGCTCCCGCCAAAGAGAAACCACGTATCTGGGAAGAAGAGCGAAGCTGATCACAGTGTTTGGTGTAGACTTTTTCAACTATGTCATGCCTAGGAGAATTGATTATGAATGAGGAGAGCCATGAACATCATCAATGTCGGAAACAGAATCATGAATGTCTACGTGTACCGGGCGCCGATAGGGCTTGTGATGATCGACACCGGATATGAGAACGGCTTGAAGAGGGTGGAGAAAAAGCTGGCTTCTTACAACCTTTCCATGGCTGAGATCAAGTATGT
>JBMNUR010000095.1:0-10077 GCA_050946395.1 Peptococcales bacterium
CCTGGGGAATATATTGTAATTGGGGACTCGATAATCGTAAAAGTTGTGAGAAGTGAAAACGGAGACTTAAGGTTGGCCATTGATGCACCAAAGGAAGTAAGTATAGTTCGGGGAGAAATATTTGAAGCAATGGAGGATAAATGAAAGAAAATAGGATAAATAGATGTGAAGTTATTAAGATTGAACTAATTACGAGAATCTTATAAGGTTTCTCATAATTAGTTCAATTTTTTTTAAAAATACTAAATTTTTTTTGCCACTACACGATATAAATAATAAAGGGAAAAATAAATATTTTTTTAAATCAAGGACGATTTATTAGGTGCTACTTTCTTTGCAGGAGGCAAAGGGGTAGGCATAATAAATCGTCTTTTTTTTATTTACAGGAAATTATATTTCACCTTAGCCAATTAATTTCCGTAATAGCGAATAACAAAAAAGTTTTCCTTATAAGTATTGTTAACTTGTAATAAAAAAATATCTGCGGGGAGGAAAAACAAGATGTTGGTTTTGGGTAGAAAGCCAGGGGAGTATGTAATGATAGGTAAGGATATTAAAGTAAAGGTGGTAAAAAGTGATAAAGGAGCACTGCGTTTTGCTATTGAGGCTCCCAAAGAATTAAGTATTGTTCGTGGGGAAGTTTACGAGGCGAGAAAAGCTTCTCTAAACACTAGATAGTAATTTTATAATTAAATACAAATGGGATTTCAGGGACGAGTACATACCTTATTAACCAGCATGGATGCTGGAAAAAGGGTAACTTACTCGTCCCTTTAGTCTATATATCCTTACATAAGTCAAGGTGGCCATAGGCTTATGGAGGAACAGTTTGCGAAAAAGGATGTTCGCAAAAAATAAAATCTAGGGAGGAAAAACCATGAGAATTAATCACAACATTGCAGCTTTAAACACCTATCGTCAATTGGGTGCTACACAAGCTAATGCTTCAAAATCAATGGAAAAGCTTTCATCAGGATTTAGAATTAATAATGCAGCAGATGATGCAGCAGGTCTTGCTATTTCAGAAAAAATGAGAGGGCAAATTAGAGGACTTAACCAAGCATCAAGAAATTCCCAAGACGGTATTTCTTTAATTCAAACGGCTGAAGGTGCATTAATTGAAACCCAAGCAATTCTGCAAAGGATGAGAGAATTAGCTGTACAGGCCGGTAATGATACCAATGCTGATCTTGATAGGACAGAGATTCAAAATGAACTAGATCAGTTAACATCTGAAATCAACAGAATTGGCAATACGACCGAGTTTAATACACAGAAACTTTTAAGTGGCGGTGCTGAAGATATTAAACATAATGCAACAATTAGTGGTTCAACATTAAAAGGTGGAACCGAAGCAATTGCTGCTAATGTAGAGATTGTTACTTTAGAGGTAGGCGCAGCCGAGGTATCAGCCAAGCATACTGTTGATATTGGAACTTTTACAGGAACAACAGAAGAAGTATTAGCTAAGTATACAATTGATGTTGGTACTTTTACTAGCGGCCAAGTTTTTGCTCTTGATTTTGACGGAGACGGTACTGCGGAGGTTTCATTTACCGAAGGCACATCGGGAGTAGCAGAGGCTAATACAAAAGAACAAAATACTGCTGCAATATTTAGCGCATTACTTGGTGATAACGATGTAACAGATAATTGGATTGTAACAAGTAATGGTTCAACATTAACATTTGAGGCTAAATCGAATACAACTTATGCAGGAGTTGTCGGTAACAACTTGGCGGTCCATTCAGATACCAATAATACAGGTAGTTCTGTAGTTCGAGATAAAGATGGTGTTACTGGGGTAGACACACCTTCTGGGAGTGTATCTTTTAACTTTGGCGGCACTCTTGGTACAATAACTTATACTGCCGCTGATTTTACTCCTGTAACTGGCGATAAAGTTGCAAATACAAAAGCAATATTTGATTTATTGAGTAATAATACCGGTATTACAAGTAACTACACCATAACAAATAATGGTGATACTTTAACATTTGAGGCTAAATCGACTGGAACCTATGCAGGCGCAGCCGGTAATGACTTCGATGTGACGCATACTGGTGGGAGCATGTCAACACTAGAAACTGGTGTTACTGGAGCAAATGCTAAGGGAACCATTACCTTTGATGAAGTGCCTACAGAAGATTCAACAATTACTATTGGGGGTAAAGTAATTGGTTTCTATGACAGCTCTCTCGGTAATTATGCATCAAATGCTGTTGCAAGATTTGCAATGGGTGTTGATTATGCTGTAGATATCGACGGCAAAAATGCTAACCAATTGGCAGGTGCTGTCACCAGTGCTGTTGGAAACTTATCAGGTTTTTCACTGAGTGCCACAGATAACGTAATAACTGTTACAGCTAATGATTTCGGTGAAGCCGGTGACGATTTCTTAGCTAAGATAGATAATGCTGATGCGCAGAAGGCAACAGGAACCATATCATTTAGCGGTGTTCCAACAGAAGGTGCTACATTTAAAATTGGGGAGATAACCATAGCATTCTGGGATAGTAGTGATGCTGGAATGTATGAAGATGCAGAAGAAGCGGCAAAAGCATTAGGGGTAAAAGAGGATGCCTTAATTGACTTGGAAACTGCAGGGGTTGGTAATACACGAATTACAACCGCAGCACAAGCAGCTGCGGCCTTTGCCGCATTAAGCAGTGATTATGAAGCTGCCGGCACAGTTGTTACAATTTCAGCTGCAAGTGCAGGTAAGGCAGGCAATGAGACAGCCTTTGGAATTGGTGGAGATAAAGGAGCCGGTTACAATATTTCGCTTCAAATTGGTGCTAATACTGCACAAAGCTTTGGTGTAAATATTGAGGATATGAGAGCTGCGGCTCTAGGAGTTAGTGGAGTAGTTAAAGAAGGCACTATTATAGCATCTGATGGGAAAACAAAAGCAACATTTACCAGTAACCTATCTGTTAGTGATGGTACTACTTCAGAAACTAAGGAGTATTCATTAGATCTGTCTACACATGAAAAAGCAACTGCTGCTATAAGTGTAATTGATGATGCGATCAATACAGTATCTTCAGAACGTTCTAAGTTGGGTGCGATGCAGAACCGGTTAGAACACACCATCAGTAACTTGGGAACTTCCGCTGAGAACCTAACTGCTGCAGAATCCCGTATACGTGATGTGGATATGGCTGCTGAAATGATGGAGTTCACTAAGAATAACATCTTAACTCAGGCTGCTCAAGCTATGCTGGCTCAGGCTAACCAAGCACCTCAAGGAATATTACAGCTTCTTAGATAATATTTAAATAATTATTTAGGTCGGAAAATTTCTTTCCGACCCTTTTTTATTGCTTTGCCAGTAAGGCTTCTTTATCTGAGGTAGTTTTATGTATATTTGTGGAATTTGTATTTTTCGTTAAGGTTAAAATAATGATGGTTCCTATTATGCAAAATGTGCCCACCCATTCAGCCAACCCAAAGGGCACTTTAAGCCAGACAACAGCAACTAAGGCTGCGGCCAGTGGTTCAGCACAGGCTAAAAGGCTAGTTTCCGTAGCAGTATTGTATCTAAGACTTTCTAAATAAAAATGAAAGGTAATAACTGTTCCAAAGATTATAATAAATACTATGGCCAAGAAGGAATTAAAAGACCATTGTCCTTGAAAAACCCAAGGAGGATTGATGAAACTAAAGCATATTCCACCAAGTAACATTCCCCAGCCGGTAATTATTGAAGAACCCCATCTATTAAGGAGTTGGACCGGCTTTAGAGTATAATATGCTAAAGCAAATGCGGAAGCAACCCCCCAAAATAATGCCCATTCAGAAATAGATAAGCTTTTGAGATTTCCACGAGTAACTAAAAGAAGTGTACCTAAAAGTGCTAATAATACGGCTAAACCTTCTGTGATTGAGGGGAGTTTTTTATTACGTATCGATAAATAACAAAATATTAACACAGGTGCTAAATATTGAAGAATAGTGGCAGTAGCAGCATTGGAGTGTTTTATTGCCGCAAAATATGTGTATTGAACAGCCAAAACTCCCAAAATACTAAATAACAGTAAAGTTATAACATCATTTTTATTTTTCCAGATTTGCCAGATGCAAATTTTTTCTTTAAATGTGGCAAAGGCTAGTAAGATACTACCTGAGGTTAGTAAGCGAACTACAACTACCCATTCCGGGCTAAATTCCTGTTGATGAAATAGATATTGAGCAACTGCCCCCGAGATCCCCCATAATGCAGATGCAGCTAGCACAAGGATAATACCTTTTGTTTTGCCATTAGACAAGGCTTGGTGTTTATCAGACATTCTAATTAGCTCCTCCTCTAATATATAGGCCATTTTTTGTTATCAAAGAGTAACTGAAAATTCGGCACATGCATGTAATATAACATATAAATCTTTAGGAGTCACGGCTTTGGAATTTTAGCAATGTTGGTATATAATAATTTGATAGGTTGACAAGATAGCAATTGTATGTAAAGGAGAAGAGTTATGCATCTTTTCCCATATGGTCAAGTGGAAATAGATTATTTAAGAAAAAAAGATAAGAAATTAGGAAAAGCTATTGAAGAAATCGGTCTAATTGAGCGGGAGATTATTCCGGACCCTTTTACTGCCCTTATCTCTAGCATTGTTAGCCAACAAATTTCCAAAAAGGCTGCCGCAACTGTATGGAGCAGATTATCTGGTATGCTAGGGGACGTTACTCCCGAAAATATTGGGCAAAAAAGTGTTTCAGAAATTCAAAATTGTGGTATGTCGGAAAGGAAAGCTAAATATATTAAAGGTATTGGCGAAGCCAGTATGACGGGTAAAGTAAACTTTGAGACACTCCATTCTTTAACCGATGAAGAAGTAATTAAAAAACTTTCTTCATTACATGGGGTGGGAGAATGGACTGCAGAAATGCTACTTATTTTTTCCTTATGTCGCCCAGATGTAGTAAGTTACAAAGATTTAGCCATTCGGAGAGGTATGATGAATTTATACGGGCTTAAAGAACTCTCACCGGAAGATTTTTTGCGCTATCGCAAAAGATATTCACCTTATGGTTCGGTAGCTTCTTTATATCTTTGGACCCTTTCCGGACAGTGAAAAAAGGAATTATTTGCTCTTTATTGGTCTGAAAGATTACCCAATCGTGTCACTGATATCTCCACAACCGAGATCGCCACGTCGCTATCGCTCCTCGCGATAGCAGCTAGCGACTTCTTTCCTAAACAATTTACAATTTAGTTTTTAAGCCCGTGGTTAAAAAAATATAAAAGGATGTTGATTAAGTACGTATGGAAAATCAATTTAGCCAATTAGGTATAAATCCAAATTTAGTTAAAGGACTTGCCCAAGTAGGGATAACTAAGCCCACTCCAATTCAGGAAAAGGCTATTCCGGAGGCACTTTCAAATAGTGACCTGATAGCTGAGTCGGAAACCGGCAGTGGAAAAACTTTAGCTTATTTACTACCCATATTGCAAAAAATGCAATTATTAAAAAAGGACCTACAAGTATTGATACTCGTACCTACTCATGAGCTGGCTATCCAAGTTAATACAGAGATAAAAAAACTGGCTCAAAATTCCAAAACCCAAGTGGTTTCTACTCCCATTATTGGCAATGTTAACATCAAGAGGCAAATAGAAAACATCAAAAAAGACAAACCCCATATTATAGTGGGCTCTCCTGGTAGGATACTAGAGCTTATCCAAATGAGAGTAATCAAAACCCATACCGTGAAGACAATTGTTGTAGATGAGGCAGATCGACTATTAGATAAGAATAATTTAAATGAAATTCAAGGTATTATTAAAACCACCTTAAAGGAAAGACAATTAATGTTTTTCTCCGCAACTATTACAAATAAAACAATAGAGATCGCTCGGAGTATGCTAAAAGAAGAATTTAAGTTAATAAAAATAAAAGATAATACAGTCCTTAACGAAAGTATCCAACATATGTTTTTTACCTGTGAGGCAAGAGAAAAGGTAACGGTTTTAAGAAAGTTAATGCATATTTTGAAGCCTAAACGAGCCATTGCTTTCATTAATATTGCCTATGAAATAGAAAAGGCTATAGAAAGTTTAACTTATCACGGATTAAAAGTTGAGGCTATTTATGGCAACACTTCTAAAGAAGATCGTAAAATGGCCTTACATAATTTTAGAACCGGAAAAGTAAATCTCCTAATAGCATCAGATATAGCCGCTAGGGGACTAGATATTGAAGATGTAGATTATATTTTTAGTATTGATATTCCGGAAGATGGGAAAAGTTATTTACACCGAGCTGGGAGAACAGCACGAGCAGGAAAAGAAGGAGTATCGATTTTAATTATTACAGAGCAAGAAAAGCCTCTTATAGAAAGCTATATAAAACAATTAAAAATAAGAATAGAAAGTAAAAAAATGTATAAAGGAAAAATATTTAGCTCGATGACTAAACACCACTAAGACCCTATTGTTAAAGTGGGAGTTAGGTGGTGGTAATAGGTGGTGTCTAAAATACACTATGTATATATTCTAGAGTGCAAGGATGGGACTCTTTATACAGGCTGGACAACTAACATTGAAAATAGAATAGCTCAGCATAATCAAGGTAAAGGGGCTAAATATACCCGTTCCAGATATCCTGTTTCTTTAAAGTATTTTGAAAAGTTTAATTCAAAAGAGGAAGCCCTGAGAAGAGAAGCCCTTATTAAAAAGTTATCAAGACAGGAAAAGCTAAAACTTATCCAGAACAGGTAGCACAATAAATTCACATTATTTATAAAAGTTTTCAAATTTTCTTGTTTTAATAAAGGCAGGACTTCGCAAGGATTTAGAGAAAATCATATTAATATATTAAAATTAGACATATTCTAATCAGACATATACGACTTTTGGGGGGTGTTCAAATGTCCGATAAAGTTTTAGGTATTATTGGTGGCATGGGACCTGAAGCCACTGTTGATCTTATGACAAAAATAATTAGGGCTACTCCTGCAAAAATTGAACAAGAACATATTAGAGTATTGGTGGATAATAACCCACATATTCCGCCCCGGGTGGAAGCTATTATGGGGGATGGAGAAAATCCGGGCCCAGTCATGGCGGAAATGGCTAGAAATTTAGAAAAAGGGGGGGCTGACTTTTTAGTTATAGCCTGTAATACTGCTCATTATTGGTATTCTGATGCCCAGAACGCAGTTGAAATACCTGTTTTAAATATGATTGAAGAAGCAGTTAAAGTTCTTAAAAAAGATAGCTTTAAAAATGTGATGCTTTTTGCAACCCTGGCTACAATTCATACCAAACTTTATGAGAAAGCCCTTAATGAGGCAGGTATAAATCTTTTATTACCAGATCAACCTCATCAAGAAAAGGTTTTGAAAGCTATAAAAGATGTCAAGTTTGGTAATTTTATTGAAGCCAGAAGTGTTACAAAAGAATTAGTTCAGCATGCTTTAGATCAAGGAGCGGAAGCACTAATTTTAGGTTGCACCGAATTACCTTTTGCTTTTAATAATCCTCAGGATTTTCCAATTGCCTTCTATGATCCGGCAGAAATCATTGCGAAAATTATTGTAGATAAAGCTTATACCCCTAAAATTTAGTATAATTATATATAAATAGTTAAAGGGAGTTGTTTTTAATGAAAAAAGAAGTAATTCAAACAGAAAAAGCACCTAAAGCTATTGGACCTTATTCCCAAGGGATCAAGGCTGGACAATTTTTATTTGTCTCCGGTCAAATTCCTATTAATCCGCAAACAGGTGAAGTTGTTTCTGGTAATATTCAAAACCAAACCGAACAAGTTTTAGAAAACTTAAAAGCAATTATTGAAAAAGCAGGGGCGACACTGGAGGATGTGGTTAAAACCACTATTTTCTTAAAAGATATGAACCAATTTACCCTTGTTAATGATACATATAGTCAATATTTTTCAATTAACCCCCCTGCTCGGGCTTGTGTTGAGGTTGCGCGTTTGCCCAAAGATGTAGGGGTGGAAATCGAAGCAATCGTATTAATTTAATAATTATGGAAAAAATAACTAAAGATGTTTGTTAGGGTGGGATGAAGATGACTCTTAATGAACCATTAGACAATGAAAAACTAGTAAACCGTTATACTTTAGGTGAAGAAATATTTAATGGTATTACTCATGGAATAGGGGCCTTGCTAAGTATTGCTGCCTTGGTTATTCTTGTTGCCTTTGCCAGTATTAGAGGTGATGTTTGGCGGATAGTTAGCTTTAGCATTTACGGTTTTACTTTGTTTTTTTTATATTTATCATCAACCCTTTATCATAGTATTTTTCATGAAAAGGTGAAAAGAGTTTTTAGAGTATTTGATCACATTTCTATTTATTTATTAATTGCCGGAAGTTATACGCCCATAACGTTGATTGCCATGCGCGGGGTGTGGGGTTGGACCATTTTTAGCCTCATTTGGGCTTTAGCCATTACAGGGATAATTTTAAAAATTGTCGGCATGAAAAGGTTTAAAATTATTTCATTATTGCTTTACCTTGTGATGGGCTGGTTAATTGTTATTGCTTTTAAACCTATGATGTCCATGATTCCTACCGGGCTTTTCCCTTGGCTTCTAGCGGGTGGATTAATTTATACTATAGGTGTTATCTTTTATATTTGGCGCAAGCTACCCTATAATCATGGCATTTGGCATCTTTTCGTTTTGGGTGGTAGTACTGTTCACTTTTTCGGCATGTTGTTTCATTTGACATAAGTTTTTAAAATACGGGGGATAAATGGAAAATTATCATACATATTACATAGAAGTTAAAGAAGGTCATGCAAGGGTAGCTTTGAAAGATTATTTAGTAAGTCAGGGCTTTGCCGTGAATCTTTTGCGAAAAATTAAACATGAGGGGAAAGTTTGGGTTAATGGCCAGGAAAGGCCTCTATTTGACAAAGTCAAAACAGGTGATAAACTGGTTATTGATTTTGGTCAAGAAACAATTGAGCCGGAACCCGAAAATATTCCCCTAAATATCATTTATGAGGATCTTGATTTGCTGGTAGTAAATAAAGATCCTTTTTTAGTTGCCCATCCGGTAAGACGTTATCCTCAAGGTACTCTAGCAAATGGTTTAGCTTACTATTATCAAGAAAAAGAGATAAAAGCTAAGGTGAGATTTATTAATCGCCTAGATCGTAATACTTCCGGAATAATTATGGTTTCTAAGAATATTTATGCCCATGAGTTTTTACAAAAGCAATTAAAAGAACGTTCTTTTTATAAGGCGTATTGGGCATTAGTGGAAGGAAGTTTGAAAAACCAAGAAGGAATTATTAATGCACCTATTGCCAGAGTAAAACCAATAGCAATTAATCGTGCTGTAATAGACGGTGGTCAAGAAGCTATTACTAGATACCAAGTTCTAAAAAAATTTACAAATATGAGTTTGGTAAAATTAATTCCGGTAACAGGCAGAACTCATCAATTGCGAGTGCATATGGCCTATTTGGGTCACCCTATAATAGGTGATGACTTATATAATCCTTGTACTAACCAAATATTAAACCGCCAGGCTTTACATGCCCGAGAAATTGGGTTTATTCATCCCCGAACTAAGGAGTATATTATAGTAAAGGCACCACTAAGCTCAGACATAGCCAAATTAATCAAGGAGAAAGAATAATACCTACATACCTCGGGGGAATTTATCCCTTGGCGGCTGGGTAGGGAGGGAGAAAATAGTGAAAGAAAGTCAGATGGACTATTTTGATATAGAGAATGATATAAAGGAATTACTTGATTACCAAGAGGTATTAGCTGTTGTTTTAGTAGGGTCGGCTTTAAAAGGGCACTCGTCTAATCGTCAACTCGTTCATACGCCTATTCGTCCATTAAGTACTAGGGATATAGATATTTTTGTAATTCTACCCTCGGGTGATTATCTAGAGCGGGAAGTGGTAGAAAAAAAGCAGATGGTTTGGGATATAACCTATCTGCCCCTTACTTTGTTAAAACAAGGAATTAATGAAAAATGGCCTTTCTTAATTCAAAGTCTGGTTCAAAATAAGCCTCTTTTTGTTCGAGAAAAGGAAGTGTATAGTTATTTATCCAAAGTAAAAGATATTTACGAACAAGGA
>JBMNUR010000096.1:0-10055 GCA_050946395.1 Peptococcales bacterium
CCTCAGCTTGGCTGAATGTTATTCTGCAAAGTGATGTGTAACCTTTGGAACCGCCGTATACCGAACGGTACGTACGGTGGTGTGGGAGGTCGGCTACCCAATTAATGGGTAGCCTCCTACCCGATTTTGCAGAGCGAAGGCAAAGGCCAGTACCGGGCGCCATGAACGTCCGCAGGGGCAGGCCACCGGGTCGCCCTCACCGGCTACTGTTTGCCCGAGCGGTTTTGCATTAGAGCGTCCTCGCCTCCCTGTCACCCTGAGCCTTCCTTCTTGTCGCCCTAAGCCTTCCCCCTTGTCACCCTGAGCCTCCTCCCCTGTCACCCTGAGCGCAGCGAAGGGTCTCGACCGGCCCGGCCCCAGTCAAAACGAACGCCTGTGCATTTTCCACGAAGGCCTTGCCTTAACGCGTGAGATCCTTCGGGCTTCGTCTTCAGGATGACTGCTTGGGGTGGCGAGGGGGTTTCATCCACCCGCGATTTTTTACTCCCCTAAATCCCCCCTGGCCCCCCGGCCTCCCAGAACTACCCAAATGGCTGTCCCATACCGAACAGCCCTGCCGGCAGGGATCTGGACGAAATGGCCGAATTAAGGTAATTGCGGGAAAGGAGGAGAGGGAACCCATGCAGACAGAGCACCGGGTCATTTACGGGGATGGGCGTGATCTGAAGGGGATCGCCGACAGGAGCATCGATCTGGTGGTGACCTCGCCGCCCTATCCCATGATCGAGATGTGGGATCAGCTTTTTGCCGGGCTCGATCCGCAGATCGGCGCATATCTTGAAGAGGGCGACGGCCGGGGCGCTTTCGAGGCGATGCACCGGGTCCTCGATGGGGCCTGGGCCGGGCTCTTCCGGGTGATGAAGGAAGGAGCTCTCGCCTGCATCAATATCGGCGATGCCACGCGCACGGTGGGGGGGCGGTTTCAGCTCTTCGCCAACCATGCGCGGATCAGCGGGCGCTTCAGCGAGCTCGGTTTCACCAACCTGCCGGCGATCCTGTGGCGCAAGCAGACCAACGCGCCGAACAAGTTCATGGGCTCGGGGATGCTGCCGGCCGGCGCCTACGTGACCCTGGAACATGAATATATCCTCATCTTCCGCAAGGGCGGCAAGAGGCCCTTCCGCACGGCGGAGGAGAAAAAGAGGAGAGGGGAGAGCGCTTACTTCTGGGAAGAGCGGAACCGGTGGTTTTCCGATCTGTGGGACTTCAAGGGGATCGGCCAGGAGATCACCGGCGGCAAAACGAGGCAGAGAAGCGCGGCCTACCCCTTTTCGCTCCCTTTCCGGCTGATCAACATGTTCTCCCTTCTGGGCGATACCGTTCTCGACCCCTTCCTCGGCACGGCGACGACGACCCTGGCGGCGATAGCAGCGGGCCGGCACAGTATCGGTTACGAGATCGAGCCCGCTTTCAAGGCCCGGATCAGGGAGAGGCTGATGGGGGAGGGCGCTGGGCTGCAGCGGTGCAACCGGCGGCGGTTGAGAGATCATCTCGACTTTGTCAGTGAGCGGGTGCGCAAAAAGGGGCCGCTGAAATATAGAAATATGCACTACGGTTTTCCGGTGATGACGCGGCAGGAGCAGGAGCTGCGGCTGCCGCTGCCCGGGCCGCTACAGGAGGTGGGAAGCGGCCTTTTCAGGGCTTGCTATCTGGACGATGAATTTTTGAAAGGAACGGAGGCGCGGGTGTCCCATGAAAATGATCGAGGTGGATGCGCTGACGGTTAAGTACGGGAAGTTGCGGGCGGTGGATCGCGTTTCCTTTAGTGTTTTTGAGCAGGAGATCTTCGGCATCGTCGGGCCCAACGGCGCCGGCAAGACCTCGACGGTGGAATGCATTGGCGGACTGCGCCGGGCGTACAGCGGGAGAGTAAGCGTGAGCGGGCTCGATCCCTGGAAAAACAGGCAGGAGCTTTACGGGGTCATCGGGGTGCAGCTGCAGGATACCGCTTACCAGGACCAGGTGCGGGTGGGAGAGATCTGCGCTCTTTTTTCTTCCCTCTACCGCAATCCCGCGCTGTACGGGGAGCTGCTGGAGATAATGCAGCTCTCCGGCAAGAGGAGGGCTTTTGTGAGCAGCCTCTCCGGCGGTGAGAGGCAGAAGCTGGCCATAGTGCTGGCGCTCATACCCAATCCGCGGATCGCTTTTCTCGATGAGCTGACCACCGGCCTCGATCCCCATGCCCGTCACCAGATGTGGGATCTCCTGCTAAAGTTAAGGGAACGCGGCCTGACCATCGTTCTCGTTTCGCATTACATGGACGAGGTGGAGGCGGTCTGCGACCGGGTGGCGATCATGAACCGCGGGCAGATGTTGACCGCAGGCTCCATCACCGAGGTGATCGACGGCTTTGATCTGCAGACGGAGATCTCCTTCCGTTCATCGCTGGAGCAGACCGGGGAACTGGAAAAGTTGCCCGGGGTCACCTCGGCAAAGCGGCGCCGGAACCGGATCACGGTCCAGGGGCGCGGCGATGAAACTGTTCTGGCGGTGCTGCAGTATTTAAAAGAGCAGGGGGCCGGCTGCAGCGGCCTGGCGGTAAAGCCTCCGGGGCTGGAAGCGGTGTTTCTAAACCTGGTCGGCTACAGCCCCTTTGAAGAGGGCGGGCAGGTAGAGGAGAGGGGGGTGCGGTGATGAGGACGGCCCTGGTGAACCTGACCCTGCTGGAGCTGAAGCTCTTTACGCGCAATTATCTGAATATGTTTTTCTTGCTGATCTTTCCCATGCTCATGCTGCTGCTCTTTGGCGGGATCTTCGGCAACGAACCCGAGGCCATGTTCGGCGGTTACGGCACCGTCGATATTTCGGTGCCGGCCTATGCGGGGCTGATCATCTCCGTCACCGGGCTGATGAGCCTGCCGCTGACCCTCTGTGAATACCGGGAGAAAAAAATCCTGAAAAGATTCAAAGCGACCCCGCTGAGCCCGGTCTACGTGGTGGTCTCGCAGATAAGCGTCCACCTGCTCATGACTATCGCCGGGATGCTCTTGCTCTTTGTCGCCGCCAGGGTGGTGTTTAACCTGCAGTTTGTGGGCAAGGTGCTGCCGGTAACGGTGGTCTTTCTCTTTTCCACGCTCAGCATCTTCTCCCTCGGTTTTCTGGTGGCCGCGGTGGCCCCGAATATGAGGGCCGCAACGGCCATCGCTTACCTGATCTATTTCCCCATGCTTTTTTTGACAGGGGCGACGATCCCCATCGAGCTCATGCCGGAACTCATGCAGAAGATCGCCGCGGTGCTGCCGGTGACGCATGTGGTCAGGGCGATGAAGGCGGCCTGGCTCGGCGAGGCGCTCTCATCCGTGAGCACGAGCCTTCTGATCCTGGGCGCCTTCCTGGCGCTCTGCACCCTGCTCTCGCTTAAATTTTTCCGCTGGGAGTAGCCGACCGGGGGCCGTCCGCGGACGGCCCCTTGCTCTTCTTTTGATAGTTGTATTACGCTGTAGTACAATAGGATAGTATCAGATCACAGCGCGAAAGGCGGTGCCGTACCATGGTTGCTAAATCAATAAAGCTGGATGAAAAAACAATTGAGAATCTGGAACTCGTTGCGAAAGGATTGAATGCAAAAAGCGGTGGGGAGATCTACAATTTTTCTAACGTGCTGCGAGAGGCAATCAACTATTATCTGAGCAGCGACCACATAAAAGAAATTGTTAAGGCCGCCCGCCGGGCAGAGCCTGAGCGAAGCGCCTTGCTCCTTGTCAGCGAAAGCAGTCTGGGCAAAGATTGGCTTGCACCGGAGGAGGATGAGGCATGGGCAGATTTGTAAAGGGCGATGTAGTGGTGATCCCCTTTCCTTTTTCCGATCTGTCCAAGAGCAAGCGTCGGCCGGCCCTGGTTTTAGCAGGGCTTAAGGGTGCCGACGTAATTCTCTGTCAGATTACCAGCAAGAATGTACATGATGAGTATGCGATCCCTCTTCGCAGGAAGGACTTTCAGGAAGGGACGATAAACCGGGATAGCAATATCAGGCCTAACCGGCTGTTTACTGCTGATGAGGGTATTATCACGTACAAAGCCGGCTCTGTAAAAAAGAGTGCGCTGGATCAGGCTATCGAAAAAACAATTGCGCTCCTGACAGGTTCAATGTAACAGTGGGGCCTAGAGGATGAATTTCAGCAGCAGGCCGCCCAGGATCGCCAGCAGTGTGCTCAGCAGGGTCCCCACAAGATAGTACTCCGCGAATTCTCTGTTCCCCAGCTCCTTGTAGCGGGCGATCGATTTGGCGGTGAGGACGAAGGCGATGGAGGTAAAGGCGCCCGCCAGGGTGAGGGAGAGGATCACCGCCCGCTCGAGCATGCCGATGCAGCGCCCGGCGCGGTGGCCTCCGTCAGGCTCGCCGGCGGGGGTGGGGAGGCGCAGCGTTTCCCGGTCAAGCACCTTGCGGACGAGCACGGCCCCGCCGTAGATGACGAAGCCGTAAACGGCGGCGGTGAGCAGCGCCGGGGCGGCGCCGCCGGGGCAGAGTTTGCCCAAAAGGGAGAGTCCGGCGGGGGTAAAAAGGCGGTGGTAAAAGGAGAGCACCGCGGGGCAGGGGGGCCGGTTTACCCACTGCCAGGCGAAGAAGATCATCATCAGGTGCAGCGCCTGGTCCAGGAGGAAGATAGACGCGCCGGCGGAATGGGCGGGGGCGGAGAGGCAATTTTTCAACCGGTCCACGAGCAGGTGCGCCGCGGGCAGGGAGATCCAGAGGAGGGCCAAAGCCGGTGAAAAGTAGGGGTGGGTCAGGATGACCAGGGCAAAGAGGTGCCCGGCAAAGTGGAGCAGGTAGCCCCGCCGCAGTCCCTCTTTTTTTTCGGCGGCGATGCGCGGCGTCTGCAGGATGAAGTCGGCGATGACATGGGCCAGGATGATCGCTCCGAGCAGCGTCATCAGCGCGCCCCCTCTTCCAGGCAGGCGGCGAGGTAGCGCTCGGTCCCCTCCACCGTTTTCCAGGCGGCGGCGCGGCAGCGCTTGGCCACGTTCTGGGGACTGATCTGCAGCTCCCGGGAGGCGGCGGCGTAGGTGCCGGCGCGCTCGTATGCGTCGACGGCCTGCCACTGCTTCACGCTCCAGCGGTTCTCGATGGTGTCGATGAGGCCGTAGAAGGCGTTGAGCTTCTCCCAGATCTTCCGCTCTTCCCCGTGAAAGCGGGTCGACGCGTCACGGCAGCTCTTGATCTGCTCCAGCGCCGCCCGCGAGCGGTGAAAGGCGCTGCCGTCCATCTGCCAGGCGTAGCTCCGCTCCAGCCCGCTGCTGATCTCGCCCCGCCCCACGCCGATGCGCAGCGGCAGCCCCAGGAGGGCGTAGCGCAGGTGGCGGAGGAGGCGGATCAGATCGGCGCTGCCGTGCAGCGCCCCCTGGATCTCGTCGCCGCGGTAGCGGGTGAACTCAGCCGCCAGCGATTCGCAGTAGCGGGCGTTGATCCTCTTCAGGCCGTCCTCCGCCCGCCGGGGGGCCTCCGCCTGCTTGCGGGAGCCGATGATATCGGCGGTGATGACGTAGAAATCCTTCGAGTCGATAGCGGATCACCCCTTCGGCGGTGTTATCGCACGATCACCCTCTTGACGGTGATCATATTCGCGCAGCGGGTGCATTATTCCTCCCCGGCGGCGCAAGGCGCCCTAGATCTCCACGGGGGCTTCCGGGAAGCGCATGGTGGCGAAGTAATCGTCCACGGTCTCGGCCCGGCGGATCAGCTGCACGCTGCCGTCCTCACGGAGCAGCAGCTCGGCGGGGCGCAGCTTCCCGTTGTAGTTGTAGCCCATGGCGTAGCCGTGGGCCCCGGTATCGTGGATCACCAGGAGATCGCCCGGCTCGACGACCGGCAGCGGCCGGTCGATGGCAAACTTGTCCGCGTTCTCGCAGAGAGAGCCGGTGACGTCGTAGATCCCATTGTCGGGCTGCCCCTCCTTGCCCGGCACAGTGATATGGTGGTAAGCGCCGTAGATCCCGGGCCGCATCAGGTCGGCCATGCAGGCGTCGAGCCCCACGTAGCGCTTGTATTTCTCGACGACGTGGCGCACCCGGCTCACCAGATAGCCGTAGGGCCCCGTGACCATGCGGCCGCATTCGAAGGCCACATTGATCGGATCGAGGGAGGCGGGGACGATGGTTTCCCGGTAGACCTCGCCGATGGCTGAAGCCAGCTGCTCCAGATCGATCGCTTCCTCGGTGGGGTGGTAGGGGATCCCCATGCCGCCGCCCAGGTTGATCGTCTCCAGGGCGATCCCCGTCTTCTCCCTGATCTCCACGGCTGTCTTGAAGAGGAGCCGCGCCGTATCGGCGAAGCTCTCCACGTTGAGCTCGTTGGAGACGATCATCGTATGCAGGGCGAAACGTCGGGCGCCCTTCTCCCTGGCGAGCCGGTAGGCGTCGATGAGCTGAGCCCCGGTCACCCCGTACTTGGCCTCCTGCGGCGAGCCGATGATGGCGTTGCTGAAGGGGGCCTCGCCGGGGTTGAAGCGGAAGGAGAGCAGCCCGGGGATACCGGCGCTTCTCTCCAGGGAGGCGATATGGCTGATATCATCGAGGTTGATCACCGCGCCCAGGCGGGCCGCCTCGATGAATTCCCCGGCGGGGGTGTTGTTCGAGGTTAGGATGATCTCCTCGCCCTTGAAGCCGACCCGGTCGGCCAGGATCAGCTCCGGCAGGGAGCTGCAGTCGGCCCCCATCCCCTCCTCCTTCAGGATCTTCAGGATGGCGGGGTTGGGGCAGGCCTTGACGGCAAAGTAGTTCTTGAAGCCCGGCGCCCAGGCGAAGGCGCGGTAGAAGGCGCGGGCATTTTCACGGATCGCCCTCTCATCGTAGAGGTGAAAAGGGGTGGGATGGTGGGCCGTGATCTGCTCTAATTTTTCTTTTGACAGGGGAATCTGTTTCACGTTGATAGGATCATCCTCCAGTGCGCTCTATACTTGTCCGCTCTCTGTTTTACCGGCCGGCCGCGGCGGGCTCAGATGCTCAGCCGGGTGGTGATCTGCTTCACCGCCTCCTTGATGGCGGCGCGGTGCCCGAAAGCGCTGAGGCGAAAGTAGCCCTCTCCCGAGGGGCCGAAGCCCGAACCGGGGGTGCCGACGACGCCGGCTTCATGGAGCAGCCGGTCGAAGAATTCCCAGGAAGTGAGGCCGCCCGGCGTCTTCACCCAGAGGTAGGGCGCGTTCTCGCCGCCGTAGACGGTGAGGCCGTGCTCCCTGAGCCCCTCCCCGATGATCCGGGCGTTCTCCATATAGTAGCCGATCAGTTCCCGGCATTCCCGGAGGCCCTCGCCGGAGAGGACCGCCAGACCGCCGCGCTGGGCGATATTGGAGGCGCCGTTGAAGAAGGTGGTCTGGCGGCGCAGCCAGCAGCGGTGCACCTCGGCGGGCTCGCTATCCTCCACCATCAGCGCTTTCGGAACGATGCTCCAGCCCAGGCGCACCCCGGTGAAGCCGGCGAACTTGGAGAAGCTGTTGATCTCGATGGCGCATTCCTTGGCTCCCTCGATCTCGAAGATGGTGCGCGGCAGGGCGGGATCGGTGATGAATTCGGCGTAAGCGGCGTCGAAGATGATCACCGCCCTGTGCTCGCGGGCGTAGTCGACGAAAGCGCGCAGCTGCCGCCGGTCGGCCACCGCCCCGGTGGGGTTGTTGGGGCTGCAAAGGTAGATCAGATCGACTCTCTCCGCCGGAGGCGCCGGGATAAAGCCGTTCTCCTCGCTGCAGCGCATATAAATGAAGCCGCTGTAAAGGCCCTCGCCCGGATCGTAGGGACCGGAGCGGCCGGCGATGACGTTGGAATCGACATAGACGGGATAGGCCGGGTCCTGGAAAGCGATGACGCTGCCCTCGCCGAAGATGGACTGGATATTGCCGGCATCGGGCTTGGCCCCGTCGCTGACGAAGATCTCGTCGGGGTCGATCGATGCCCCCAGGCCGCTGTAGTAGCGGGAAAGGGCCCGGCGCAGCTCTTTCTGGCCCTGCTCGTCGCCGTAGCCGCTGTAGGTCTCCACGGCGGCGAGGCGCTCGACCCCCTCCCTCAGCCCGGCGATGATCGCCGGTGTCAGCGCCTCGGTGGTATTGCCGATGCCGAGGCGATGGATCTTCGCCGCCGGGTTTTCTTCCAGGTAGGCGGCCATGCGGCGCTCGATCTCGGGGAAAAGGTAGCCGGCGCTGAGCTTGCGGTAATTGTGATTAATTCGCGCCATCGGGATCAACCTCCGGGATATCGAGATGGGCCAGGGAGCGGCGGATAAGGTCGTAGTGCTCTTCCTTCTCCAGGGTGCAGATCGGCAGGCGGAAGCTCTCCTTGCACCAGCCCTTCAGGGCGAGCGCCGTCTTGATCGGGATAGGATTCGTCTCCACGAAGCAGGCTTCGAAGAAGGGCATCAGTCTCTTCTCCAACGCCCGCGCTTTCTCCAGATCGCCCTCCAGGGCGCTCTGGACCATGGCCTTGATCTGGCGGGGGATCAGGTTTGCCGCCACGGAGACGACGCCGTTGCCGCCCGCCGCGATGAGGTCGACGGTCATATTGTCATCGCCGCTGAGCACGGAAAACTCGCGGTGCCTGATGGCGATGAGCGCCTTCATCTGGGCCAGGTCGCCGGAAGCCTCTTTCACCCCGACAATATTGGCGTGCTCGCGCATCAGCTGCAGCAGGGTCTCGTTCTCCAGGTTGACCCCGGTGCGGCTCTTGATATTGTAGGGGATGCAGGGGATGGAGACGGCGTCGGCGACGGCCTTGAAATGCAGGTAGAGCCCTCTCTGGGTCGGTCTGACGTAGTAGGGATTGACCAGGAGGACAGCGTCGACGCCGGCTTGCTCGGCGTGCTGGGAAAGCTGGATCGCCTCGCTGGTGGCGTTGCTGCCGGTGCCGGCGATGATCGGGACCCTGCCGTCGGCGAAGCGCACGGCCAGGTCGATGACGCGGTCGTGCTCCTCGTGGGAGAGCGTCGAGCTCTCGCCGGTGGTCCCGCAGGGGACGAGCCCGTCCACGCCCTCCTCGATCTGGTACTCGATCAGTCTCTTGAAAGCATCGATATCTACTGCTCCCGTCGCGGTGAAGGGAGTGATCAGCGCGGTGAAAACTCCTTGATAGCGGTTATTGATCATGGACACCCCCGATTATTGAATTCATCAGATCATTGATTCCGTAAAGGCCGCTGCGGCCGCGGATCCATTCGGCGGCAAGGAGCGCTCCCAGGGCGAAGCCGTTGCGGCTGCGGGCGCTGTGCTCCAGGGTGATCGTATCGACATCGCTGTCGAAGACCACGCGGTGATCACCGGGGAGCGAGCCGCCCCGGCTGGCCGAGAGCTGCAGCTCCTCTTCCTCAAGGCGGCGATGGGGCAGCTCTCCCACCACCGTCTTCTTCCGGTCCAGCTTATCGATGAGAATATCGGCGAGCATCCGGGCGGTGCCCGAAGGGCTGTCCGCCTTGTGGCGATGATGCGATTCATGGATGAGCGGATCATACTGGGGAAAGCGGTTCATCAGCGTTCCCGCCAGCTCCACCAGCCGGTAGAAGAGGTTCACCCCCAGGGAAAAGTTGCCCGCCCAGATCAGGCCGATACCGCTGCCCTCGACGATGGCGGCCACCTCGCCCATCCGTTCGTACCATCCCGTCGTCCCGATCACCGCCGCCACCTTCAGCTCGCCGTAGCGCTCGATATTTTTCACCGCCGCCTGCGGTGAAGAGAAATCGATGACCACATCGATCGGCGCCGTGAGCTCACGAAGCTCCCGGGCGTTGACCGCAGCGGCATCGCTCTGCGGATCTATGACCAGGGGGACGCGGTGTCCCCTCTCCAGGGCGGTCTGACGGATCAGTGCACCCATCCGGCCGTAGCCGGCTATGGCGATCTCCATCTTCATCTGCTCCTCTCTGCTGCTTCAGCTCGACAAATTGTACTTTTCTTCTTGTCGGTAATCATACCAATACTGCGACTAATTTTCCAGTCCGCCCTTCAATGAGTAGGGGGGACGGTGAGAATCGCCGGGATAAACCGGCATGGAGGAGGGGATGAAAGAGCCCCACATAAAAGGATTAGCTGCACCATTATGGCCCCGAGTCATGCGCGGGCTGTCGCGAGACTGCACGCGAA
>JBMNUR010000097.1:0-10024 GCA_050946395.1 Peptococcales bacterium
CAAGCAAATAAACATTTTACTTCCGAGATAGAAAAAGTAATTTTACGTCAAAAAGGTGTAGACATCAGTATTTCGCCCTTGATAGATGAAAAAGGAGCGTGAACTGAATGGTATTAAAAGCTATTGATATGCAGGTTTTAGTACCCCGCAGCCATGATGTAGGAAAAATCCAACAACATAAGGTACAAGAAGCAGCAAATCAAATCCAGTATGCTGGACAAGAAATTCAGCGGCAAGCTACTATTCAGCAAAACTCGGTAAATAAAATGACATCAATAGAAAAACAAAAAATAAAAGATTACCAAGGGAAAAATAAAAAAGATAATAAAGAACAAAAGGACCTCCAAAAAGAAGAAGAGCAAATTGAAACTGAAGAAATAGCCAGAATGGATCATTTAGGCCAAATTTTAGATATTCAAATATAAGTTGCTAATAAACAAAAAAACGGTAAAAATTTATAAGATAGATTATTGCCTTTACCCTTTAGCTATGATACAATAATTTCCGGTGTGATTACACACGCTTTTGGATCTGCTCTTAGGGTGCCCTCTAAGGTCTAGGACAGATATGAAAAAAGCGGAGGAAAAAAACCAATTGGAAAGGAGGTGCCAATATGGCCGTTATCTCCATGAAACAGCTTTTAGAAGCCGGTGTTCATTTTGGACATCAAACTAGACGTTGGAATCCCAAAATGGCTCCGTATATTTTTGCAGAACGTAATGGTATCTATATTATAGATCTACAGAAAACAGTTAAAAAAGTTGTAGAAGCTTACGAATTTGTTCGTGATATTGCAATGGAAGGCAAACCTATTCTTTTTGTAGGTACTAAAAAACAGGCTCAGGAAACAGTTAAAGAAGAAGCCATCAGATGTGGGGAATATTTTGTAAATGAGAGATGGTTAGGCGGAATGCTAACCAACTATGATACAATAAAAAAACGGATTGACCGTCTTTTTGAACTAGAGAAAATGGAAGAAGATGGTACTATGTCCGTGCTACCCAAAAAAGAAGTTATTAAATTACGGGCTGAAAGGGATCGTTTAGAGAGATTTTTAGGTGGTATTAAGAATATGCCTGAGCTACCTGGTGCTCTTTTTGTAATCGACCCAAGAAAAGAACGAATTGCTGTAGCAGAGGCAAAAAGATTGGGTATTCCTGTCGTAGCAATTGTTGATACTAACTGTGATCCCGACGAAGTTGATTATGTGATACCTGGTAATGATGATGCCATCAGAGCAGTAAAACTGTTAACATCTGTAATGGCAGATGCAGTTTTAGAAGCGAAACAAGGCAATACTTCAGTTATTGAAGAATAAAACAAAATGAAGGGGGTAACCAGACGGGGAAAAATAAGGGACCCCAGTTATGGCTACCCCTTTCTTTGGTTATCCTATATATAGGAAACTTAAAATAAAAGGGAGGTTTAAGACATGAATATTTCCGCCGCTATGGTTAAAGAACTAAGAGAAACAACCGGTGCCGGTATGATGGATTGCAAAAAAGCCCTAATTGAAACAGATGGTAATATGGAAAAAGCCGTTGAATATTTAAGAGAAAAAGGTTTAGCAGCAGCAGCTAAAAGAGCTGGTAGAATTGCCGCTGAAGGTGTTGTTTCCTCATACATACATATGGGTGGTAAAATTGGTGTTTTAGTTGAAGTAAACTGTGAAACTGATTTTGTTGCAAAAACAGAAAAGTTCCAGGAATTAGTTAAAAATATCGCCATGCAAATTGCTGCCAGTAAGCCAGAGGTAGTTAGAAAAGAGGATATTTCCGTAGATACAATTCAAAAAGAAAAAGAAATTTTAAGAGCTCAAGCACTAAATGAAGGAAAGCCTGAAAAAATTGTTGATAAAATGGTGGAAGGTCGTATTGAAAAGTATTATAAAGAAGTATGCTTATTAGAGCAACCTTTTATTAGAGATGATGAAAAAACCGTGGGTCAAATAATTACTGAAGCCATTTCTGAAATCGGAGAAAATATTAATGTTCGTCGTTTTGTTCGTTATGAATTAGGTGAAGGAATTGAGAAGAAAAAAGAAGATTTCGCCTCCGAAGTTATGGCTGAAATTAATAAATAATAACCACAAGGAGAACACATTGTGTTCTCTTTTTTAGAAAGCACTAGAAAATATTTTTTTTCAAAAGGAATTGTAGGCAAAATGTAGAAATAATAGACTGGAGGTATGTGGTTATGGATCAGCCAAAATACAAACGTGTTATTGTCAAACTCAGTGGAGAGGCACTTGCCGGAAATTTGGGATATGGATTAAATCAAGAAATATTAACTTCAATAGCCACCCAAATATCAGAAATAGTAAATTTAGGTGTAGAAGTTGCCATTGTTGTTGGTGGAGGTAATATTTGGAGAGGTGTTGCGGGTAGCGCCAAAGGCATGGATCGGGCAACGGCTGATTATATGGGAATGTTGGCAACTGTAATTAATTCCTTGGCTTTACAAGATGCCTTAGAAAACCACCAAGTTGTCACCAGAGTACAGACCGCTATTGAAATGCGTCAAGTTGCCGAACCATACATTCGCAGGAGAGCAATACGTCATTTAGAAAAAGGCAGGGTCGTAATCTTTGCCGCAGGGACAGGTAATCCTTATTTTTCCACGGATACAACAGCTGCTTTAAGAGCTGCTGAAATAGAAGCTGAAGTTATATTAATGGCTAAAAAAGTCGATGGTGTTTATGATGCTGATCCAGTGACTAATCCCCACGCCAGGAAGTTTACCGATTTAGGATATATTGATGTTTTAAATAAGGGTTTAGGTGTTATGGATTCAACAGCTACAAGCCTGTGCATGGATAATAATATCCCTATCATTGTTTTTAGTCTTAATGAAACGGGTAATATTAAAAAGGTTATAATGGGTGAAAATATAGGTACTTTTGTCGGGAGGGAGAAAACATGATTGATGAAATTTTGCTAGATTCCGAAGAACGGATGCAAAAAACTATTGAAGTATTACGAAAGGATTTTGCTAGCTTACGAGCTGGAAGGGCTAATCCGGCTATCCTAGACAAAGTTCAGGTGGATTATTATGGTGTGCCCACACCGATTAATCAAATGGCTAATATCAGTGCGCCTGAACCACGGCTTTTAGTAATTCAACCTTGGGATAAAAGCATTATTTCCTCTATTGAAAAAGCAATTTTAAAATCTGATTTAGGTCTTAATCCATCTAACGATGGTACTGTAATTAGGATTGCTATACCCCAATTAACTCAAGAAAGAAGAAAAGAATTAGTTAAAGTCATCAAAAAGAAAGCTGAAGAGGCTAAAGTCGGTATTAGAAATATTCGTAGAGACGCTAATGAAAGTCTAAAATCCCTTGAAAAGTCTAAAGAAATTTCTGAGGACGAAAATAAAAAGTCCCAAGATGATGTCCAAAAATTAACAAATAAATATATTTTAGAGGTGGATAAAGTACTAGCTGCTAAAGAACAAGAGTTAATGGAAATATAGGGTTATGGATTTAACCAACCCCTAGCCCTTTAATTTGATGTGGGATAACCCAACCCCCTATAGTTTACATTAAGGGGGTTTTCTTATATTATATTAAGTGGATGAACTTAGTAAATATTATCCGGGATCACTAGTTAACGGAAAGATAAGGAGATAATTGGAGGTTACTATGGATTTTTTCCCTAAAAAGAAAACTATTGATATAGATGACATTTTATCAAAACCATTACCACAACATATTGCAATTATTATGGATGGAAATGGCCGTTGGGCTACCAAAAGAGGTCTACCAAGAGTCGTAGGTCATAGGGCTGGAGTGCAGACTCTTAAAAGTATTGTCGAATTTTGCGGAGATATCCATATTCCTTATCTAACTGTTTATGCATTTTCCACGGAAAACTGGAAGAGACCTCAAGAAGAAGTTAATACTTTAATGAATTTAATAGTTGAATATATCGAGAAGGAATTAGAAGAACTTAATAAAAACGGTGTAAAGATTAATCCCATTGGTAGATTAGAAGACCTGCCCTCTGTTACTTTACACCATATTAAAAAAGCAGCTTCTATTACTAAGGACAATAACAAACTAGTTTTAAATGTGGCCCTTAATTATGGTGGTCGATATGAAATTACTCAGGCAGTAAAAAATATATGTCAAAAAGTGATTGATGGAGAATATGCTCCTAGTGATATCAATGAAATGTTAATTAGCCGGTATTTATTTACAAGTAACCAGCCTGATCCTGATCTAATGATTAGACCATCTGGTGAGATGCGCATAAGCAATTTTCTCCTATGGCAGCTAGCTTATTCGGAACTATGGGTGACAAATGTCTTATGGCCGGATTTTAAGCCCCAGCATCTTATAAATGCTATATATGATTTTCAAAATCGTGATCGAAGATTTGGTGGGATAAATATAAATTAAGTGTGGTGTAAGTATGCTGTGGTTAAGAATTCTTAGTGCATTTATTGGTATACCCCTATTAATTTTTATTGTTTTTTTGGGAGATTATTGGCTGGCATTTTCTGTGGCAATATTGATTATTCTTGGAACATATGAATTTATAGCTATGTTTAAGGGTATTAATTTTCTTTTAGGGCCAATAATCGCAGGCGAATTAATCTTAATTTGGGGAGCATGGGCTAAATCTCCTTATTGGTCTGATTTGGGGATCGGCGTAAGTTTTCTAATTATTTTGTTTGTGGCAATTGTACAATACCCTCGATTTAAGGTTAAGGACTTAGCGGTAAATTTCTTTACTTTGATTTATGTGGGCTGGACTTTAACACATATTATATTATTACGTAATTTACCCGATGGATTTTTGGTAGTTATTTATTTGTTTCTTGTCATTTGGTCAACTGATACTGGTGCATATTTTGCCGGTAGATTTTTTGGGCGCAAGAAATTAGCTCCATTAATTAGTCCAAATAAAACCAAAGCCGGGGCAATAGGTGGATTACTTATGAGCTTGGTTGCTGCCATTATTTTTAATTGGTTTTTCCAGGTTTTCACACCATTCTTTTTAGTACTTTCAGCGCTATTGATTTCTTATATGGGGCAACTAGGTGATTTAGTAGAAAGTTCTTTTAAAAGACTAGCGGGAGTTAAAGATTCGGGGCATATTATTCCCGGCCACGGTGGAATTTTAGATAGGTTTGATAGCACAACCCTTACGGCACCTATATTATTTTATCTATTATTATTCTTAGGATAGTAGCCAGATGAGGTGAAAAATTGCGCACGGAATTAAGTAAAGAAATAAAAAATTTAATATTAATAACTACTTTAGTTATGGTCTTGGTAGCTTTATATTTGTTGATTGAATACATATTTCCTTTTTTTGCGATTTCCACAAAAGCGTTATTTAGTGCACTAAGTCCTTTTATTTTAGCGGTAATTATTGCCGTTATTATTGATCCCTTAGTAAACACTTTAGAACAAAAGTTTAAACTAGGAAGAAGTTTAGCTGTTCTTTTATCCATTTTCATAGTAGTGGGTATATTCTCAGTTTTTTTAGTTTTAATAAGCTCACGTATGGTTATTGAGTTAATGCAATTATCTGGGAAGGTTACAGTTCTTAATAAATATTTATTTGATGAAGGATATCGAATAGTAAATGAACTCAGATCCTTTATTACTACAAATCCCTTACCTCTCGAGGTACAAGAAGCTCTGCAAGAAAACATTCTACAATTTGTCGACTCATTTAAACTTATTTTAGGGCGCAGCACTGAGTTATTAATTGATTTTGTGGCAACACTACCTCTAATTTTTACGATAATTGTTGTATCCGCAGTGGCTACTTTTTTTATCAGTAAAGATAAAGAATTAATTACCAATTATTTTATCAACCTAGTTCCTGCTAAAGCATTATTACCGCTAAATAAGTTTTTTAAGACCATGAGTTCCGCTTTGACCGGATTTTTACGTGCTCAATTATTTTTAGTTTCCATGACGGCTATCCAGGCGGTTTTAGGTTTATACTTATTAGGGGTAGATTTTGCTATTACTATGGGTGTTTTGGTTGGTATAGTAGACTTAATCCCTGTTTTAGGGCCGGGAATTATCTTTATTCCTTGGGCTCTTTGGTATCTATTAGTTGGTAATTTACAGTTTGGTATTTCTTTAATAATTTTATATACGATTTTAATTATTGTACGCCAGCTTATAGAACCGAAAATTTTAGGGGATAGTATTGGTTTACACCCACTAGCTACCCTAATGTCAGTTTTTGTCGGATTAAGACTGATGGGTATGAAGGGGATTTTTATTGGGCCAATAATTATCTTGGTTCTAAAATTAATTATTCAAGCAATGAATAAACGAAGGAGAAAATAATTTTGAAGAAAATAGCCATTTTAGGAAGTACCGGTTCCATTGGAACTCAAACATTACAGGTTGTTGATGAACTAAAAAAATTTAAAGTAGAAATACTGTCTGCCCATAAAAATGTTGATTTAGTTATTGAACAAGCTCACAAATACCAGCCCCAATTTATCATTGTCACTGATTTTGAGAGTTTCCAGCAAGTTAAACGTAGTATCGTTCATCTGCCAATTAAAGTATCCTATGGTATAGAAGGCCTTTTAGAAAGTTTGAGTCAAACCCAATTAGATTTAGTCGTTGCCGCTATTTCTGGTGCAGGTGGTATCAAACCTACTTTAAAAGCCTTGGAGTTGGGTATTGACGTAGCTTTGGCCAATAAAGAAACCATAGTTGCGGCGGGTAGACTAGTAGAAAAAATTCGCAAACAAACAGGTGCTAAACTTATACCAGTCGATAGTGAACATTCGGCAATTATGCAATGTCTTGAACCACAAAGAGAGGCTTTTGATAAAATTCTTCTTACTGCATCAGGTGGGCGTTTTCGGGATTATACCTTAGAAAAATTGGCTACAGTTACTCCCCAAGAAGCTCTTAAACATCCTAATTGGAATATGGGTAAAAAAATAACTATAGATTCTGCAACTTTAATGAATAAAGGGTTAGAAGTTATTGAGGCCCACTGGTTATTTTCAGTACCCTATGAAAAAATTGAGGTAGTAATTCATCCCCAAAGTATTATTCATTCCATGGTGCAATATGGTGATGGTTCAGTATTAGCCCATTTAGGTTTACCAGACATGCGAGTACCTATACAGTATGCTCTTACATATCCTAATCGTAGAAATAACACTTTTCCTAAGTTAGATTTAATAAAAGCTAGCAAACTAGAATTTTACACACCGGATTTTCAAAAATTCCCTTGCTTAAAACTAGCCTATGAGGTAGGTAGAAAAGGTCAAACTTTACCAATTGTTCTAAATGCAGCTAATGAGGTCGCTGTGGAACTCTTTCTAGAAGAAAAACTCTCATTTTTAGAGATTCCTAAATTGATTGAAAAAGTTTTAGAAAATCATAGTCCTAAAGAGGATTATAGCTTGGAAGATTTGCTGGAAATTGACAATTGGGCTAGAATGGAAAGCAGACGATACTCTAATTTGAGGTGATAAAATTGCAAACAGTAGTCTTAGCTCTAATTATTTTTGGTTTATTAATTTTTGTTCATGAATTTGGTCACTTTATTATTGCCAAATTGGTGGGTATACGAGTGGAAGAATTCAGTATCGGTATGGGCCCGAAAGCCTTTTCCACGCAAAAAGGAGAGACTCTTTATTCTATTCGATTTCTACCAATTGGTGGATATGTAAAAATGACAGGTGAAACCGGCATAGAGGAAGAAGATGCTAAAATTTTTAATGACTCCAAACGTTTTAATAGTAAGACAGTAGGCCAACGGGCTGCTGTGGTGATAGCAGGACCTCTGATGAACTTTTTTTTAGCAGTAATCTTGTTTGCTTTATTTTTCTCTTTTATAGGTATACCTGCTGATAATACAATAATTGGTGAAATTATAACTAACAGTCCAGCGGAAGATGTAGGACTAGAACCAGGGGATCGAATTGTTAGCATTGATGGACACAATGTAAACAAATGGACTGAAATGGTGAAAATAATTCATAGTCAACCTGGTAAAGAAATGGATTTTACTGTGGAGAGATCAGGTCAGGTTATGAATTTTAAAATAACCCCTCAACTTGACCCGGAAAATAATGTGGGTCTAATTGGAGTTAAGCCTACCACTGTTTGGGAAAGAATCAATCCTTTTAAAGCTGTCGGATTAGCTTTTCAACGAACTTTAGAGATTATTATCCTAACGTTTGCAGCTATTGTGCAGATGATAACAGGCAAAATCGGAGCTGGTGATGTAGCAGGTCCTGTTGGTATAGTTCAACTAATTGGAGAATCTGCTCAAGGTGGCTTGGTTTATCTAGTAAATTTAACCGCTTTAATATCTATAAACTTAGGATTACTTAATCTATTACCAATACCTGCTTTAGATGGTAGTAAACTTGTTTTTCTAGGTATTGAAGGAATTCGTGGGAAACCTATTGATCCTAGTAAAGAAAATTTTGTGAATATTATCGGATTTGCTTTGTTAATGACCTTAATGCTTCTTGTAACGTATCGAGATATTGTTAGGCTTTTCGAATAGTATTTATTTTTGGACAAAATAGGGTGATAGGATGCTTGAACGAAGAAAAACAACTAATTTTACTTTGGGGTCTGTAGGAATTGGTTCGGATTATCCAGTTAGTATCCAATCCATGACTAATACAGATACCCGAGATATCAAATCGACTCTCGAGCAAATAAATGAACTTTTTAATTTAGGCTGTGAGATCATCCGGGTAGCTGTACCTGATGAACAAGGGGCAGCGGCACTTAAAGAAATTTGTAGGCAAAGCCCTATGCCTGTTGTTGCCGATATTCATTTTGATTATCGGCTAGCCCTTAAGGCTGTGGAAAATGGTGTGGCTGGGTTAAGAATAAATCCGGGGAACATCGGAAGTGATTTAAAGGTTAAAGAGGTAGTTCAAGCTGCCCTTTATTATGATGTACCAATTAGAATCGGAGTGAATTCTGGTTCTTTAGAAAAAGATATTTTAGAAAAATATCAAAGTGTTACAGCATTAGGTTTGGTAGAAAGCGCATTGAGACATGTTTCACTTTTAGAAAAAAACAATTTTACTAAGATTAAAATCTCCTTAAAAGCCTCCCATGTACCTTTGATGATTGAGGCTTATCGCAAAATAGCGGACAAAGTTTCTTATCCTCTTCATTTAGGTGTTACTGAAGCTGGGACTGAAAAATATGGAACAGTCAAATCAGCTATTGGTATTGGCACTTTATTAGCCGAAGGCATCGGCGATACTATCCGTGTCTCCTTAACAGGTAACCCTTGTTCAGAAATTCCTGTAGACCTAAAGATTTTAAAAACTTTAGGCTTGAGAAAACAAGGAGTCGATATTATATCTTGTCCCACTTGTGGACGTTGTCAGATCGACCTAGCACCTTTAGTAAATGCTGTTGATGAACATGTAGCCAATTTAGACATTCCGTTAAAGCTGGCAATTATGGGGTGTGTTGTTAATGGACCCGGAGAGGCTCGGGAGGCAGACTTAGGGATCGCCGGTGGAAAAGGTCAGGGGCTGATTTTTAAGAAAGGTAAAATAATAAAAAAGGTGGAAGAAGCGGAACTATTGCCTACCTTACTTTTAGAAATTGACAAGATAAGGAGAAATGATACTAATGCGGATGACTGAAACGTTTGTACCTACACTAAGATCAATTCCTGCTGAAGCAGAGATAATTAGCCACCAATTACTTTTAAGAGCTGGTTATATTAGAAAAAGTACGGCAGGTGTTTATACTTATTTACCTTTTGCTCAAAGAGTATTAAAAAAAATAGAAGGTATTATTAGGGATGAAATGGACAAAGCAGGTGGTCAGGAGGTTTTACTGCCAATAATTCAACCTGCGGAATTATGGTTAGAATCAGGGCGTTGGCATGTTTACGGGGATGAATTGTTTCGCCTGAAAGATCGCCATAATCGAGATTTTTGTCTAGGGCCTACCCATGAAGAGATTATCACAGATTTAATTAGGGGTGAAGTAAATTCCTATCGCCAACTACCCTTACGACTTTATCAAATTCAAA
>JBMNUR010000098.1:0-9869 GCA_050946395.1 Peptococcales bacterium
TTCCTCCATTTCTTTTTTGTCTAAAAATGAACAGACAAAAAAGGAGGACTCCTGCACTTAGGCATGAGAAGTCCTCTAAAACGAACGAAACTTGTTCTATTTTTAAATGTATTTAATTGTGTTGGATAACCGGCGGAAAGATAGACAACTACAAAGTCTGTTAAATGAGCAAACTTTTTTGTTGTGATTTGTCCTCATAATTGAATATATAGGCGTTCTCATCTTGTCCCTCCCACATTACATGTATATCTAACTCATCTTTATGCATTCACCTTTCTTAAAAACCATGCTTATCCACCGTTGAAACTGTCTTACTTATTTTTAAAATCAAGACACAATCCCAAGTTTTCTAATAAACTCAAATATTTCTCTTTCATTTCCCTTGACGTCAATTTTCTTCTGTTCATTCTCTCCTATAAATAGTGCAGAATGACAACACTTAAAAAGAAGCTCCATATCGTGTGTTATTACGACAATTGGAGAAATTTTAGAAAATTCGCCCATCAGCTTTGCCATAATTTCCATGTTTTTATAATCCAAACCCGATGTTGGCTCATCAAAAATCATTACTCTTCTTCCCGATAGAAAGGCAGTAATAACAGCAAGTCTTTGCTTCTGTCCACCCGATAGTTTTTGCGGATGAGATGTTCTTTCTTCCCATAAATCAATTTCTTTTAATAACTGTTTAATCCTATCTTGTTCTTGGTACTCTGTTGTAGTCAGCAACTCATTTTCAACAGTGTCTAAAAATATCTGTGAATCTACATCCTGCTGAACATAATAGGAATTTCTCAATCTTTCTCTTTCTTTTAATCCCAAACTTGTCTCTTGATTTTTTCCCATTAGACCGGTTAATGTTCTGGCAAGTGTTGTTTTCCCGGAACCGTTTTTTCCGATAATTCCCATGACCTCTCCTTTTCTTAAAGAGAAAGAGAGAGGTTTTATCAGTTGCCTTTTATTTTGAAAGACGCTTATATCTTTGAAACTTTCTAAAACTTCAGTATTAAGAGCAAGCTTTTCAGCTTTCAGTTTTTCTTCATTTAGAGTTCTTAGCCCAAGTTCTTGACAATGTTCTTCACTAAATTCCTCTCTTTTGTAGACGCTTTCAATTGTGCCATCCCTCATATAAATAAGACGGTCAAATAAATCTTTTAAGTAATACAATCTATGTTCAGCAATAACAATGGTTTTACCCATTGCTTTTAATTTTTGTATCACTTTTTTGAAATTCTCTATCGATTCATAATCCAAACTTGCTGACGGTTCATCAAAAAACAGGACTTCCGTGTCATAAATTAAAACTGAAGCAATGGCAACTCTTTGTCTTTCACCGCCTGAGAGAGAAAAAATAGAGTTCCTTCTTAGTTTTTCAATGTCCATAATTTTAATGACCTCATCAACTTTTTTTATAAGTTCATCATGTGGCATTCCCAAATTCTCTCCGACCAAAGCAATTTCATCTTCAACAATAGTGCAGAAAAATTGGTCTTTAGGATTCTGAAAAACTAAACCTATATGCTTTGCAAGCTCACCTTTTTTATAGTCCGACAAATTTTTACCAAAGAGTTTAACCCATCCCTCTAACTTTCCCTCATAAAATGAAGGAACAAGTCCTGTTAAGAGCCTTAAAAGAGTAGTCTTGCCACATCCGGAATTGCCCGTCAACAGTATAATTTCTCCCTTAGATATATTCAGATTAATGTTTTTTAAATTCGAGAAAATGCCATATGAGAAGTTCTTTATGTCTGCATTTATAATTTCTGCCATATAGTCACCCCCAGCAATGCAACGGAAGTGATCCAAAGAAGATAATCCGTTTTTGAATAAGCCAAACTATAAAAACTTGTCTTTTTGCCTTTATATTCCATGCCTTTCATCATAATAGAACATGTCAAAGTATCACTAATATCTAAACATTTATAAAGTAACGGTACAAAATAAAGCTCAAAGGCTTTTATTGGATGAAAAATATTAAGGCGAAAACCTCTTATTTTCAACCCATCTTTTATCTCTGCCAATCGTATTTTTATTTCGGGAATAAATCTAAAAAATAACGCAATAGCAATAGCAATATTCCCTTTGATCCCTCTATTTCTAAGTGCTGAGATTAAGTAGGATGAACTATAAAGGGAAATGATTCGAGCAACAATAAAAATCGGAGCATATTGAAAAACAATGCCAAGCATCACATAAATTGAGCCTATCAATACGCCTCCTAAATGACCTTTCAAAAAACGAATGAGAAAATACAAAAAAACAACGAAAATGAAAAACTTCCCACTCTTTTTCCAAGAAAACAAGGAAAGACAGAGCAAGCTCGTAAACAAGCAACCTATATAAATTTTGTCATCCCCGATAGAAAGGATTAGCGAAAAAGTGAGAATTAGTCCAATTAAAGTTATTGGGCTAATTCTCGCTTCATTTTCTTTATTTGAGAACACTTTTATTTGCCCTATTGCTGAAGAATTTGTTATAAATATAGTTCCCGAAGTTTGCACCTATCAATGAGGCTATGACTGAAATTAAAATACAAATTCCTATGTTCTTAAAGGTGTAGAAATTGTTTAAAAATTCGAAATACTCCTGTCCCATCATCTCCAACATAGATTGACTTGTTGAGAATAGGTAGACAATGAGCATGGCATGCAGAGAATAAACAAACATTCCGACCCCAAAAGCATAGGCTACTCGTTTATTGCTTGTGCTGTAATTATCTTTGTTTCCGATAACTACTTCTGCTAACAAGCCTGCAACAGTGTTAATTATAAGAATAGGCCACATACCCATGATGGTGTAAAAAACTCCGATTAAAAAGAAATATAGGAAAGCTGTACCACGAGCTTTAACACTTCTGCATAAGATGACAAATACCGGAGCAACTAAAATTGTAGCAAAGGCACAAGATAGATATAGACTTGGGACGACACCCAAGGCTCCGGTCGCAAAACCTAACCCCATTGTTAAAACAAAGCCTATAATAGAAAATACCGCAATTTTTACAACATTTTTTAAGTTCATTTTTTTACCTCCTAAATTATGAAATCTTCCAATTTTCTGTTTTTTCTCTAATATTTATGAAATCAGAGTAAATACCCTGTTCTTGAATTAATTCCTCATGTTTTCCTTTTTGAACGATTTGTCCATGATTTATAACTACAATTTGATCAGCATTTTTAACCGTTTTTAATCTGTGAGCAATCATAATCACAGTCTTCTCTTCCATCAAGGCATTGATAGCCTTTTGTAACTTATCTTCATTTTCAGGATCAACATTAGCCGTTGCTTCATCAAAAATAATAATCGGAGCGTCCTTTATGATTGCTCTTGCTATCGAGATTCTTTGTTTTTCTCCACCGGACAGGCTGGCTCCACCCTCACCAATCTTCGTCTGATACCCTTCAGGAAGGTTCATTATAAAATCGTGGCAAGCTGCTTTTTTTGCTGCACTGATTATTTCTTCCTCGCTCGCATCTTTTTTCCCAAATCTAATGTTGTTTTCTATGGTATCCTCAAACAAATAGACAGATTGGAATACTATTGAAATTTGCTCCATCAAATCTTCTAAAGTGTATTCTTTAATATTTTTACCTCCTATTTTTATCTCTCCGGAATCCACATCCCAAAACCTTGCGATTAGCTTAGCTAATGTCGTCTTTCCTGCACCGGACGGTCCGATAAATGCAACTGTCGTCTTTTCAGGAATTGTTAGTGATAGTTCTTTTAAAACAGGTTTCTTTTCATAAGAAAAATTTATGTTTTTGATTTCTATGTCTTGTTTCTTATTCGATGCTATTTTTATATGCTGTTCCATTTGCATAACCGGGATATTTTCGATGTCTTTTACTTTATCAATCGAATTGGAAACTATTCTCAGTTCCGACATTGATGAACCTGCTTGTTGTATTTGAGAAAAAACCATATAAGACATAAGAAGTGTCATTAAAGAATCCGGCAAAGTCATGGTTCCGTCGATATAAAACATAATGGCTAAATACATTATGACTACTGACGCAACATCTATTATTAAAGAAGTTCCTATCGTATATGGTGTAAATGTTTGCTCAATTTTTAAATTGGCACTTCTGCTCTCGTCAATAGCTTTTCTTGTTTTTTCATCTCCTTTTCCCGTAAGGTTAAAGGATTTTATTACAGGCATTCCTTGAATGTGTTCGACAATTTTGTCAGATAAATCTACTTGAGCTTTTGACCTTCTTGGAGCGAGTCTTGCCGACACCCTTTGCATTTTTGCACTTAAAAGCAAATAAGCTAAAGTTCCGATGACAACTACAAGACCTACTCTTACATCAAACACCAAAACCATTATTGTGAAAACAGTAGCTGATAAAAACCCTGTCAACATAGTGATTAATATGGATGGAACAGAATTTTCCGTTTCGCTAAGACCTGTTGTTAATATGCCTAAAATATTAGCCATCTTACTATCATTTAAAAGCCCCATAGGGATTTTTTTTAATCTATTTGTGATTCTTATTCTTGCATTCGCTACCATAAAATATCCTGCGTGGGTTTGTCTAAGTTGAGAATGGTAATTTGTCAAAGCCCTTCCCAAAATTGAAACAAGTAGGATGAATAGTGCTATCAATGCCGTTTTAATATGTTTCTCTCCGTTCGCAATACCTTGTAATACAAAATACACAGCACCTATTTGAAGAACATAAAAACATGCATGAAAGATAGAAATCCAAAGCGATTTATTCAAATTGCTTTTTTCATCGGCTGAAAAATCCCAAATCTTTTTTAATGCTTCAATCATTTTGTCCCTCCTCTCCGGTATGAGCAAACCATAGATTTTTGTAGGTGTTTGATATCTTTAATAAATTCTCATGTTTTCCGCTTGCTTCTATATTCCCACTGTTTACTACAAAAATTTTGTCGGATTCCTTTATAGTTGACAGTCTATGTGCAATGACAATAACGGTTTTATTCTCCATCAATTTATCTAAGGCTTTTTGAATTAAATATTCATTTTCCGGATCAATGTAAGCCGTTGCTTCATCGAAAATTAGGATAGGGGAGTTCTTAAGCATTGCTCTTGCAATCGTAATTCTTTGTCTTTCTCCTCCCGACAAATTAATTCCGCCTTTTCCTACTTCAGACTCATATCCGTTTTCTAACTCCATAATGAATTCATGGCAACCGGACTCTTTTGCTATTTTTTCAACTTCTTCGTTCGTAGCTTCAGGTCTTCCCATTCTAATGTTCTCTCTAATGTTTCCGTCAAACAAGAAATTGTCTTGAGAAACAAAAGAAATCTGTTCATAAAGCTGTTTCAATGATATGTCTTTATATGAAATGCCCCCTAAAGTAATATTGCCTTTTTCTATATCCCAAAATCCGGCAATCAACTTAGCGATAGTAGACTTACCCCCACCTGAAAGACCGACAAAGGCATTGGTAGTTCCCTCATTTATACGCAAGGAAATATCGGAAAGAACCTCGATGTCTTTCTCGTATGAAAAACTTACATTTTTAAGTTCTATGTCCATATTGGGAAATTTAACTTTATCTTCTTTGTGAATTTGCTCCGGTGCTTTCAGGATAGAATCTACTGTGTCCACCAAGGTTCCTACCTGAGCTTGAACCGTAGTAAATTGCATGAACGAGTTTAATAAACCCTGCAAGCTGAAAGACAAAATTATTGCCAATAAATAATTTGTTAGTGATAAACTCCCGTTGCTATAAAAAATAAATCCTATAGGTAAAACCGCAAGCAAGGTTGTTGGAGTAACTGCTTTCGACATAGACATACCAAACTGTGTTTGTGTCATCCAGTCATAATAGTATTTTGCATTTGCGTAAATTTTTTCAGACAGCTTTTTATAAGAAGCTTCGGTTTGATTGTAAATGCGAATGACTTCTAACCCATCAACATATTCTACTAAGGCAGCGTTCATGTTTCCGCCAACTCTCATTGCACCGGCATATTGCTCGCCATAGGATTTAAAAATCGGTCCCATAAAAATCATTCCAAGTGGGAAAGAAACGAGGGACAGGAGAGCCATTCTCCAATCCACAAAAAACAGATATACTAAAATAAATAATGGACCTATTAAGTTTGCTGTCATTTCTGGAAACATGTGTGCCAAAGGACTTTCCATTGCTTCTACTTGGTCAACAATTTTTTGTTTAAAGACTCCGGACGGCGTTTCACTTAAAGTTCCTAAAGATAATTTAGGTAACTTGTCCAACATCTTTTTTCTAATCTCAGCAAGCACAGAAAAGGTTGCTTTGTGAGATACCGATAAGGCTATTGCGTATAATATCGACTTTGTGGCATATCCTAAGAGAGCAATCCCGCACCACATAAAGTAAAAGTTCTGGTTGCTATTGTTTGACAAAATACCCTCGACTAATTTCCCTCCACTGATATATGGCATAATTCCAAAAATCACTCCCAAAGTAGCCAAAATAATGGCTAACGTGATTTCCGAAGTATGAGCTTCAGCTAAAGACCAAAGTCTTTTTAACTGATTTTCTTTCTTCAATTTCCTCTCCTCCTTTAAAGAAAAGATAACTTAGTTATCTGCGTTTTAAAAAAATTAAATGTTACAATCCTCGTATTTTTTTCCAGCCATCACTAAAAAAATTTGATATAATTTTTGCATTTTCTACCGCCTGCTCCTTATTGTCAGTGTGAACTACCAACTCTGCAAGGGCATAAATGTAGGCATGATTTATCAAATGAAGTCCCTCATCTGTTATCACGCTTTTGTATCCTTCCTTATATATCATATTTAATATTTTTTTATGATTGGCGTCTTCAAATTCTACAATTCTGTCAATGAAATTTTCGTATTTTGTTCCGTATGACGAAAACATTAAAAGTCTAAAAGCCTCTTTGTTGTCGTAAAAAAACGAAACCGAACTAACAGAAGCTTCACTTTTTATTTTTAGAACCTCAGATATTTTCTCCCTATTTAACCCTTCGTCCGAATTATAAATATCAAAACTTTCGCCTTCGTATTTTCTATATAGGTTTAATATTTGGGAAGCCAATGGTTCCACTAATTCTTCAAACAAGTCTTCCTTCCCGGGAAAATACTTATAAAAAGCACCAGTAGTAACTCCTGCAGCTTCGCAGATTCCTCTGAGATTTGATTTTTCATAACCATCTTCCAAGAATTGTTTGGCTCCGCTTTTTAAAATCTTTTCTTTTGTACTTAATTCCGCTCCGCTGATTTTAGATACCCCCTTTATTAAAAAACCATCTCATTATAATGAAGCTGGATAACTTAGTTATCTTGCAAACTACATGTTAGCATACTCTAACTGCGATTTCAATATATTTCGCAAATTTAATTTACCGCTTTCAAATTTCAACTTATCTTTGCATGGTTATTAAATCCTTTTTGTAACTTTTAGATAAATTAAAGCCTGAAATTATTAAAACTATAAGATCCAATGCGGGTTGCGAATACCATATTCCCATATTTCCAAATACTCTTGGCAAAATCAGAATGATAGGAACAAATAGTAAAACTTGTCTTAACATTACTAATACACCTGCTGTTTTACCATCGCCTATAGATTGGAAATAAGTAATCGCCATAATAACGATACCGTAAGTTATAAACCCGGAGTAGAATGTCCTAAAATAGCTAATCCCTTGACTCAAAACTTCTCCTTCCGCACCAAAAAGAGTAAACAATTTATCGCTAAAAATCATAGATGGTATCCAGAATATTGCCGCTAAAACAGTGGAGCTTACCAAAAACACCTTCATTATCTTTTTAATTCTTAAGTATTCTTTAGCACCATAATTAGTTCCAACTGCCGGCTGTAAACCTTGACTCATTCCCCATATCGGAATAAATGAAAACGCCTGAGTTTTCATACATATCGCCATTACTATTCCGCTTATTTCGCTTCCGTACACAAAAGCTTGCCTATAATACAGTGTCTGTTGAACAATAGAAAGAACTTGCATCAACATTGCAGACAGCCCTACGCTGAAAACTTCTTTTGAAATTATTTTATCGCAACGAATCTTTTTAATTTTAATTGTTTCGCTTTTTGTTTTGAAGTGAATGAATGTAATTATCGCTTGAATAAACTGTGCTGTAATTGTAGCAATGGCAGCACCTTCAATAGCTCTGTCTCCCATGGCAATCATTAAAATTGGATCTAATATAATGTTTATCAATGCTCCAATTCCCATAATAAGCATTGCTTTTTTCATCAATCCCTGACCACGCAGAAGCATATTCGCACTTTGCATAAAGTTAACAAAGACTGAACCGATAAAAATAATCCTGATATATCGAACTGCTAATCCTTTTATTTCCTCGGTTGCGTTTACCAAATCGAAATAGTATGGTGAAAACACAATTCCTAAAACAGTGATTACCGCCGACAAGGCAATAATCCAAAACAATAAATTGTCCATGATTTTACCGATGGTTTCTTTATCGCCTTTGCCTATCGCTCTACTCAAAACCGAGGCAGATCCAACTCCTATAAGAGTTGCGATTCCTGTGTTCAGTAGTGTTAACGGTATTGTAATTGATATTGCCGCTAATGCTTGCTGACTTATAATGTTGCCGGCAAAAATCCCGTCCGCCAAAGGATATAGTCCAACTACTATCATTCCGAGAATTGCCGGAACGGATAACTGTAACATTAGGTTAAAAGGCTTCTTAGTTAATATATCTCTTTTTACACTTTCCTCTTGCATTATCTTATACCTTTCCTTCTTAAAAACTTATATACTCCAATGCTTGATAGCAATATGATTGCTGAAAATAATGTTCTTCTTTGAATCTTGTTCATAAATACGCTCCTTTCTCGCTCCAATATATCTATTTTTAATTACACTTACGCTGGTTTGGAAGGCCATCCGCTTGTTAGCTGTGGCTAACTGAAGAGTAAAAAAATTACTGTATTTTCCCCTTATCGTAATAGCTAAAAAATAGCTTCACCACATCTATAAAAAACCCTCTGTTCCTTATAAAATTATCTCTTGCATCAAGGATTTCACAGCCGAGCATAACAGTGTTCATGAAAAAGATTATAAAATCTGAAGTATTATATTTAAAATCTCCAAGCTTAATACCGTCAACATCTCCACCATAATCAGAATAAAGTGCTTCGTTAACCAAGATGGGATAGAGTTCCTTTAACTCTTTATTATTCTTAGCTGCCTGCAAATATATGACATATATGCTCATCAGTTCATTTTGGTCTAACATTTTGTCAACAATCATTTCGGCTAATGCGTTTTTGTCGAGTTCGCCGGAATAAGTAGCCATAAATTCTTTTACCTTTGACATACGGTAAGCCATACCTTCTCTCATAAGATCGTGCAAAATATCTACCGTACTTTTGTAATAGTAGTAAAATCCGCCTTTTGATAACGATGTTTCGAAAATTATTTCTTCCATCGTTGTCGCATCGAAACCTTTGCGAATAAAAACCTTTTTGGCAGCATCTAATATTTCGTTTTTTCTATTTTTTCTAATAGATGTTTCTTTCTCGCTCAAAGCAATACTCCTTAATAATTAAAATCAAACAATAAACCGACGGTGCCGTCGAATTTAAGGTTAGCATACTCTAACTATGTTTGTCAAGAATAATTATCAGTGTCAACTTAAAATTTTTGTTTTTATTAAAAAATGAGTCGGTACTTTATATGACCCCATATATAAAAATCTATACCAAATCGCACTTATTTGAGGTATAATATGGGTAATACTTAATAAACGCTTAATGCTTGCTATCTTAATTACTCTTTTGTAGCAAGCACAGCCTTTGGATAGCCAAAGGCGGAAAAATTGATGAAGCAGCCCTTTGGGAACTGCTTCTTTTTTTATCAATTTTTGACTTGTTAGGGAGTACCCTAAGACCCCGAA
>JBMNUR010000099.1:0-9860 GCA_050946395.1 Peptococcales bacterium
CGCAATGTATGAACAATTTATTCGACCATCGACTATTTACTTACAAAAAAGACGCCCAATGGGCGCCTTTACTAGCCACTAACAACTGGCCACTAATAGCGAGGTGTTATTTGTGATTCATATTACCTTGTTTTTTATCGGACTAATTTTATTGCTACTTGGACTTTATATTTTAAAAATCGGCTTAGATAATATTGCTACATTTAATCTTAAAAGAATAATCGCAAAATTTACCTCCTCAACTACCAAAGGTTGTATTACTGGTACTTTAATAACTATGTTTTTACAATCTAGTAGTGCTGTTTCCGTTATTACTATTGGCTTAGTTGATACTGGGTTAATGACCTTTCGACAAGCCTTAGGAATTATTTTAGGGACAAATATCGGAACGACTATTACAGGTCAAATTATGGCTTTTAAATTAGAAGCATTAGGCGTTCCCTTAACATTCTTGGGTTTAATATTCATAATCTTAGGAAAAAAATTGCGACCTATCGGTTTAAATTTTTGTGGATTAGGCTTTATTTTTATGGGAATGAATATAATGGGGATGGCATTTGCATTTGTCATGAGCAATCCATTAGTCAAACACCTGTTAATATTAACTACCCGAAGCCATTTTGTAGCAATTCTTTTTGGTATTGTTTTTACCGCAATTATCCAATCCAGTAGTGCTATGACCGGCATTGTACTAGTCTTGGCTAAAAATGGTCATCTAGACTTAATTACAGCTACTGCCATTATTTTAGGTAGTAATGTAGGTACCTGTTTTACCGCAGTTTTAGCAAGTATTGGTGCTAGTACAGGTGGAAAAAGAGTAGCCACCGCCCATGTTGCTTTAAATTTTTTAGGAGTAATTATTCTTTTTCCAATTTTAGAACAGTTCACAACAATAATGACTCTGACCAGTACCAATTTGCCCCGACAAATAGCCCATACCCATACCGCCTTTAATGTTATTAGTTCTCTAGCAGTTTTACCATTTGCCGGGCTTTTTACGCGGTTTATTATCTGGTTAGTTCCAAATACTAATGGATGAATGTTTTTTATAGCTTAAATATCAAACCTAAGAAATTCACCCTAAAGTATCAATCACCGCCACGGTAGCGTAATCGGACACCTTCTCCGGTGCTAAAACCAAATCCGCTCCTTCAGGAAGGGGATTTCCTTTTTGTATTTTTAATGTTTCACATAATTTTATTTTCTCACTATTTTCCGGAATAATACGTAAAGCTAAACTACCTTCGTCAATCAATATTTTCCTGATTTCACTGGAAACTGCATATCCGTCTATAGTCGCTTTATTATTTTTCATAGAGACCTCCACTGTATCAAGTGATTCTTAACTTCAGATGGAGTTTGCCTAAAAGAAATATTACTCCAGCTGAAACTTAGAAGAAATTACGCCCCAGGGTGCTTTCTCTTGCCCTGAAGGGCAATTCTCACTTTGTTTTACTAAATGTTATTATCAAATTTCTCTAAAAGTTCCATCTTTCCTGCCAAAAAATCAAAAATGCATATTAAAAAAGAAATAAGGAAAAATAATAATGGTCGAAACTTTAAAAAAATAATTAAATGGAGGTAATGTTATATGACTAAAAAAATTGTGGCTGTGTTTTCCCAGAGAGGGCAAGCCGAAAGTGCAGCCAACCGTTTGAGGCAGGAAGGTTTTGATAAGGAAATTTCTATTGTAAGTAAAGATGATAACAGTAATAAACAAAATAATAACAACGGTATGTCCATGGGCACCGGTGATTCCGTTGCTGATGGTGCTGCAACTGGGGCTACTTGGGGAGCCTTAGGTGGTCTAGCTCTAGGTGCAGGGGCATTGGCAATACCCGGATTTGGACCAATACTTGCAGCAGGTCCTATTGCCGCCGCATTATCGGGTGCAGCTGCAGGAGGTTTAGGTGGAGCTTTAATAGATATGGGTATCCCTGAATCCGAAAGTAGGAACTATGAAAATGACGTAAAACAAGGTAAAACTCTAATAGCAGTAGAATGTAGTGATAACAAAGCTAAAAAAGCTAGCGAAATTTTAAAACAAAGTGGTGCAGATAACGTTAAAGAACATTAAAAAACATTGAAAAAGGGCCTGCGGCCCTTTTTAGATTTCAGTCCATTAGATTCAAACTTCGTTTAGATTATTCTATGTTGTGTCATTATGAGCGCGTTGATAAAGGAATCCGCCTTTAGGTAATTATCTCCATAACCGGGATCGCCACGTCCCTATCGCTCCTCGCGATGACAGATAGGGACTTCTTTCGCAACAATGACAAGAAAGCTTTCGTTTTCCATATAGCACTATCACACTTTCACACTATAACACTTACTTTACGCTGACTTAAACATTCTATTAAACTTATCAACCATCATAGCTATAGCTCCATCCCCAGTGACATTACATGCTGTACCAAAACTATCTTGGGTTAAATACAAGGCAATCATCAGAGCTTGAGCCGTCTCTCCAAAACCTAAATATAGTTCCAATAATCCTAAGGCAGCCATGACCGCACCACCAGGTACACCAGGTGCCGCTACCATAGTAATACCAAGCATGAAGATAAATAGGGTGTAGGTATTTAGTGTAGGTACTAATCCTGAAATCAACAGAACAGCCATTGAACAAATAACTAAAGTAATGGTACTTCCTGCTAAATGAATGGTAGCACATAAAGGAATAGCAAAGTCAGCTACATCATCGGAAACGTTATTTTTTTTGGTCTGTCCTAAGGTTACCGGAATTGTAGCCGCCGAAGACTGGGTGCCAATAGCTGTAAAATAGGCAGGCAACATATTTTTTAAGGCCCTAATAGGATTCATGCCGGAAACTGAACCGGAGACTGTATATAAAATAAACAAATATGCAGTATGTAAAAGAATAATAAGGACAAAAACCTTAATAAAAGTACTCATAGTCTGAACTATTTCACCAGCATAGGTCATATTAGCAAAAACCGCCGCTATATAAAAAGGTAATAAAGGAATTATTACACTTTGAATGGTCTTCTCAATAATATCTTTAAAGTCGGTTAAAACATTATAAAGATATTTGTTATTAATAGTGGCCATTCCTATTCCAAATAAAAAGGCGGTCACTAAAGCTGTCATAACACCCATCATTGGGTCAATGGCAATTTCAAAAAAGCCGGTTAATAGTCCTTCTTCAGGGTTAGTGGCAGTCCCTGCATTGACTAGACTTGGTAGAAGTGCTTTGCCAATAAAAAAAGCTGAAAAACCGGCCACAATAGTTGATAGATAAGCTAAACCTGTGGTAATACCTAAAAGTTTGCCTGCATTTTTACCAAGATCAGCAATACCTGGTGCAACAAAAGCAATAATAATAAATGGAATGATATACCCTAAAAATTGTCCAAAAATATCTCTGAGAGTGACTAAAAATCTAATAAAATATTCGGGCATAAAGGAACCTAAGATAATACCGACAATAATACCAATAATGAGCCTTGGTAATAATCCAATCCGCATATATAATCCTCCTGATTTGTTAGTTTTTTTTGTGCGACAAAAAATATTTTACCATAGAAGTCTTTTTTTGTCGAAACTAATTTTATTTTGTAAATAACATTATTACCCATTGTGCCCGATTTATGTAGACAAGCTAATTTCCATATATTATAATAACTTTAAACTAAATATCTCCGAGTTTGTATTTCCTAAAGGTTGATGTACCAATGGAAACAAACCAATAGGGTATTTTTGGAAACACTAATGCCTCCCATTGTGGAAAGGAGTTAACAAAAAAACTTTGATTTCGTAAAGGTATTTTTTTCGAAGTCTTTTTTATGCAAAAAACCTCCTAGCCATAAATGGCAGGAGGTTTTTTAATTGGAGGTAGAATGTAACAAAAAATATAAAAATGGAGGAAAAAAGATGAAAAAGTTTTTAAGTTTATTATTAATCACTCTACTTATTTTTACTTTAGCTGGTTGTACTAAGGAAGAACCGAAAAGTTCAGAAACGGAGCAACAACAAGAATTGCAAGAACCAAAAAATAAAAAATTAGTATTATCAACAACTACTAGTACCCAAGACTCAGGGCTTCTTGGTGAGCTTTTACCTATATTTGAAAAAAAGACAGGCTATGAGGTAGATGTTATCTCCCAAGGTACAGGGCAAGCACTTAAAACAGGAGAATTAGGAGACTGTGATGTAGTACTAGTCCATGCTCGTGCAGCCGAGGATGAGTTTGTAGCCAATGGTTTTGGTGTAAACCGTAAGGATGTTATGTATAATGACTATGTTATCGTTGGACCGGCCGAAGACCCTGCAGGTATAAAAGGCTTAAATACTAAAGAAGCTTTTCCTAAGATAATGGAAACTAAAAATGAGTTTATCTCCAGAGGGGATAATTCTGGAACACACATGAAGGAACTTAGTCTTTTAGAAGCAGCAGGAGTAAAACCAGAAGGTGATTGGTACTTAGCTGTTAATAAAGGTATGGGTGATACTTTGGTAATGACTAATGAAAAACAAGCCTATACTTTAACAGATAGAGGAACTTATGCCAGTATGAAAGATAAACTACAATTAGAAGTACTAATCGAAGGTGAATCCACCCTTTTAAATCCGTATGGAATTATTGCCGTTAACCCTGAAAGACATCCTGATGTGAATTATGATGGTGCTATAGCCTTAATCGAATTTATCACTTCCCAAGAAGGAAAAGATATTATCAATAACTATCAAGTAAATGGCCAGCAACTTTTCTTTGCTAAATAAGGCGTAAAAGCGTGGGCGCGTGAGCGAGTGGGCACGTAAAAAATAGGTGTGACCTTTAAAAAGGTAGCACCTATTTTTATGCTAATATTATAATTAGACTTATCATGATACAAAGTGTCAAAGGAAAATCTTCCCTAGTCACTATCGACCATCGACTATTGCCTACGTACCCACGAATTGACGCTTATACGCCTACTGTATACCCTTCTTCTTCAATTGATTCTTTAATTGCATCTAAAGTAACTAAATCTGCATTATATTCTACTTTTACCTCTTTCGCTTCCAGGCTTACGTCAACCTTTTCCACACCATTTAGCCCACCCACAGCTTTTAAAACGGCGTTTTTGCAATGTTCACAGGACATCCCTTCGACTTTTAATACATCGGTATGCATATGGCGGGAACCATTACAACATTCACACATAGGAAAACCCTCCTTTATTGATTTATACTTTTTATTTTAAGCCACAGGAAGTGAAGGGTCAATTAATTTGTAAATATTTCTAAAAGGTATTTGATAATTATGATTAATAGATTAAGATTAGATTGAATATAAGATTTTACCTTCAAATTTGGGTATATTATTTTTATGACTGGGGGGGGCGAAATTTGGAGGCAGCACAATTAAGTATTTTAATAACGGAAATTTTTACTATACTTTTTACTTTGACTATTATTTTTATTGCCATAGTTATCTTTTTTGAAAATGATGATCCTTCCAAAACAGTCACCTGGCTAGTAATCTTAGTCTTTTTGCCGATAGTAGGTTTTTTATTATATATGCTAATAGGGCGGAAATTTAGGAAAATCAAAAGATACCGCAAAAAAGGAGTAACCAATTTAACCGAACTTTCAAAAATTATAAAAGATGAAGTAAAGCTGATTAACGAAGGGCAAAAGTTTATTGAAGAACACATTCCCCAAAAGAAAAGACTAATAAATTTAATTATCAACTCCGCTTGTGCACCCTTTACAGCTAACAATAGGACAGAAGTACTTAATAATGGAAGTGACACATACCAGAATTTTTTAGAAGCGATGGAAAAAGCCCAGCATCATATTCACCTTGAATTTTATATCTTTCGGGACGATAATATCGGTACCCACATTCAAAAACTTTTAATTAAAAAAGCCCGTGAAGGTGTAGAAGTCCGCTTGATTTATGATGGATACGGTAGTTTAAATTTGGATAAAAATTTTCTAGCCGAACTTGAGACTAACGGAGTAAAAACTGTTTGTTTTTCACCTCTTTTTATACCAATAAGAAATAAAAGAATTGATTACCGTAATCATCGTAAGATTTTAGTGGTAGACGGTAAAATTGGATTTGTAGGCGGGATTAATATTGGAGATGAATACTTAGGAAAATCAACTGAATTTTCCTATTGGCGGGATACCCACTTGCGTCTTGAAGGAGATAGTGTTAAGTTTTTACAACAAATATTTTTGCAGGACTGGTGTTTTGCAGCTAAGGAGAAAATAGAGGGTCCTAAGTATTACCCCCCTTGTAATAATGTTTTAGGAAAACAATTGATCCAAATTGCCGCCAGCGGACCTGACTCCCCTTGGGAATCAATTATGCAAATGTATTTCTCAATGATAGCTACCGCCGAAAAGTCAATATATTTAACTACACCGTACTTTATTCCCAATGAAAGCATCCATATGGCTCTAAAAAATGCTGCTTTAAGCGGTCTTGATGTACGTATAATTATCCCGGGTAAACCTGATAGTAAGTTTGTCCTTTGGGCATCAATTTCCTATTTGAATAGACTTCTAGAAGCGGGTGTCCGAGTTTATCAGTATCAAAAAGGTTTTATTCATGCTAAAACTTTGGTGGTTGATTCCTTAGTATCCTCTATTGGTACTGCAAACATGGACGTAAGGAGTTTTAAGCTTAATTTTGAAGTAAATGCCTTTGTTTATAATGAAAATGTTAGTAAAAAACTTGAAGAAGACTTCTTTAATGATTTAAACAATTGTAAGGAAATTAACTACAATGATTATAAGAACCGTCCATTATGGGAAAAATTCTTAGAATCCTTGGCTCGGCTTTTTTCACCGTTGTTATAAATTATTTATAGAGGGTTTTTACTATCATATCTAGAAATTATAAATGATGATTTTTAGTTAATATATAATTTATCTTGCTTCTAGCTCTAGAAGGGGGGTTTTAAAATAAATGGGTATTAGTTATGTAGGCTGGTTGGGTCTTATTATTCTAGGTGGTATAGTATTTTACCAAATGTTTGGTCTTGATAATGCATTTGACCCCATGCTAGCTGAAAAAGTAGATTTTGATGTTAAAAAACCTGAAACAAACGGACACTAGAAAACGCCCCAAGGGCGTTTTTTATGTTGGAATGTTGGATGTTTAATACAGCGTTAGCGAAACCTTAACCTCAACCTGATAATATCCGTGTTTATCCGTGTTAATCTGTGGCTCACTTTTTAATATAGCATTATCCCCAGGGGGCCGTTTTCATCAATAATATCCTTAATTTCATAAACAGATATGGGGAAATAAGGGAACCCATAAGCATATGGAGTTAAATCATAAAGTTGAAAATATATTACTAAAGCTTTATCAGCTATATAGTAATCTTGATTTGGTTTAATTGTCTCAAACTCATTGATTATTGGAATATCCCTTTCGGCAATCTGCTCACGAATAATTTCATTAAGCCTGGCTATATAATTACTTCCCTTTATAAATAAATCCCCCAATTGATATTCCCTACCGGTTGCTATATCAAAAGTAAGGGATTTGATATAAGTCATACCATGTGCCCCACCGGAAAAGTTATAGTTAATTATTGATAGGCTTAGAATTCCTCTTTGGTTGTTTTTAATTTCGTAAGTACCGGTTACAGTAGTTTGGGGATTTTGATAATATCCCGATTGTTCCAGAAGAAAATAAACAAGACTTAAAATTTGACTATTAATATTTTCTTGAACCCAGAAATTAATTGGCCCGCAAATAACCGGATAAACTACATCTAATCTCGGCCCCACTAGGCGTTGAGTTGTAACGATCACAGGCAGTTCATTCATATTAAACCACACCCTCCCTAATATTTCCTACAGTATATGCAAGAAATCTTGGAAAGGTTATAAACAAAATTAGTATTTTCTAAAACGCAAAAATATCCAGCCTAAAAGCAGATATAATAAAAGAACAATGAATAACGTGAGCATTCTCTCATTAAATGAACCATCGGCAAACAGTACTGGGCCCATTCCAAAAAAGCTTATAAATAAAAACGCGATGCAAATGAAAATATAAAATAATAATTTCATTCCAACACCTCACATAATTTTGCCATCTGCTTTACAAAATGTTTGACGAATAGAAGTATCATCGAATTAACGTTGTAGATAGCCTTTTTTAACGGAATCTTCAATAATTTCTTGGGCAAACTGCCAGAGGGCCGGTGCATTTTCTTCTAAAACGGCAATTCTTTTTAGCACCTTTTCATAGGTAACACCTGGTTTTTGCCAAGTATGACCATGGGTATGATAATTTAAGATTATTGGCTGCATTCGATCCAAACATGCCGCAAAACGGGCTTCCGAAGTCTTCATTTCCTCAAATTCTCTCCATAGTCCCATGATTTCTTGTGCCTGATCCTTAGGTAAAATATTAAATATTCGATCAGCGGCTTTTTCTTCCCGCTCACATTTATCTATATGGGCTTTTTCATCATAGCAAAATGTATCTCCAGCATCGATTTCCACTAAATCATGAATAAGTACCATTTTTACTACTCGTGATATATCTACCTTCTCTGCAGCATATTCCTCTAAAAAAATGGCCATCATTGCTAGATGCCAGGAATGCTCTGCATCATTTTCCTGCCTTTGGGTACCAATTACAACATTTTGTCTTAATATTTTTTTCAATTTATCTATTTCGGTTATAAATTTAATTTGCTTATGAAGTCGTCCATTATCCATATCCAATATGCCACCTCATTTTGTAATTAAACATATTATTTAACTTTATCCCTTTTAACATTCTAATACTTTTTCAGGAATGATATTTTTCTCGAAGGCTGTTTTAGTGTGTAATAGTTTAACCTTTCTTTCATAATCCTTAATTACAAATACTAAAAATAAAACTAAAGGTACAGTATAAAACAATCCACATAGAAAGAATATATTTTTCAATGATATAAAACTGGTCATTAAACCCAAGACTATGGATCCACCACCTATACCAATATCCAAAGCGGCATAGTAAGTAGAATTTGCAACACCACGACATTCAGGTTCAACTACGTTGATAATCATTGTTTGGCATACAGGCATAACTATACCACTACCAACACCAATCAAAGCTGCAGCAATTAAGAAAAGGATTAACTCTTTACTTGCAGCTAATACGAAAAAACCTGATGCCCAGATAATAATACCATAAATTACAAGGGATTTGGGTCCATATTTATCCATCATTCTACCGGAAAAAAGACGGGTAATTGCAACACCTATAGCATTAACAAAAAAATATAAACCACCATTAATAATGCCAATTTCTTTACTATAAATAATAATGTAGCTCATTATTCCACCAGAGGCAATTCCAGTTAAGAGCATAATCATAGAAACGGGAACTACTCTTTTTTCAAAAAATGAAGTTAATGTAGGTCGTTTGGTTGGTTTAATATGTGTAGGAAATTTAACCAAATTAGCCAGAGCAAAAGATAAAGCAATAATAAGCCCTGAAATAATAAATAGCTTCAGGTAATTATCATCACCCATAATCCAAAGTCCTAATGCCGGACCCAGGGCCATAGAAAAAGTATAGGCTAGGCCAAAATAGCCGACCCCTTCACCTCTGCGCGTAGGTGGCAAAAGATCAGCAACTATTGTGCCACCTCCGGTTGATGTAAAACCAAAACATAACCCGTGGAGAAATCTAAATAATACCAAAAGAGCAAAAGTATATGCAAGAGGATATAATGCAGAAATAAGTGTAAAGATTCCTAATGCTGTAAGATACACTTTTTTTCTGCCAATATAATCAAAGGCATACCCTGAAAATGGTCTACTTACTAAGGCAGCTAGTGAATACGCCCCTAAGATATACCCTGCTTTTGATTCACTTACCCCTAGTG
>JBMNUR010000100.1:0-9822 GCA_050946395.1 Peptococcales bacterium
TATAAATATCCCCTTTGATATGTGCTTCAGCTTGTTCTGGAGGAATAACTCTATTTAAATAATATTCTTTGGAAGCAACCTCGGAAATTTGCAAAACTTTGGCTGATGGGGAGTTGCCCACATTGGCGTTTTCCCTACTTGTTTCTCGTAAAATTTCGCCAACCGCATCCATTAATTCCGAACGAGTCTCTCTGATTCTAGTTCTTTTAGCTCGATATAAAATATAAGCTTTTGCCGTCTTAGCATGACCTTTCTCAATAAGAACTTTTTCTACCGCATCCTGAACATCTTCTACGGTAAATACGTTACCATTAAATTGCTCTTTCAAAAAACGGAGTACTTCAATTGTCAACTCCATTGCTGTTTGGCGATCTTCACCACCTACAGATTGAGCAGCTTTAAAGATAGCATCTGTTATTTTTCTGTCATTAAAATTAACTTCGCGGCCATCCCTTTTAAGAATAACACTAAACATTTAATTCCCTCCTCGTATTACTAGACCTCAACAAACCTTCTATTTCTTTTAAAAAAGTGGTAATATCCTTAAACTCACGGTATACTGAGGCAAATCTCACATATGACACTTCATCTAAATCTTTAAGCCTGTCCATCACCAGTTCACCAATTAAAGACGAACTCACTTCCCGATCCATCTTGTTTTTTAACTCCCGCTCTATTTCATCAGTAATCTTCTCTAGCTGGGAGAATGAGACTGGTCTTTTTTCGCAGGCTTTAATTAAACCATTTAAAATTTTATTAGCATCATATACCTGTCTTTTACCATCTTTTTTGACAACAACCATGGGAAGATCTTCAATTTTCTCATAGGTAGTAAATCTTTTTGCACATTCAATACATTCTCTACGTCTTCTAATGGAGTTGCCGTCATTGGCTGAACGAGTATCTAGAACTTTGGTTTCCAAAAACCCACAAAAAGGACAGTACAATTCGTCATCACTCCCTTTTATCCAACTAATTATAAATTTTTCAACTAATATTTTTAAAAGGGTTTTTAAAAGATAAAACGAATATAGTAATATACTATAATCCATTAAAGACCATTAGCCACTATATCTAGTGATAGATTTATTTTAAACCACTAAATGTAGTATGTCAATCCATATCTTGGCAATAAAAAACGGGCCTAGCCCGTTTTTTCAACCCATAAAACTTGTACAAAATTTATACACGCCTATGAATAGGAAAGTAGACGAATATTCACCTTATCCATTCTTCATCAATTTTTTCCTTACTAGGAATTTCAGTATATTGGTGTGCTTCAACTAAAATAACATCTACACCAATGCGAATTATTTTTTCCCAGGGTACAATGTAGTCATCCCGGCGGTTAAAAATGCTTAAGAATTTATGTGAGCCTGGTAGGATTAAAGCAGTAATTTTTCCGGTTTCAACGTCTATATCGATATCCTTAATCGGGCCTAACCTTTTACCATCTATAACATTTACGATCTCCCTTTCCTGTAAATCTGAAACTTTAGCTAGCATAAAAACCCCTCCTTAATGATGACAGTATATTTATATGTCGTTAACCTATTTTAATGACAAAGAAATACGTCCTTTTTCGATTCGCGTCAAAAGTTGTTTCTCAAGGCCACTTAAATACAGTTCCTTCATAGTTCAAGATGATAATTTTAACTTTTCCCCCAAAAAGAAAAAATCGCCTCAAGGCGATTTTGAAAAACTCCATACTTCTAAGATTACCTTTTTATATTCGTTCCACATTAATTTAAAGGTGTTATTGGCCCTTTTTTCTTTACTAAGTCTGGAAATTACTGGTGTGGCCTCACCATCATCTCCGAATTTTTTCTCACCTGGTTCTTGAACCCAATCACCATGACAGATTGGCGGGAATAAAACACACCACCAATTTGCACCCTGCCCCTCTCCAATAATAACTTTGAGAGCCAAATATTTTCCGGCAGGCAAAACTAAATCTTGATAATTTCGGGTGGGAAAATCCGACTGAGTTAGTTTTATTTGAACATCATAATTAAACCCGGCATCACTTATTTTTTCTTCCAACTTGGGGCCTAGTTTTGTTAAATTGTTTTTTAAAAAATCAATTGCCTCATTTCTATTGGAAGCAATTCCTATTTGTTCTAACTCGTGCAAGATTGCATCTCGAATATTTAGTTTTAACTTTTGATCATAATCTTCATCAGAATTAGCTATAACATGTAATCGAATATAGCCATTATTAGTAATAGATCCAAAAACCGTAACTGGAAAGAGTAAACCTATTATTAGCCCTAATAAAAGAAATTTAATTACTTTGGATTGCATATCCTGCCAAGGTCTGAGCATCCGAGAAAACACTCCTTTACATATGTTTTTTCATATGACTAAGAGCTGCTTTTTCCAGACGACTAACCTGAGCTTGGGATATACCAATCTCATCAGCTACTTCCATTTGGGTTTTACCATCAAAAAATCTAAGGGTTAATATTAGTCTTTCCCTTTCATTTAATTTACGCATTGCTTCTTTAACAGCAATACTCTCCAACCAATTTATGTCGGTATTTTTTTCATCACCTACTTGATCCACAATAAAAATGGGATCCCCACCATCATGATATATTGGTTCAAATAAAGATACAGGCTCTTGTATAGCATCTAATGCAAATACTATTTCTTCCCTTGGCAGCTTTAATTCTTCAGCTATTTCCGTGATTGTTGGTTCTTTCGAGTGTTTATTGACGAGGGAATCCCGAACTTGAAGCGCTTTATAAGCTATATCTCTTAATGAACGACTTACTCTAATAGGATTATTATCTCTAAGATATCTTCTAATTTCCCCGATAATCATAGGTACAGCATAAGTCGAGAATTTAACATTTTGACTTAAATCAAAATTATCTATAGCTTTCATGAGACCAATACAACCTACTTGAAATAAATCATCAACATATTCTCCTCTATTAGTAAATCTTTGAATGACGCTTAACACCAAGCGCAAATTGCCTTGAATTAATTTCTCTCGTGATTCTTCATCACCAGCCTGAAATTTTTTAAATAATTCCCGCATTTTGGTGTTATTAAGCACTGGTAGTTTAGCTGTATCTACTCCGCATATTTCAACTTTGTTTATTAGCAACTCATTTACCTCCCGACTTCAGAGCTTACTTTAGTTATTACCTTGCATCCGGGAGTTTATGCGGCAAAAAGGATAAAAATGGTGGTAAAAATAAAGTGTTTTCATTCAGAGATTTACAAATTGCACTATAAAAATAACACTTTTTTAACATTAAAAAAACTGAGCTGAGCTCAGTTTTTTTCGTCGTTCACCTATTCGTCTGTTCATGGGCGGGTGAGTGCGAAAAGCTCAAAGGTACCCATTGAGGGTTTGTGACGCGGCTATGGGTGTCCCTACAAATACACTTTCACTCTTCCACTGTTTCACTGATTCTTATTCATTCCATCCGCTGAATTTCTTTCTTCAGTCGCTTAATAATTCGTTTTTCCAAACGAGAAATATAGGATTGGGAGATACCTAAAAAATCGGCAACTTCTTTCTGAGTTTTTTCCTGACCACCTTGAAGGCCAAACCTTAACTCCATAATCTTTTTTTCCCGAGGATTAAGTTTTTTCATGGCGGTATGAAGAAGTTTCTTGTCTACTTCTTCTTCTAAAGATTTATAGATAATGTCGTTTTCGGTACCCAAAACATCTGAAAGTAAAAGTTCATTACCATCCCAGTCAATATTTAGTGGTTCATCAAAACTCACTTCAGATTTGGTTTTGTTGCTTCTACGTAGATGCATTAGGATTTCATTTTCAATGCATCGGGATGCATAAGTTGCAAGTTTAATTCTTTTCACCGGGTCAAAGGTATTAACAGCCTTTATTAGACCAATAGTACCGATAGATACCAAATCCTCTATACCTACTCCCGTATTTTCAAATTTACGAGCAATATAAACAACTAATCTTAAATTTCTTTCGATAAGAATACTCTTGACGTTTTTATCTCCTGCCTCTAATTTTTCTAAGAGTACTCCTTCTTCATCTTGACTAAGTGGTGGAGGCAGGGCCTCACTGCTACCAACATAAAAAATATCCTCAGAAAGTCCTAATTTAACTAATAACCTTACTAGTGCGTTTTTTAAGCCGAATTTCATTTTAATTATTTGACCCTCTGGCATCATATTTACCCACCTCCCAGTACTTTTATTCAGTAAGCATATCAGGATGAACTAAGGCTTGATAGGTACCATGGGAACACAACCTTCTATAATAAATTCCCACCACTACTTGATTATTACAATATGTTTTATTACCATCTTGAATAAGCACTTTTTCCGGCTTAATTCCTAACAACATGCCGTTTTGGTTGCCCAGGGATGAAAAAGGTATTAAACGTATTCGTGTACTCCATTCTGGGTCTTTCAAAGCATCTATTTGATCATTCAGAGAAGGTTTTTCTTTTGTATCAAATAATGCTGTAAATTGGGCAGGTAAAATTTGTGCAAGTTTTTTATGTTCGATGACCATCACCGGTTCTTTACTAATAGGATCGGTAAGCTGATTTCCGGTATCAACTAAAGCATCGGTTTCTACTACTTGACCATACAATTCAAGATAAGCTTTAACTAACCACGGGCCTTGTTGTAAGTTGCGACGAATATAGCTTGCACCCCATAAACCTAGGATAATAGCAATAACTAATCCTACTAAAAGCCAAGCTGTTTTAAAATTGATAACATTTACTGCTATGCCATTCCAGGTTTCAAGTAGTAACACACTATCATCAAAAAGATACATTGAACCTAAAACAGCTCCACCCATCACAAAGGAGACTAAATAAAAATAGGCGGCAGACTTAAAAAACCGCCTTAAATTATAAAAGCCGAAACTTACAAAAACCATAACTAATGAACAAATAACCTTAGCTAAAAAGGTTGTAGTAATAGTTAGCCCAGGTACAAAAATCAAAACCGCATAAAGAGCACCAACAAAAGCACCTAAACATAGACGCTTAAAAGTTGTAGCTAATCTACCTAATTTAGCAGCCGCCCAGAGAACAAAAAAATCCATAATGAAATTTATTAAGAAAACCATATCTATGTAGACATTAGCATTGGGCGACACCTAAACACCCCCACTACTTCCCGGGAAAGCCAAACTTCTGTAATTATTATAACTCACCATGTTTCAGAAAAATGTCATTTTTTGCGCATTTTAACATTATTTCATTTTAATGGAATTAAACACAATAAATCAACCGCTAAATAACTAGCGGTTGGTTTAGTAAGTTCCTCTATATACCTTTAAATTCCGGTTTTCTTTTTTCTAAAAAAGCCTTCATGCCTTCTTTTTGATCCTCAGTAGAAAAACAAAGTGCAAATAATTCAGCTTCATAGTTATAGGCAGATTCATTATCCATATTCATGCCAGTATTAATTGCTGATTTTGCCAAATTAACTATGACAGGACTCTTATTAGTTATTTTCGAGGCCAATTCCCAAGCCTTGTTCAACAATTCTTCCGGCTCATACACTTTATTAACTAAACCTATCCGGTAAGCTTCTTGGGCATCAATCATTTCTCCAGTATAAATTAATTCTTTGGCTCGACCTTCCCCTATTAACCTAGTAAGTCTCTGAGTACCTGCAAATCCGGGAATTATGCCAAGATTTATTTCTGGTTGACCAAATTTAGCTTTCGTGGAAGCTACCCGTAAATCACAAGCAAGAGCAAGCTCACAACCACCACCTAAAGCAAAGCCATTAACAACAGCAATTACTACTTGAGGCATATTTTCTATTGCTGAAAACACTTTTTGCCCTAAACGGCTAAAACTTCTAGCTTCTATTGGTTTCTTTTCACACATTTCAGAAATATCAGCTCCGGCTACAAAAGCTTTTTCTCCTGAACCAGTTATGATAACTACCTTAACATCCTGATTTTGAGAAACCTCTTCTACTACCGAAGCCAACTCTTGTAAAGTTTGACTATTTAAAGCATTTAATGCCTTGGGCCGATTTATGGTAATCTCGGCAATATCATTTTCTACTTTTAAATTAATATTCTCCATTATCTTTCCTCCTACTTAAGATTGTCTACCACCATTTTATACCACAGTTCGATTTTAGTCGATAGTTAATTAAGGACAAGGTTTTTTTCTTTGGAAAAAGCTGATAATATTATTAGTAACGATCAAATAAGGTAGAGGTAGATAATATGACTAGAGTTGAACAACAGATTATCGTAGTAGGGGGTGGTGCTGCCGGGATAATTGCTGCTATTGTAGCCAAAAGACAAGGTGCCCAGGTAACCATATTAGAGCGAAACCCTCGTATAGGCAAAAAAATATTAGCTACCGGAAACGGCCGTTGTAATTTTACAAATATAAATACCGATATTTCATGTTACCATGGTCATAATCCTAAGTTTGCCTATTGGGCATTAAAGAATTTTAGCCCTCGAGATACAATAAGCTTTTTCGAAAAATTAGGTATTGCCCATAAAGTAGAAGACTGTGGCAAGGTTTTTCCTATGTCAGATCAAGCTGCAAGTTTTTTGGATGTGTTTTTATATGAACTTGAGGAATTAAAAATACATGTAGTTTGCGATGCCTTTGTAAAATCAATCAAGAAAAAAAACGATGTATTCATAGTGCAAGTGGAAAATGGCAATATATTCAAGGGCGATAAAATTATCTTGGCCCCTGGTGGTAAAGCTATGCCTTCTACCGGTTCTGATGGTAACGGATATGATCTGGTTAAAGAATTAGGACATACTCTTACTGACATTTTCCCTGGGCTTGTTCAACTAAAGCTAGAGGGTTCATTTTTCAAACAAATAGAAGGAGTAAAATTGGTTGGCACTGCGGAAATTTTCCAGGGCAATGAAAGTATCGCCCAAGACCGAGGTGATATCCTTTTTGCCAACTATGGTGTTTCCGGCCCTCCCATTTTACAAATTAGCCGCAAGGCAGGAGAATTACTACAAAAAAATAAAGAAGTCACCTTAAAAATAAGCATCATTGATACTCTAACTCGGGACGCCTTGAGAAATTTAATTTTAACCCGTATTGAAAACGCTCCCCAAAAATCAGTTGCTTTAAGCTTGGTGGGGTTAATTAACAAACGACTAATTCAAGTTATTCTTAAAGAAGCAGGTATTCAGGATTTAAAAAGTCCTGTAGCAAATCTTTCCCCTAAGGAAATAGATAAAATTGCAGATATTTTAACGGACTGGCGTTTCAAAGTCCGGGGAACCAAAGGCTGGTCTAGTGCTCAAGTAACAGCCGGTGGTATTAATACCCATGAAATTAATGAAAAAACAATGGAATCAAATATTATCAAAGGTTTATATTTTGCAGGTGAAATAATAGATATAGACGGGTATTGTGGTGGTTTTAATTTACAATGGGCTTGGTCCTCCGGTTTTGTGGCTGGAGAGAATGCAGCATTATCGTAGTCTATTCGTGAGCAAGTTTTTTAAACACGGGGCCCTTCGGGCCACACAGATAAACACGGATTACATGTTAAAATTTAGGGGTCATTATATTAACTAATAAATAGCCATATTGTAGGGGTAGGCCTGGTGTCACCTGGTGATGTTACATTACGGACGCCAGAGGCGTAGTTCCCTACAATGGTTTATTCTAGCGAAGGGAAACCTTAACCTTAGCCTTAGTTTTTATGTTACAATTTACATAATAATCATAATTTTAGGGGGTCATTATGTTCATTAAAAAAATTAGCATCTCTTTAGTTTTCTTACTTATGTTACAATGTTTTGCATTTCCACTAACTGGACAAGCCCAACCTCATTTAGTCAACGTCTACATCAACCAAGAATTGGCTTATAGCCCAAGCCCGGTTTACCTCACAGCTAGTGCTCTCTATAGTGATGGCAGCATTAAAGATGTGACCTATTCCGGTACTTGGAACTCTGACCGACCCTCTATAGCTACCGTTTACAGGGGAAAAGTTGAATTCGGAAGAAATATTGGTAATGTAACCATAACCTTTAGCTATGGTGGTATTGAAGCATCTGTAGGGACTGAGGTTGTGGATATTACTGATTTACAAATCATAACTCGTAATATTAAATACAGTAATAAACCTGTGCAGTTGAAAGCCCAAGGTAGATATAATAATGGTGAGCTTAGAGAAATCAAGGAACATATTAGGTGGTATTCCACCAATGAGGAAGTAGCTATTGTTGATTCAAATGGGCTTGTAACCTTTAGAGGCAATGCAGGCGTTACTCGAATCGGTATAATTTTTACCAGTCCTTTGACCGGAAAAGAAACCTATAATGAAGTAGAGGTAACTGTAACCGAAGCGGAAATCGAAAAAGATGAAGAACCCCGAGAGACCAAAGCTTTTACCGTAAAAATTGATGGTAAATTAGATCCTACCAAAAAAAGTAGTTCTCTAAAAGCCTATAGACTGTATATAGATGATACGAAAAAAACTTTGGATAATGACCTTATTACCTGGTCTAGTTCCAATCCAAATGTTGCCGAGGTAAATGAAAAAGGGCAAGTTACCTTTACCGGTAAGCCGGGTAATGTGACCATTACTGTCCGCTATCGAAATTATTCTGACTCCATCTCAACATTTGTACCATATAAAACTCTGGAAATGTTCATTAATGAAAGCTTGAACTTCACACCCTATTTTTTCACTAATCCGCCTAAGCTTTCTGTCACAGGAAGAGATAACAGTAGCCAAAATCAATTGATACATAATCTTGAATGGTCTTCCAGTAATTTAAACGTGGCAAATATTGACCATAACGGGCAAATTACCTTTACCGGTAAACCTGGAACTGTTACTTTTACTGCCACCAAAGATGGTTTAAGCACAAGTATTACAGTAACTGTACCTGAGCTTCCGGATAAAAACGTAAAAAGAATATTTATAAATCCAAGTCTTTTCTATAGCACAGCACCAGTGGAATTAAAGGCCTTCGCTTTAATGGGTGATAATACTATTACAGAAGTCACTAAAGACTGTCGCTGGGCATCAAGTAATGAAACGGTGGCAACCGTCCGGGATGGTTTCGTATATTTTACCGGCCGACCTGGAGCGGTAGATATAATATGTACTTACCAGGGATTTTCTGATCGGGATAAAATTATTGTTTATGCTCCAAGTAAAAGTAAAACATTGAGTGCAATTAAATTTACGGATCATTTTTTCACTTATGGTGATCATGGAAAAGTCATAGAAGTTCTTGGCATATACTCAGACAATAGTAAAAAACCTTTAGAAAGCGCAAAACTAACCAGCTTTGAGCCCAATATTATTAAGATTCAAAACAATAAACTGTATTTTTCCGGTATGCCAGGGATAGCAAATATTGAAGCCCAGGCAGGGAAATTTAGAACCATAGTCCAAGGGGAAACTGTAAACCCAGCAGGGAATAATATTCCTGTATACCTGCGCCTGCTTGGAGAATTGGATAGCTATCAAAGGATAAAAGAACTAAAAGCCTTAGCTGTTTATTCTAACGGTACATCAGTTGATGTTACTAATGAGGTTGTATGGAATACCACTAATTCCAACATTGCCCAACTTCAAGAGAAGGGGCGAATTGAAATGATAGGTACTGGGCCAGTCAGGATAAGTGCATCCTATAAAAACCTTAATACCTTCTTATCAAATAAGGCCTATTACCAATTTAATCAAATCAATCCTATGAAAATCGGTATCGTGCCCCTGGCAGATATTAAACTCAGAGTACGAGAAAAATTATCACAAAATATTCTCTTACCACTCCCTAGCGATATCATAAATCACTGGGCCCGAAAAGAATTGGAGATGGCTCGAAAATTAAGCTGGA
>JBMNUR010000101.1:0-9645 GCA_050946395.1 Peptococcales bacterium
AATATAGTAAAGTAAAAAAACATAGCAGAGAGATAGCACGATGGTTAATAGCCCATTCTTACTTGGAAAGCTCAGAATTAATTAATAAAATTAGAAGATTTGGCAATATCGATATTTTGGAAAGCGTTGGGATTAAATCGAGAGAAAAAGAAAATATGTTTAGTGATTTTAATTCCCATTTAGCAGAAAAAATAGACCATATTTCCAACATAGCTCATGAGGTTATCAGTAGGAAGGTTGCAAGTGAAAGTGAAGCAAAGGAATTAGAAAAATTAATGTGGCCTTTTTGTATCGAATGGTTTGCTGCTCGTTTAGTTGCCGATGGAGAACGGGGTGAAAGTAATGGGTAAACTTTTAATCATAGCATATCTAAAAACAGAAAGTCAAATTCATATTGGTTCCGGGGAAAAAGATGGTTTATTAGATAGTAAATTATTTAGAAGTGTTGACGAGAGAATTATTCTACCTGGAACATCTATTGCAGGAACATTAAGATCCAGAGCATTACATTTGTTTCCCAGTATATTAAATTCCGAAGAGAGATGTGAAGTTTTTATTAATTCTAATAAAGTATGCAGTTGTTCTGTGTGTAATCTATTTGGCAATATCAATCCAAATAGTACAATAGAAGAGTTTCTTTCCTCAAAGATACTTGTTCACGATATAGAGATAGAGGGGAATAGCGGTCTTTCAATAAGGGATGGAGTTGGTATTAATCGGGATACAAAAACTTCAAATCAGGAAACTTCAGCTAAATTTGATTACGAAACAATACCGGTAGGGACAGATATAGTATTAAAAATTGAATGTGAAGATTTGATTCCCCAGGAAGAGTATTTATTAGCTGCATTAATTTCCGAAATAGACTATGGAAGGATTTATTTTGGTGGTAAAAGTTCTAGAGGCTTAGGGCGACTCTCTATCAACAAAGTTGAAGCTAGAAGGCTTCCTGATTTACAAAACATTGAAGCTTTTATTGAGCTATTGGACTGTGACGATTGGTTTGATTTTGATAACGGTCAAGTAATTGAGCCTGATTGGTATGCAAATGCGCTTGAAAAGGTTAAGCAGGAATATTCTGTTGATTTTAAAGCAAGTTTTTTTAGGATTTCAGGAAAACTGGAATTTGCAGACTCTTTCCTAACAAAGGATAGTTTTTGGGCTGTTGCAAGTAGTTTTGATGCATTACCGCAATTAGCTTTGAATGATGGAAGTAAAACTTTTTTATCAGGTTCATCTATTAGAGGGGTAATCCGATCACAAGCCGAGAGGATAATTCGTTCATTAGCCAATTATCTTGATCAAGATAAAATCTGGGATGCCGCATGCGATCCCCTTTGTGAAGATAAGGACAGTCCTGCTCAATCATGCGGTAATAAAAAAGATGGAGCAAGAGACTGTTTAGCCTGCAAACTATTTGGAAGTAAGGAGAAGGGAAGTCGTTTGAAAATTGCCGATGCTTTGGAAATAAAGCGTGAGAGTATTTATATCCAGGACTTTTTAGCCGTCGATCGCTTTACCGGTGGGGGTTGTGACACTAAAAAATTTGATTCTGTTGTAACATATAAACCTATATACAACTTTGAACTTATTTTGCAAGAACCAGAACTTTGGGAAATAGGTTTATTGTTGTTAGTAATAAATGATATAAACGATGGCTTAATTTCTTTTGGATCGGGGGCGAGCAAAGGCTTTGGCAAGGCAAAAATAACATCAGGAAAAATTACAGTAATGAGTGAAGATTGGTGTGACGGAATAGACGTTACCTCCGGAATCTTTAATGCAAAAGAAATAGGACTTTCCGAAATTTTTTCTTCTAAGGATGCTGATAGAGCCGTTCAGGAATTTAACCATAAATTAAGACAGTTTATACTAGGGGGTAGAGATAATGATTAATAATAAAATCACCCAAAGAGATATTACCATTATTGGTGGCAAAATTCCCATAGAGGAATTATCGAAATTTTTAGAAGATCTACGGATGCATATGCCCTGGTCTATTTGTGAATATACATATGGTAGTGAAATTCTCAAAGATGCTTTACCAGAGATTAAATTTCTTGAACGTCTGCGGAAATTTGGTTCTGAGGGGGATTTGGATATTCGAAGAGATGGTTCCCATTATCAGTGGAGATTTGTAGGTCTACCTTACTGTAGGATTGAGGAACAATATAATCCCCAAGACTTTTGGAAAAACCAAGAGGAAATAAAACACTTGCGAGAACATAACGATGAATTAATACTTTATGGTACTGTAGAAAAAGGGATTTTTATAGAAAAGAAGGTTGCCAGAGCAAAATTAAACTATCCATTAGAAACGGAAGGAATTGAAAAAGCAATTATTAAGGCAAAATTATATACTTACTACGGACGTCCACAATTTGCATGGTATCAAGCGTTGGAGGGAAGATAATGGACTTTAGAGATCGAACATTGGTGTGTAAAACGTGTGGAAAGGAATTTCTGTATTCCGCAAGTTTTCAAAAAAAAGTTGCCGAAAATAATTGGTCTGAGCCTAAGAATTGCAGTGAATGTAATAGGGAAAGAAAGGGTAAAAGGAATTTTAGCAGCCAACCTTCTAAAAATGATGACTTACAAAGGCATTTAAAACATAAGAATCTACCTAAGTTCTTGAATCCTTATAATTTTGTACGGTCATTACCCTATTCTCAGGCGGATTTTTTCTCACAAAGACGGCCTATTTCCCATGCATTGTATTCCGAGTTAACCGGTAAAATAAAATGTAGATTAGAGGTTAAAACACCGTTGTTTGTGAGTTCAGGTGAGCCGGAAAAGGTTGATGAAAATAATCATTCATACTTTAAATTCTTTTCTCTTGATGGAATAAATCCTGCAATTCCAGGTTCATCTCTAAGAGGCATGATAAGAAGCATTTATGAGACTGTCACCAATTCTTGTTATAGTATACTTGATGCTAAAAAGACCTTAACAAGGAGAATGGAAACAAGTGATGCCAAAAAATTAGTTCCAGCAAGGGTTGTTTCAAATGAAGATAATGAATGGAAACTTAACTTATTAGAGGGGCAATCGCCACCGGAGAAGATTAACTGGGCAAATTTGCAAAAAGCAGCTTGGATTCGGGTCTACGAACCTCTAAACAACAAACCGGTTCAAAGGGATATGGTTGATTTAAAAAAATTTAAACATGGTGATAAGGCCTGGGCAGTAATGAAGTTTGTTAAATATGAAAAAAAGAATAAAAACCGGGCAACTAATATTTACTTTTGGAATGTAATCGGTTTATTTAGTTCAAAAGAAGCTGCTGAGGAATACAAAAATACGCAACACAATAAACATAAACTTATTGTTAAACCAGGTTGGGTATGTATCACGGGACAAAACATGGAGAATAAACATGATGAGAAGTTTTTCTTTGGGGAGGGTAAATTAGTTGACTTACCTCAGCCCGTTAGGGATGAATATAACCTAATAATAAAAGATTATCGGGATCGACATGCAAAAACATTAAAAATAGATAAAGAAGAACTTCCTGAGTTAAGCCATTTTATAAGGAGAGGTAATGAATTACAGCCTGGAGATTTAGTATATGCTCACTTAAATGATGCAAGACAGGTAGAATTTATTGTTCCTGTCCAATTAAGCAGGAGACCTTATCTAAATTCTATAGGAGATTTATTATTGGAACATTTAAATCCATGTACCACATATGAAAACTTATGTCCCGCTTGTCGGCTTTTTGGTTGGGTTAAAGGCGAAGAAAATAAATCACATAAAGAAATTAACTCCTATGCTGGAAGAGTTGAATTCAGTAATGGGAAGGTTATTGTAAACAAGGGTGCTGAACCAACGGTAACTTTAGCTGAGTTAGCAACACCTAAGCCTACTACGACTTTTTTTTATTTAAAAGAAAGGAATGGGAAAGTAGATTTTATTGATAAAGACGGTTACAATGACAGAAATCATATTCTACGTGGTCGTAAACTTTATAGGCATTTTAAAAACTTTTCCTGGATTACCGATAGGAAAACCAAAAGGAATCGAACTATTATTGGAGCGGTTAAGCCAAAAAGTGAGTTCCAATTTACAGTCGATTATACTAATTTGACTGCAGAAGAATTGGGTGCTTTACTTTGGAGCTTGCAATTAGAAGAAGGAATGTATCATCGATTAGGATATGGCAAACCATTAGGATTAGGTAGTGTTAAAGTGATAGTAGATAGCTGTATCGCCTATGACATACAAAGTAGATATTCCGGATTGAGTTCTACATCTGAAATTTCTCTAAATATATCTGACTATATCGATAAGTTCAAAGGTTATACAGAAAAAGCTTTTGAAACTGATTTCAACCAGTTAGATAACATTCAGGACTTAAAGGCTATTTTAAGTGAACCTAGTTCTAATTTACCAATTCATTATCCCAAACCCTTAAAATTATATGATGATGGTAAAGGAGACGAAAACTTCAAGTGGTTTGCTACAGCTAAAAAAGAAAAAGATTTTCTCCCGATAGCTAGTGAAGATATGGGTTTGACTATGTACAAAGCAGAAAAATAGAGCATTTATATTTCTTTTGCGAATATGTTGTATAATGTTTTTATTAAACTCAATGTTACACAATGGAGGTATTTCAAAATGATAGTCAAAAATGATGAAAAAAGCTTTGTCCCTATGGTTGAAGGGGCAAAAAGAAAAACCTTAGCCCACGGAGAAAAAACCCTTTTAATCCAAGTGGTTTTGGATAAGGGTAGCCTAGTACCCAACCATGCTCATCCTCATGAACAAATCGGCTATATGATATCTGGTAAGGCGATTTTTATAATTGATGGTGAGGAAAATGAGGTAAATCCGGGGGATAGTTGGGCTATTCCTGGTAACGTAGCACATAGTGTAAAAGTTATTGAAGATTCGGTTATAGTTGAGGTGTTTTCTCCTGTTCGCGAAGACTATTTGTAAATAAAGCCATAAAAACATCGCCACCAAATGGGGCGATGTTTTTAAATGGGCTTGCAGCCTTAAAAAATAGTTGTAATAATCTTAGCATATAAATTGTTTTGGTTTATATTTATGCTTTTTATATCTTCTGAATAGCAACCTAAAAAATATTGGCATATATTTACTCCCTAGTGAATATGTCAATGGCGTCTATTAATTATAATAAACGCCATCAGGACATAATATATGTCCCATCAAATTCCAGTCACTCATTAATCCAAGAATGTAGATAGTGTAGGACCTCCCACGTTGCATAGTAAAATTGGGAACTTCCATAAGGAGTTGTTTAGTACCTGAAACATAAACCTTTACTGTATAGGTACCGGGGGTTACCGGATAGTATTGAGTCCATTCTTTGTATTCAATATCATTGACCATGATAATTCCACCATCAGTAAAAGTAAAGTCCAGATCAGGTGCATCGACTAAATTTACAAAACGTAAAAATGCTTTCCCTGTTGCAACTGGTACGTGTGCATCTGGGACCACAAATAAACTCATATCTGAAGGTTGTCCTGTAACCACAAGTGTATGACAGGATTTACCAACAAGTTTAGTATAGCCTTTTAAAATTGGATAGTGTTTATTGCCGGACTTATAAACATTAAAAACATGGTCTCCAGAATAAACATTTATATAATCGGATAAATACTTATAGGAACAATTATCTTTAAGGAGCATATTATTTGTATACAAATCTATGCATTTAGGGCCGGGACATGCATTTAAAACACGTATATTGCAATTCATAAAATCACCCTTTCTCGAATATTACTATAGGATATGCGTAATTTCGATGAAGGGTGAAAAGGGCAGATTAAATATCTCCAAAAGAAATGCCGATTTGTCGTGCGGTTTTTATTAATGAACTAGCTGGATCTACCAGCTTAACACCTTTTACTACTGACAGTGGTACACTAGTAATATTTCCGTCTTTTAGGGCTACCATTTCCTGAAATCGTCCTTCTTTAACCATTTCCACAGCTTTTGCTCCTAATTGAGTACAGTACACACGGTCAAAGCTATTGGGGGAACCCCCTCTTTGTAAATGGCCCAAAATCGTTGCCCGACATTCTACATTACCTTCACTTTCAATAGCTCTGGCTAACCAGTTACTGATACCACCTAATTTAATCAGTTCGATATCGGTTTCAATAATACTTTTAATTATGGCTTTTCCTTCCGGTGTTTTTACACCCTCGGCAACAATAATTAGGCTAAAATGCTTGCCTCTTTTAATCCTATCGTTAATAGTGGTAAGTATGCCCTGAATGGAATAGGAAATCTCTGGAATTAAAATAATATCTGCTCCCCCTGCAATACCCGCGTGAAGGGCAATCCAACCTGCATCCCGTCCCATAACTTCTAAAAGCATAACCCTATGATGTGATTCTGCTGTAGAGTGCAGCCTATCCAATGCTTCGGTGGCTATATCAACCGCACTGGCAAAACCAAAAGTAAGGTCAGTTCCCACTATATCATTGTCGATAGTTTTAGGTACACCGACTACTTTAATGCCTGTTTTCTCTGCTACCTCGTTGGCCATACGCATAGTTCCATCACCACCGATGACAACTAAGGCATCTAGTGCCAATTGTTGGTAGTTCTTTTTAATAACGGGAGACATATCGGAATAGACTTTTTGACCGTTGATTATTTGTTCATATCTTATGGGATTATCTCTATTTGTTGTACCTAATATTGTGCCACCACGAATTAATATACCTGAGACGCTATCATGGTCCAAAGTTATATAGCGATTTTCTATTAATCCTTTAAAACCATCCTTAAAACCAAATACTTGATCACCCTGGGAAATAGCTGCTCTAGTTACCGCTCTGATTACAGCATTTAAACCAGGACAATCCCCACCACCGGTTAAAACTCCTATACGCAAAAATAATCACCTACCAATTTTATTTTCACTTTTATCATATCATTAAAAAGAGTAGGTTTATTTAGAAAATCATTTCTTGTAACGAGTTATATTGACATAATCTTTTTTAATTCCGTAAAGTTTTCTCTAAAATTATTAATCGCATCAAGAATTGGTCCAGGTGAGGCCATATCTACTCCGGCAATTTTTAAAAGATTAATGGAATAGTCAGATCCACCTTTAGTTAAAAATTCTCTATAATTTTTAACGGCTTTTTCACCTTCATTTGATATTTTCTCAGCAATACTAATAGCTGCCGAAACTCCCGTTGCATACTGATAAACATAAAAAGCCCGATAAAAATGAGGGATGCGAGCCCATTCGTAGCCTAATTCATTATCAATTACAAAATCTTGACCGTGATAAATTTTATATAGTTCTTTATGTAAATTATTTAGCACTTCGGGAAGTAATGGTTTTTCTTTTTCCACCATGTTATGAGTCTGACTTTCAAAATCTGCAAATAAGGTCTGACGATACAAGGTAGAGCGAACATTATCCAATTGATTGCTTAAAAGTAAGGACTTTTCTTCTTGGGAAGAAGAGTTTTTTAATAGGTAGTTAAAAAGTAATTGTTCATTTACAGTGGAAGCAACTTCAGCTGTAAAAATTGTATAGTCGGAATTAACAAAAGGCTGGTTTTTGGAACTATAATAGCTATGCATGACATGGCCTAATTCGTGAGCTATCGTAAATACATCTCCTAAGGTACCGGTAAAGTTTAAAAGAGAGTAAGGGTGGTAACCATAGGCTTCGATAGCATAAGCACCTGTTGCTTTATTTTTACCAGGAAATACATCAATCCAACGGTTATTAAAGGCCTCTTTTAAAACTTTAGTATAATCATCCCCTAAAATACTAGTAGCGGAAAGTACTAATTCTTGAGCTTCTTCATAGGTATAGGTTTTATCCACATCTTTGACAATAGGCACAAATAAGTCGTAAAAGTGAATACTATCCAAGTTTAATACTTTTTTTCGAAAAGTTATGTATTCCTGCAATACACCCACATTCTCTCTTACGGTTTTGATAAGGTTATCATATACTTCTTCAGGAATAAAGTTCTCCTGTAATGCCATTTGGCGGGCCGATTGATATTTACGGGTTTTAGCAAGGAATACATCATGTTTAACTGAGCCATAGTAAGTAGAAGTAATAGAATTAATGTAATTACCATAGGTACCTAAAAGTGCTTGGAAAAAGTTTTTCCTTAAATTTCTGTCTTGGTTGATAAGTACTCTATAGTAATTAGCGTTATTGGCAATTATAGTTTCACCTTGGGAGGTTTTTACCTCAGGGTACTCGATATCATTAACAGTCATATCATCATAAACTTTTTCAAAAGAACTTCCCAGGGAATTCATTTTAGTTAGAATTTCTTCAATTTCGGCCGGGAAAACATGTTCTTTTTTATGGAACAATTTTTCAAACATGTGGGCATAGGTTGCAAGTTTTGACTCGTCCCTTAAGTACTTTTGAAATTTGGTTTCATCCATGGTGAGAAGCTCTGGTTCCAAAAATGCTAATTGATCCCCAATTTTTGTATGTAAAGCATCGGCAATTTCGTATAATTCTTTGGCCTCAGGATTTTTCATATCCTGGTCAAAATACATTTTAGCGTAAACATAAACTCGAGTTAATTTAATACCCAATTCATCATTTAAAGTAAGGGTTAAAAGTAAATTTTTTGCCGATTGGGTAATAGTACCTCTTAGGTGAACAATTGTTTGAGCTAATTCTTTAGCATCGTCCACATCTTTTTGCCATGCGGTAATATTGTTATACATCTGAGTAAGATCCCAAGTATACTTTATATCTTTATTTTCCATACCACACCTCCAGTTAATAATTTTTCCAATTACTATCATACTAATTCAGATGCTGGTTCGTCAATTCGTCATTCGCCGACTCGTTATTTCAACACCGGGCTTTGAAAAGCAGTTAGTTGGCTAATTGTAGGAGCAAATGACTCTGTCCAGCCGAAAAAACAGGCCACTAGCCACTTTTAAGCAGGATATTTCAATACTATTGTAGAAAACTTCAAGTACTAAATATATGTAGGAGGTTAAAAATATGCAATTAAAAGAATTAGTAGCGAAAAATCGGAGTTATCGCAGGTTTTACGAAGATGTAGAAATAACAAGGGAAACCTTAGAAGAATTAATTGAACTAGCTCGGCTTTCCGGAACTGGGGGAAACAGGCAGCCACTTAAATTCTTCCTATCATGTGACCCAGAAACCAACGCAAAAATATTTCCTACCACCTTATGGGCAGGTTACTTAAAAGAATGGCCCGGGCCCGAAGAGGGAGAAAGGCCGGCAGCCTACGTGATAATTGTGGAAGACAAATCAATTGGCATGGTAGCTCCGAAGGTTGATTTTGGTATTGCTGCCCAAAGTATTCTTTTAGGTGCAGTAGAAAAAGGTTATGGTGGCTGTATGATTGGGGCTCTTAAGAAAAAAGAATTGTTAGAAGTTTTAAACCTACCGGAAGATAAATATGAAGTTTTATTAGTGTTAGCTCTAGGTAAACCCAAGGAAGAAGTTATCATTGACGAAGTTGGTTCTGATGGTAATATCAAATATTGGCGGGATGAAAATAAAGTCCATCATGTTCCTAAGCGGTCATTGAAGGATTTAATCATTAATTAAATAATGGAGTGAAATAATTGAAAGATGTAAGAATAGCCTTAGTCCAGATGCAGTCCATAGTAGGGGATAAGATTGGAAAT
>JBMNUR010000102.1:0-9632 GCA_050946395.1 Peptococcales bacterium
TCTCATTAATGCTTTTGAAATGCTTTCCACTAAACGAGAAACTCGTCCTGCTAAAAAGCACGGGAATATACCCTTGTAAGTGGCTAGTGGGCTAGTTGGTTAGTGACTAGTGATTGGTAACTGTTAATAATTAAGTCTATAGTCTATATCTACGGACTCCTTAAACACTAAAACACTAACGCACTTTTACATTTAGGATACAAGGAGGGATATGTGAATGTTAATCTATGGGTTAAAGGTTACTTTGTTGGGCATGGGGATAGTTTTCATTGCCTTATATCTTTTAATATTATTAATTCGGAAATTAAAAGTTTTTAGCAACAAACCATATGGAAAAGAAAAAATACCCAAGAAAGTGGTTCCTGTAGTAGAACAAACCAAACCAATTCAAATTGTAAAAGGAGAGGAAGAGGATGAAATAGCGGCTGTGGTGGCAGCAGCTATTTTAGCCTGTGGTAATCAGATAAGAGTTAAAACCATCAAACGGATTACCGGTGAACATAGTTCAGAATGGGCCCAAAGTGGTAGGATTGAAGCTATGCACTTACGTAAACTCTAAACAATAATTGGAAGGAGAAGAAAACATGAGAAAATTTAATATAACTGTTAATGGAAAAACATATGAAGTTGAGGTGGAAGAAGTAGGTGGTGTTTCCGCTCCAGTTCGACCGGTACCTATGAGCTCTCCTAAAGTAGAAGTTCCAGCACCTCAAACTCCCAAAGCTCCACAAACCCCAGCCCAGACGCAGCCTTCCACGGCTGTTACTGATGGGGAAAAAGTAACAGCTCCTATGCCGGGGAAAGTTTTGCGGGTGGAAAAAAATGAAGGAACATCAGTTAAGGCCGGAGATGTTGTTTTAATTTTAGAAGCTATGAAAATGGAAAATGAAATTACCGCTCCCATTGATGGTACAGTAAAACAGGTTGCCGTTAAAGAAGGAACTACCGTAAACCCAGGTGATCTATTGTTTATTATAGGCTAAAAATCTGTCTAAAACATGGTCTTTATAGGGAGGGGCATTTATAGGAAAATACTGGGTGACTTTTAATACTCCGGAAGGAATAAGTTATGCCAGAGAAAAGAATTTTTTTAAATAATCAGTCCAGAGTTTAATAGAAACATCTGTAGAAGAACTGAGGAAATTTGCAAAAGGAATAAAAGCAAAATAAATGGGGCTGTTTGTAAAAGAACTACTTAGTTCATTTGCAACAGCCCTGTATTTATCTGATGACTACCATCCGTAAGGTTCTCACTTGGTAACTCTTGAAGCTAAGAATCCTTGTAACACATTACATATTTATAGCTTTAAGAGATTCTTTCCTAATAAGAGCTAATAATTCCTGTTTTTTCTCTAAAAATATAGGACTGTTCTTCATTTCAAAAACCCGGGGCCGTTCTAAGGGCACGGGGATTTTCTTTTTTAATCTGCCGGGACGGGCAGTCATTACATAAATAGTATCACCTAAAAAAATTGCTTCCTCCACATCATGAGTAACGAAAAGAATCGTCTTTTTTGATTCCTGCCAGGCATTAAGAAGAACTTCTTGCATGATAGCCCGAGTTTGGGCATCTAATGCACCAAAAGGTTCATCCATTAAAAGAATTTCCGGGTCATTTGCCAAAGCCCGGGCAATAGCTACTCTTTGCTTCATTCCCCCGGAAAGGTTTTTAGGATAATGGTTTTCAAATCCTTTAAGGCCGATTAAGTCCAAGTAATGAAGAGCTATTTCAGCTCGTTCTTTTTTAGGAATATTTTTTAATTCTAAACCAAATTCAATGTTTTCTTGTACCGTTAACCAGGGAAATAATGTATAGGTTTGAAAAACCATACCCCTATCTTTTCCCGGAGAAGTTATCTCTTTCCCATCTAAAAGGGCTTTTCCCGAAGATGTATCAGTAAGTCCGGCAATAATGCGTAAAATTGTCGATTTTCCACATCCTGAAGGGCCTAAGATAGTGACAAATTCACCTTCTTTGACATCGAAAGTGGTCTTATCAAGAGCAATAACCTGGTTATTATTCGTGCCAAAAACTTTGGAGACATTATCAATTTGTAACTTAATAGGAGCTTGTGCCACTAGTACTACTACCTCCTTCTCTGAGATAAGGGAACATCTTACGATAGAGAAGCTTAAAGAGAAAATCACTAATCATCCCTAATAAACCAATAGTAATGATCCCTACAAATATTTTATCCGTACTTAAAAAACGGTTAGCTTGCATAATCATATAGCCTAGCCCCACGGTAGAACCTACAATTTCCGCCACAATTAAGTAAGTCCAGGCCCAGCCAAAGGTAATACGCAAAGTATCTACAATACCAGGTAGAGATGCTGGTAAGATAACCTTTCTAAAGACAGCTTTCCGAGATGCCCCTAAAGTATAGGAAACATCAATAAGATCATTGGATACATTTTTCGTAATATCCATAATCATTAATGTTTGCTGAAAAAAGGTACCAAAAAAAATCACAGCAATTTTTTCAGCTTCACCCAGACCAATCCATAGAATAAATAACGGAATAAAGGCAGAGGCAGGCATATAGCGGATAAAGCCGATAAAGGGTTCGAAAAAGCCCTCAAATACTTTCAAAGTACCCATTAAAATTCCTAAAGGAACTGCAATTAAGGAGGCCAATAAGAAACCGGCAAATACTCTAAAGACACTATAACCTATATGTTGGTACAATTCTCCACTAGCGAACATCTGAATTGCTTTATTAAAGACTAAGCCAGGTGTAGGTAGTAGTGCCGGGTTAATTAGTTGAGAATAGCTTAATATTGACCAGACCAAGAGGAAAATAACAAAGGCCATTACTCCTAAAGAAACATAAACGTTTCTATTAATATCTACTTTTGGTGTGTAATACGGGCTAAATCTTGACAATTTCAAACAACCTCCAACAAGAATCTATCTTTTATACATACTTTAATAGTTTATCATATAGGAAACTTACTTCAAATAGAATTTTAATTCAATTTGAAGTTTAGCTGACTTACGCCCCAGGGCACCTTCTCTTGCCCCTCAGGGGCAATTCACCTTGTCTAGGGACTTATCACTACAAAATCCTGGTGGTGGTAAGTTATCGGATAAATTAATGCTTTAAGGGAGCCTAAAAGGCTCCCCGGATTAGTAATTTTTAACTAATTATTATTAACGAAAGTAGGATCAACTATATCATCTGGGTGTGGTATAGTCTCAATTACTTTTTGCTCTGTATAGAAATCGATAGCTTTTTGGGTGGTATCATAAAGTAGTCCTTTATTTTCTTTAGTTCCAAAGAATTCTTTATTATCGGCTAAATCAAAGAATTTTAAGTCGGGAATAGTAGCTTGGAATTCTTCTAAATCAATACCCAAACCTTTGGCCATAATTTTTTCAGCATCTTGAGGGTTTTCTTTCCAATAAGCCATAGCTTGACCCATGGCTTTCACAAACCCGTTCATTGCTTCAGGATATTGTTCTACAATGTCAGCCCGAAAACTTACGCTATCTACGATAATAGTAGGATAATCTTTAGTACTGACTAATACTTTACCATTAGCTTTACCTTTACTTAACCATGGTTCCCAGGTAACTGCTGCATCAACCCTACCAGCTACAAAAGCGGCACCGGCATCACCAGCAGTCATATTTTGAATGGTGATATCTTGTTCAGTTAATCCAGCATCTTTTAAAACTGTTAAAGCAAAGAAATGACTTGTTGTACCTGTTTCTAAAGCAATAGTTTTACCTTTTAAATCAGCTACAGTATTAATATCGTTTTTAGCCAGCATTCCATCTCCACCAAAAGAACCATCTAAGGCCCAAATAACCTTAACAGGAACATTAGCAGCAGCTAAAGTCACTTGTACGTCCTGAGCAGTAGCCATACCATCTATTTTTTTACCTGCCAAAGCTTGTTTTCTTTCAGCTAAACCGTCAATCTTAGAAATCTCTAGGTCAATACCATTTTCATTGAAGAATCCTTTTTCTTTAGCAATGTAAATAGGGCCATATCCTACCCAAGTAGGTAAAGTAAGTGTTAATTTGGTTAGTTCTTTCTTATTAGATTCAGCAGCTTGTTGATTGCCTTGATTTTGAGGTTGTTCTGTTTTTTGGCAGGCAGTTAAACCCATGGTGAATAAAAATAAAACGAGTACTATGCTTACAAACTTCTTCATTATGTTTCCTCCTAAGTAGTTTTCAAAATCTTTAAGTATAATTATAAAAACTATTGCATAAAAATGCAATAGTTTTTATATTAGAAATTGGAATAAATTTTTTAATAGTAGAATTCCTTAAGCCCTTCATAAAACATCTCCATATCTTCGGTGGAGCCGATTGTTAACCTAATATAGTTAGGATAGCCCCAACCATGAGCTGTTCGCACTAACACCCCTTTTTGGGCTAAAAAGTTGAATACTTCTCGGCCATCTCTTTGGGCATCGAAAAAAACAAAATTAGTATGGGATGGAATGTAAGGTAACTTTAATTCTTCCAGGAAATTGTACAATTTATTTTTGGCTTCTAAATTATAATTATAGATTGCTTGTACATATTCCTGGTCATGTAATGCTTTTACTGCACCTACCTGGGCAAAAACATTCATATTAAAGGGTGGCCTTACTTTATTTATTGCTCTAATAAGCCCGGGATCAGCTACAGCATAACCTACCCGGCAAGCTGCCAAACCATAAATTTTTGAAAAGGTTCTAATTCCAATTACATTAGGGTAAGAGCTTACCAAAGGAAGTACACTTTCATAATCGGGACTTGCTACATATTCCGCATATGCCTCATCAACAACTAAAATAATTTCTTTTGGTAAATCTTTTAGAAAATCTAATAATAATTCTTTGCCAATTATTGTACCGGTAGGGTTGTTGGGATTACAGAGAATAATCATTTTGGATTTATCAGTAATTTCATTTTTAATCTTATTGAGGTCAATTGTGAAATTGGTCAATTCTACTTTAATCGGCTTTGCACCCATTAATTTACTCGAAGCAAAGTATTGACCGAAAGTGGGAAAAGGAATAATTACTTCTTCACCTTCATTTAAAAAGGCCTGGGACAATAACACGATCATTTCATCGGCACCATTTGAAACGGCAAAATTGTCAATGGGCAAATTGTAATAAGAACTTAATTTATCCCTAAGTATTTTGCTTTCAGCATCCGGGTACAGATTGGGGTTTAAAGCGGCCTCTTGCATAGCTTTTATTGCTAGGGGGGAGGGGCCTAGGGGCGCCTCATTAAAAGACAGTTTAGCTACTTTTGATAAATTTAGTACTCTTTTCATTTCCTCTACAGGTAAATCTTCTAATTCAGGAGTAAAAGGTGTTAACTCAGAGGCACAATGTCTTAAAAGAGTGTTATCTTTCATTTTATCATTGTCATCCTTTCACAGTGCGATAGGTACAAAATACAAATATTAGGCTTAATTGAAAAAACACAAGGCTTTAAAAATTAACTTGCAATCTGTGTTTTTCCGTGTTCATTTGTTGTTAAATAAGATTTTTCCCTAGTTCATCTACTTTACGAATAGCTTCTACTACCATTTCCACAGTTACCTCTATGGGCAAATTCTCCATATCCTCAGTCTCAACAGATGCTTTAGCAACTTTGTAAGCATCACCATCACTTAGATTGGTTAAACCTATATGGGCTAGTTGATAAGGCAAGCCTGTTTCTTGATAAAAGGGAAGTAATTTTAAAACTTCGTGTTCTTTTTTATCTAAAATTAGCTGACAGAGAATGCCAAAGGCTACTATAGAACCATGAAAATATTCGTGAGTTTCTTTCAAAACTGTAAACCCATTATAGACAGCGTGGGCACCACCTGAGCGAAAATCGTCCCCACCTAAGCCGCTTACCAGTCCTGATATAAGAATATTGGCGTCAATTATTTGTTCTAATTCCTCTGTAACTTTTCTCGCCAAGCTATCTTCGATGGCTTGGGCACCGTATTTTATCAAAGTTTCGTAGCAGAGGTGTGCTAATTTGTAGGCACAAGCTACAGTTGCATCTCTAAGATTATCCCTAACGGTAATCTCTAGTTCATACCATTTAGCCAATGTATCACCAATACCTGCTCTTAAGAGTTCAATAGGGGCTTGTGTAATTATTTCTGAATCTACTAAAACTAAGCTTGGGTTTTGTGCATTTAGGGTTAACTCTAAGAATTCCCCTTCTTTAGTATACATAATAGATAGGGGAGTCCAGGGTGCACAAGTAGCCGCTATAGTGGGAATTGTAACAATAGGAAGCTTAGCTTTAAAAGCGACGGCTTTAGCAGTATCTATGGCTTTTCCTCCACCTACACCTATAATTAAATCACTTTTCAATTTAAGGGCATCAAAGGCTAAGGTGTCAACATTCTCCCAGCTTACGACTCCACCATACCAACTAATATTGGCAATTTTCATTCCGGCTTCTGCCAAGCTTTTTACTAAATCTTGTTCTATCACTTCTAAACTTTTTTTTCCACCGATAATATATGCAGTTTTACCAAATAGGCTAGCATATTGACCGGTTTGGTGACGAATACCTCCTCCTCGTTGATAAATACCGGGTGCCACTATTTTCCTTAACATTTATATCTTCCTCCTAATGGTACTAACATATGAATAATGTATAATTATAACATAGTTCAATTTAAAAAAAAGCTAAAACCACAAGAAGTAAGACAATTACTATTTTGTGGCTTTAACTTTTTTAAAAGATAATTTAGTTAAAATAGTCAGTATAAATATTAAAATTATTTGCGAACTTTATTCCCTAACTTTATTTCCTAGTAAAAAGGTAATTGAATATAATCCAGCCGCACCGACTAAAGAATATATTATTCTACTTAATAATGAAGCTTGTCCACCGAATAAATTAGCAACAAGGTCGAATCTAAAGAGACCGATTAAGCCCCAATTTAAAGCTCCAATTATCACTAATAATAAAGCAAGCTTATCCATTTTTATCCTCCTTGAATTTAAATTGTTAAATCTAGATTTTCCTAAATAAAGTTAAATTATACATAAGATTAGTTTTAAATGAGGAAGGGAATAACTAAATCGAGGTGATTAATGTGAAAAATTATCCGAAAATATTAATTATTGGTTCAGGCAGAATGGGAAGTTTTTTGGCAAAAAAGTTGTCAGGCTTTTTTCAAGTATATGTGTACGACAAAAATTATCAAAAAGCAGAGGCTTTAGCTCAAGCATCAGGTGCCCAGGCTTTAAAAAAGAGCGAACTGGCTGTAGCTCAACTAGTAATTTTGGCTTTAGCTTCGGAGTCCATACCTCAAGCCATCGTAGAATTAGAAAGTTTCTTATCTCCTGATGCAGTTCTAGTCAATATAGCTACAACATTCCCCCATAGTAATCTCTCAACAAAACTAAGAAAAGTCTCTGCTAAAATTGTAGGTCATGCCAAAGAAATGGCACTAGGTGAAACGCCTGTAATAATTATGGAAGGAAATGAGTCAGATGCCAGAGAAATGGTACGTCACGTATTTGGAAAAATCGGAACAGTTACCGATGGTCAAACGGACCTTGTTAGTAAAATAAATACTATATCTTCCCGTCAAGGTATTATTGCTGCATTGGAAATAAAAAAAGCTTTAGCGAAATTAGAAATTAAAGATGAGGCCATTACTCAGGCAGCAATAAGAATTGTCGCAGCTGGAACAATGAAAGCTTATGCAGTAGGCGAGGCCGGACCCTTTGTACAAGCAATTATAAAAGAAGTGGGGGGTGTGCGAGAAATAAACCACGGGCCCTTCGGGCACAAGGATAAATAATAAATTTTACGATGTCACCAGTTACTAGTCACTTATAAGGGAGGGTGTTAGAACCTTTGAAACCTAAAAAAATGAAAACATATTATGCAAGGGACGTATTAAAACTGGAAATAGCAGAGGAACTAGGTTTAATGCCGAAAATAAAATCTGGGGGATGGCCTGAATTGACCGCAGAGGAGTCGGGACGGATTGGTGGAGTTATGACTAGAAAGATGAGAAAGCTAGGCTGGTTTTAGGTTTCTGTTTTATAACAGAAACCTTTTATGATATACTACAAGTACAATATTTTGTAATATAAATTTTTGATAAATTGCAAAAATGTGGGGGGATTTTGTGGGAACTAAACATGAAATAATAATCCGCTATATAAAAGATTTAGTAGTAGGTACAAAGGTTTCCGTCCGACAAATCGCTAAAGAACTTGATGTTAGTGAAGGAACCGCATATCGAGCTATTAAAGAAGCCGAAACTCAGGGTTTGGTTAGTTCGATTCCTAAGGTCGGAACTATTAGAATCGAAGAAGTTGCTGAAAAGGAACTGGAAGATTTAAATTTACGAGAAATTTCCTTAATAGTCGAGGGTGAAGTTTTGTGTGGTCAGGAAAAACTGGGTATGCTTCCCGATCGATTTGTTATTGGGTCTACTTCCGAGGAAATTTTAGAGAAGTTTATGGATGGGCAAGCTTTGCTTTTAGTTGGGGATAGGGAAGAAATTCAACTTTTAGGCTTGGAAAAGGGCGCAGCCCTTTTGGTTACAGGTGGAGCACCTGTTTCGCAACGGGTTTTAGAAAAGGGCAAAGAATTAAACCTGCCAATTATAACTTGCCCATTTGATACTTTTGTAGCTACTTCTATGATTAACCGGGCAGTTTATGAACGATTGACTTCTAAAGAACTGGTAAGAGTTGAAGATATAATGATTACAGATGTAGAATATTTAGCCACGGAGAGTACAGTTTCTCAGTGGCATACATTGGCTCATAAATCCGGCCATAGTCGATTTCCAGTTGTTGATCAAAATGGTGTAGTTGTGGGAATAGTATCCGCAGTGGATGTGGCCGGTGCAGATCCCGATGCGACTATACTCTCTATTATGACTTCCGATGTATTAACAACTGGGCCAAAAACATTAGTAACTCATCTGTCCAGGGTTTTAGTTTGGGAAGGTTTTGAATTAGTACCAGTTGTTGATGAGGAAAAGCATTTATTAGGTGTTGTTAGCAGACAGGATATTCTAAAAGCTTTTCAACAGGCTCAAAGACAACCTCAAGTAGGGGAAACGGTCGACAATTTAACTTTAAGTGGTTTTAAATTAAGTGACTGGGATGGTGGAGTTAAGCTTACAGGTGAAATTACTGAATTTATGGTAAGTGAATTAGGTACCGCTAGTGTGGGTACTGTAGTAATGATTATGAGTACAGCCGCGTTTATTGATATTCGCAAAAGCCTAAAGTGGGATGCAGTTACTGAAAATTTTAACCTTTATCAGATGAATCCTCCCTCTGTGGGAGATATGGTTGAAATATTTACCAAGATTATTCATATAGAGAAGAAAACTTGTACTGTGGAAATTGAAATGTACAATGGTACGGAATTACGGGCGAAAGCTTTGACAACAGCGAGAGTGGTGAAAAAATAAGATTAAATAAGTTAATATAAGTTATAAACAAGTGTAATCAAGTAATATTATAAAAAATATAATTTTAGAATATTTAATGTTTACTAGACTGTCGATTAAGCGAATATTGGCAGTCTTTTTTTGCGGAATTACGAATTAATATACTTATCACATATACACTAAAGGGTGAATTTTTGAATAATTTTTATTTAGCAAATAAAATAAAGATTATTCAAA
>JBMNUR010000103.1:0-9621 GCA_050946395.1 Peptococcales bacterium
GTAAGGGAGATAGAGAATGGCAATTACTGAAAACGGAATGGATTTGTTGCGAAAGCGTTATTTCCATGAGGGCGAAGAAAGTTGGAGTGATTTATGCAGGCGTGTTTCTATCGCAATAGCTGACGCAGAAGAAACAGATGAACTAAAAGCGCATTGGACAAATGAATTTTTTAACATGATGAATAATATGGAGTTTATACCTAGTTCTCCATGTCTTATGAATGCTCAGGTTGATTCGCCAGGACAGTTAAGCAGTTGTTTTATAATTGATGTAAAAGATAGTATACAAAGTATCTATATGGCAAAAGCAAAAATGGCTGCTATATATCAGAGAAATGGTGGAGTTGGGCTAAACATAAGTACTTTACGTCCAAAAAATTCTGTGGTTGAAACAAGCAAAGGCTACAGTTGTGGGCCTGTAGGGTTTATGGAAGAATTTAATCTTACTACAGATATTGTGACTAGAAATAATAATAGACGCGGAGCTTTGAAAATAGATTTAGCAGTATGGCACCCTGATATCTATGAGTTTATTCATTCTAAAGATGACGTTGATAAGTTGCAATTCATGAATATTTCTGTTTCTATCCCAAATGTTTTCATGGAAGCCGTCGTCAATGATGAAATGTGGAATTTGCAGTTCCCTGATTATAGTTGGAATAAGGAAATTTACAATGCCGAATGGGATGGAGATATTTATGAGTGGATAAATAAAGACTATCCAGTAAAAATCTACAAAACGGTTCGAGCCAAAGATTTATATCGTGAAATAATGGAGTCTGCACATGCGACAGGTGAACCTGGTGTGTCATTTGTTGATTACATGAATGACGAAAATCCAAACCCTCATCTTGGCAAAGTAATGGGGACTAATCCGTAAAATGTATGCGGATTTAAAACCTTCTCTGATTGACTTGGAAATCCTGTGGAGGATGACAAGGCGCAAGGGTAATGCCAGCGTGAACGACTGAGCGAGAAGGACATGAGCCAAGAGTGTATGCGACAGTCTGCACATCTCCTATAACCACCGCGAAAAGGAGAGAGAGAAGTTGAAGCACTTCTCCGCCAGCAATGGTCAGTAGGCAAAGCCGAAAGTAACAGATTGGGTGCCGAGTTTTGTAGTATTCCCTATAATAGTTGTAATCTTGGAAGTATTAATCTTACTAAATGCGTTGATGACAATAGAAAATTTAATTTGCAAAAATTCAAAACACTAGTAAATAATTCTGTTCGATTTTTAGACAATATGATTACTGTAAACAAACTGCCATTAAAAGAAATTGAAGAAGTTACTAAGGGGGTTAGAAGTGTTGGCTTAGGAGTAATGGGATTTAGCGACTGTTTATATAAACTAGGTCTTAAATATAATTCAGAAGAAGCGTATGAATTCGCTAATATATTATTTGATGAAATGTATGCGAGAGCACGTAATATTTCTCATGATTTAGCCCAAGAAAAGGGAGCTTATAAATTAATAAAAGGTAGTACATGGGAATCAAGACCCGTAAGAAATAGCAACTTCCTATCTATAGCCCCCACGGGTTCTATATCGTTTTTAGCTAATGTAAGCTCAGGTATCGAGCCTAATTTTGGATTGGTATACACTAGAACCACTTTTAATGGTGATGAATATTATGTAGTTAATGAAGTTTTTAAGGAAGAACTTATCAAACGCAATTTATATAATGACAACTTATTAGAAAAAATAGCAAATAATCACGGTAGTTGTATTGGTATTAGTGAAATCCCTAAAGATATGCAAGACATTTTTGTGACTGCACATGACATTTCCCCTGAAGATCATGTGGAGATGGTAGGCACTATTCAGCAATGGATAGATCTAAGTACGGCGAAAACCGTAAATTTGCCTAGTGAAGCAACAGTAGAAGATGTAATGGATGTTTATATGCTTGCTTGGAAACAAAGGATTAAGGGAATCACGATTAGTAATGGTCGCCTTATGTAGTGATGCATAAGTGAAAACGCTCTAAATTGCTGGAACACCCTGAGAGCTTTACGGGCCACAACGCAATTGGCAACGATAAACGTGAAGGCTAAAAACCGCAAAGATTGGGCAATCAGCAGCGAAAATCCCCCAAATGCAAATTAGATCTATAGAAAGGAGGTATCTGGATGCAGTTAAAGCAAAATGTGGTGGAGGACTATATTAATGGCAAGAGTCTGAGCAAACTGTCCCAAGAAACTGGCATTAATATTGGTACACTTAGATATAGTCTTCAAAAACTAGGTATTCCTATACGAAGTATATCAGAAGGAGTAAATATATATCTACGAGATAAGGGAAAAGATGACGTGCAACTATCTTCCACAAATCAGCAAATTCTGATTGGGAATTTGTTGGGAGACGGCAGTTTGCGAAAATTAGTAAAAAGAGCTTTATATACTCACACCGATAAGAACTATGAATATGTTGAATGGCTTAAAAATGAGTTCAAAAAAGACAACATTACTTTTCAAGAAGTCCGTCAGAGCGAGAATAAGTGCTTTGCTTTGGAGTCACATGTTTTTTCTTGTTTCAATGATTTTTATGATTTATTTTACCCGAATAGGAAACGTGTAGTGCCAGAAAATATAGAACTTACTCCTTTGGTACTAAGGCAATGGTATATAAGCGATGGCAGTGTTTGCAGTCATAAAGGTCTTAAATTAGCCAAGATGGAATACAATAAATCTTTGTTAGAACAGCTTCGCAAACACATAGGTCAAGAATGCACTAGGCAATTGGAGAGCTATTATATACCAAAGTCTTTAAGATTTGCATTCATAGATTATATAGGGGAATGTCCAACTAAATGCTATGAATACAAATGGGACATTTAGAATCGTCATTGGGGGATGACGTTCAACGACTATAATGAGCGAGACTCTATGGTATAGAGCCTATGGTATAGTCTGACCCTTATTGAAAGATAAGGAGACACACTGAAAGCAAAAGATGTGTCCCTGGTGATAGTAACCAGAGTAACAAAAGTGCTACCGTGATGGTTCTCGTTCTGGTCAAGTTCTTTCTACTGGTTCCAATAAGGAAGAAACAATTGATATTTCAACACCAGCACCGATTCAACGTGGCGATTGGGTATCGCTTGCGCCAGATACAGTATATTTTAAGCGTAAGATTCGCATTGGCTGCGGTAAACTAAATCTTTTTATTGGCTGGTCGCCTACATTAAAGACTATTCAAGATTTGTATGTAGTGCGCTCAGGCAGCGGAGGCTGTGAACGTACACTCCAAGGTATGGTTATTGCTATGTCAGGAATGTTGCGTCTTGGCGGCAACATCTTTAATATCGAAAAGGCTTTTGAAGGCGTGGGTGTATGTCCTAGTTTTGTAATGCAACGTGCCAAGGGCGAAAAGCTTAGTAAGGGCAACTCTTGCGGAATGGCTATACTCAATGAAATCCGTGTTTTCTTGGACGAGGTAAAAGACAAAGAAATAGTTGATCTTAAAACGTTGCCTACTATAGAAGAAGTATTTACAGAAAAGCCAACAGAAGAAGATAGGTGTCCTGAGTGCGGAGAAAAGCTTAGATTTGAGGGCGGTTGTGTGCAGTGTACTTGTGGCTGGAGCAGGTGCGGATAAACATGAACCACCATGTACCAATAAACAATTATTATCGCATCCTTTACGATAGTCAGGGGCAGACATTCCAATCTGCCCCAATCTATGACTTAGCTGAAGCAGAACAATTAGCTGAAATTCATGCTTTGGCAACATATCATAAAAATGTTCGTGTTGTAAAAGAAATAGTATCGCGTCAAGAAATTAAGAAAGTAGGGTGATTAAAGTGAGAAGTGTTAATAGTTTTGTCATGTTCGATTCGGGCAATAAATCAATTGATGTAGTTCTACAAAACGATGATATTTATACTGATAGTGTTAATCTGATCTTCGATGGTAAATTCTATACGATTAAACAAGATCATTTATTGGCTGCCGTTAAAAACGTATTCAATGCTTCTAAGGCTAATATTAAACCTTATGCGTATTAAGGAGTGAATCAAATGACATTTGAAAAAATTATGTCTATTGTTAAAAAGCATTGGCCTAAATGGGATGATGAAACCAAAGAATTGGTTTCCACCCTTCTTGCATACACGGAAAATTTACGAATGGAGGAAAATTAAATGAATGACAATAGAAGAATGTGGGAAGTAATTTCTGACATTGAGGAAAAAGTGAACGCAATTTATGATGCTATATATAGTGACACAGACGATGAGGATTATGATTGGGACGAAGAAAGCCAAGAATTGCAAGACATGTTAGATGAAGCAGAAATGGATGATGAAGATATTAGTGCATGTGGTGATGTTGTAGCAGACAATACAGCATCAATTAATGAGTTAATTAATGATGTTGATCTCCTAACTAAGCGTGTTCAAAAATTAGAGAAGCAAGTAAGTATACTCAATTCAGAAAGACAACATAGTTGGATTAAACCCCTTCCTCCCATTAAATCTTATTGTAAGATTGATTCTGATGACATAAAAAATATTAATGAATTGATTAAAAATTATAAGAGTAGAATGAATAATATTAAGAGTGATATTTAAGTTTGACACGAGAAAACGACGATTTTAATTAGAGATCAATGCTAAGAAGTTGATACACCAAACATCAATCTCCTAGCATTGATAGAGTGGAGGATTGTAAGATGATTGAAAGAATAGTTATTCCAATTCAACTCTGTCGTGAAAATGCACAACTACCCACTTATGCAAACCCTACTGATGCAGGTGCAGACATATATGCTGCCGTTGATTTCACTCTTGAACCAGGTCACACGGCAGTAATCCCTACTGGTGTGAAGGTTGCTATCCCAGAGGGGTATGAGATTCAAATTAGACCACGTTCAGGATTGTCTTTGAAAACAGGATTGCGTGTCGCTAATTCCCCAGGAACAATTGACACAGGATATCGGGATGAAATAGGTGTGATTATGCAAAATGTAGGAAACATGCCTGTTGAAATTTATACTGGTCAACGCATCGCCCAAATGGTGCTTCAACGTGTTCCACAGATTGAGTGGGATCTAGTTAATGATGTAAGCGTGATTGGAACCGATCGTGGTGGTGGATTTGGGAGTACGGGGAAATGAGTATGCGAGTGACACTACTTAATGCTGACGAATTGAAACAGTATCCACCAGAAAAAATAATTGGAGAATTTGCTGCTGTTTGCTACGATACTGATATTGAAAATGTTGCTCCAGAGAAAATTGCGAAACATTGCATTGAGAGTGGACATGGGACACCGCAAAGAGCAGTCAAGTTCATTTTCCATATTGAAGGTGTGTCTAGAGCCTTTAGCCATCAGTTTGTACGCCACAATATAGGGGTAACGCATAATCAACGCAGTCAAAGGTTTTGCCGCGAATCTGATTTTCCATATGTGGTACCTATAAGTATTGCTTATAGCAGTTGCGAACAAGAGTATTGCGAATTGATGGATCAAATCGGGCAATTATACACCAAAATGATTGACTGCAAGATTCCTGCCGAAGACGCGCGTTTTATCTTGCCTAATGCTTGCGAAACCCAACTAAATTCAGCATTTGACTACCAGGCACTTGTTCACTTCTGTCATGAACGTTTATGTTCTCGCTCGCAGTGGGAGATTCGTCAAGTGGCACAAGCAATGGTCGAAGAAGTGAAGAAAGTATCTCCATTCCTTGCTCAACATCTTGTTCCTAAGTGCGAAGCAGATGGTTACTGTCGTGAAGGTAAGAAGTGTTGTGGCAGAAAACCTACTAAAGAATACGTGCTTGAAATCTTCAACAAGGTGACTAAGGGACAATAAAAAAGAGAGGGCTTACCTCGCCCTCTCCACTTCCCTTATATCCTTCTCATTCGGTGTGAACCACTTAATCTCTTTGGGTTTTTCTGGTTGCTGTTCTTTCATGTTGCTTCGCCTCCTGAGTGTAGTTTGTGCAGAAGCGGAGCAGATATGGCGGTAAGTTTTTGCGTTGCAGGAAGGATGGTGAATACTTGAGATACAATAATTATCATAGACACAGCATATACTCTAACGTCAGCACTTTGGACGTAATCACTAAACCACAAGACTACATTGCTCGAATCAAGGAACTGGGACATACAACTTATAGCACTTGTGAGCATGGTTTTGCAGGAAACTATTTTGAAGCATATGACTTATGCAAGGCCAACGGCGTTAAGATGCTATACGTTGTTGAAGCATACTATGTAGACGACAGGACACAAAAAGACAACTCCAACTACCATCTTATCCTTGTCGCCAAGAATAGAAGTGGCTTTCGACAGATAAACAAAGCACTCTCAGAAGCAAACAAGACTGGTTTTTACTATCATCCACGACTTGATTTAGAACTGCTCCTTGCACTCAATCCATCTGATGTTTTTGTCACTACCGCCTGCATTGGTGGGAGAATCAATGGCACAGATGCGGAAGAGAAGTTTGTCATTCCTATGCATAATCACTTCAAAGATCACTTCTTCCTCGAAGTTCAGGCTCATGTAGATAAGAACCAGGCAGAACACAATCAAAAACTATTGGCTTTGCATCAGAAGTATGGTATCCCACTAATTCATGCTAACGATAGTCACTATATCTATCCTGAGCAGGCAAAAGATCGCACCTTATTTCTTTTGGGGAAAGGTATGAACTATGGGGCAGAAGATAATTTTGTTCTGGATTATCCCGATTACGACACAATTTTGGAACGCTATCAAAAGCAAGGCATATTGACGAGAGAGCAAGCAATAGACGCAATCAAAAATACGCTTATCTTTGACCAATGTGAAGATATGGGTTTTACTAAAGATATTAAGATGCCTTCTGCTTATCCAGGCTGTGATCCAAACAAGAAACTGAGAGAAATCATCAATCAACGTTGGCAAGAAGAGAGAAAGCATATCCCCAAGGAACGCCACAAAGAGTATATAGAAGCGATTCGCTATGAAGTAGACATTATTGAGAAGACTGGTATGGCAGATTACTTTTTGCTAGATGAACTCATAGTACGTAAAGCTGTGAATGAATATGGTGCCGTATTGAGCCGCACTGGAAGAGGCAGTGGAGTCTCCTTTTATGTGAATAAACTCTTGGGGTTTACCGAAGTGGATAGACTTGATGCTGAAGTTCCACTGTATCCGACAAGGTTTATGTCTATAGCTAGAATTCTTGAAAGTAAAAGCCTTCCTGATTTAGATATCAATATGGCAGACCCTGAACCAGTAGTCAAAGCATCAAAAGACATTCTGGGCGTAGACAATGTTTACATTATGCTTGCCTATGGCACAATGCAACATTCTGCTGCTTTCCGTAATCTGTGTAGAGCCAAGAACCTGCAAATGGATGACTATAATGAAGTGGCAAAGAATCTTGAACAATACGCTAATCATCCTGAGTGGAAAGAACTAATTGAAGAATCTAAAAAATTCATAGGCGTTATTGATTCAGTTAGCCCTAGTCCCTGTTCTTATCTTCTGCTCGACAAACCCATATCGGAAGAGATCGGCATCATGAAAATTGGGGATGTTTTTTGTGCCTGTCTTGATGGCTACCAAGCAGACCAGCAGAAGTATCTCAAGAATGACTATCTAGTTGTCAAGGTGTGGGACATTATCTCATCCACTTTCAAAGTTATTGATAAACCAATCCCTAACATCCGAGAGCTACGCACTCTTATTGACGATAGGGTTTGGAAACTGTACGAGGATGGGTTAACTGCAACACTCAATCAAGTTGATACTGATATTAGCACTAATCTTGTTAAGACATATAAACCGAAGTCAATTGCAGAACTAACCGCCTTTGTCGCTGCAATTCGTCCTGGGTTTGCTTCACTATTGCAGACGTTTCTACATAGGCAAGAGTATTCAACAGGAATCAAAGAACTAGACGAAGTACTCGAAGATAGTTTTCACTTCCTACTTTATCAAGAGTCAATTATGAAATTTCTTGTTTGGTGTGGGCAACCAGAAGATCATACCTACGATATTATTAAAAAAATCGCAAAGAAGAAATTCAATGAAGATGAACAGGAAAAACTAAAAACTGAACTTCTCGAAGGATTCGTGAAAAATACTGGCAACGAAAATGGATTTGAAGAGGTATGGCAGGTTATCGAAGACGCAGCCCGTTATAGTTTCAATGCAAGCCACGCCTTATCGGTAGCATTGGATAGTATCTATGGTGCTTATCTTAAGGCCAACTATCCACTAGAATACTTCACCGTTGCACTAAATAAATGTGCTGACAGTAGCGACAAAACAACTAAAATCACCAGTGAATTATCTTCATTTAATATTTCTATGAAGCCAATCAAATTCAGATACTCAATAGCAGACTATTCCTTTGATAAGGTTACAAACTCTATTTATAAAGGCATTGCATCAATTAAGTTTCTTAACACAAGGGTGGCAGAAGAATTATATACCCTACGTGATAATCAATATGACTCCTTCATTGATCTATTGGTTGATATAGAAGAGAAGTTAAGAGTTGATACACGCCAACTACGCATCCTAACTACCCTTAATTTCTTCTCTGAATTCGGTCAAAATCAGAAGCTTCTCTCCATTTTAGATGAGTTTTTGAACGGAAAAAACAAGTATTACTCCACTTTGAAGCAAAAAAATAAGGATAAAAGACTAGTTTTCTTGCGCGAGTTAGAGGCAAGATTACCAGACAAAGCTGTTTCTCCACAAGAGCAAGTCCTTGCAGAGAAAGAATATTTGGGATTCGTCACCACCAAGTATTGCAATGCTCCTGATGGGTATGCTATAATAGTACACACAGATAATTTATATAAACCGTGGATAATTGCATATCATCTTAAAACAGGCGCAGAGAAGAAATACAAGATTGAAAAATGGAATTACTATGACAATAATGGTGAACCAAGAGTTAGTGTCGGAACAATGATTGATATAAAAAAGATTGAAGCAAAGCCAAAATGGAAGAAAAATGACAAAGTTAAAGGCGGCTTTGAAATGCTAGATGATACTGAAGAATACATAGAGAGTTTTTCAATTTTCAAGACAAACTAAAGGGGCGATGCCCTTTAGCACCGCCCTAATTCTCCTTTGTAGTTGCCGACTCTGCTTTTCCTGCACCAATTTCCTCTTCAGGAATATTGATATTAAACTCAAACATCTTAGCTTTCTCATTGTACTTGCCTTCAATCTGCTGTCCAGTGATACCATTGTCGATGGCCCACATGCCAACTGCGGAGGCGCATACTTGACTGCTTGCACCCTTCTTGTTCGTTGTTATTGTGAACAACCCTTCATCATTCGGTTTAATAAAAAACGTCTTGTCCTCATATCCGAAGTCTACCTTCTGAACATTCTGTTCCTGTAAAGCCTTTGTGAAAGCAGAATTGAACCTGATTCCCTTTGGACGAACTGTGAATGTAATCTTGATAGTATTGTCGGTAGTGCGCCTTCCACGATTTGCTTGGGTAAACCATTTGATATCCATTACCTGTACCTCCTTGAATTTGTTTTTGCACTTCTATCTTTAGTATATGCCCTTTCACGAATTTATTATACATGTATGCGAAAATATTTTCAAATTCTAAAGAAAGGGGTGAAGCATGTTGGCTGAAATGTTTCT
>JBMNUR010000104.1:0-9499 GCA_050946395.1 Peptococcales bacterium
TAATTCTATATATTAATGGAGATATTGCTAATAAACAAGTTGATTCGTGGGCACGAAGATAATTTTAATTTAATAAAAGAACTTGTGCCACTACGTGTCATTGCTATGAAAGAAGTCGCTATTCTGTCATCGCGAGGAGTGATAGCGACGTGGCGATCTCGGTTGTGTGGAGATAATCGCATAAAAAGCGGGATTGCCACGCCTATTGGCTCGCAATAAAAAAAGGGCTCATTAGAAATGATAGATTTTCGCGCTCACGTGCCCACGAATTTAACGGATAGATGAATAAAGGGGTGATTTTTTTGCCTTTAAAATCGAAAGATCTTTATCAAGAATGGCTAGAAGCTGTAAATAATCATGACTTTACCAAGGCCGAAGATTTATATCTTAAACTTATAGAGATTGACCCTACTATGGCGGAAGTAAATTTTCCCATGGGTATATGGTATAAAGAAAATGGTTTATGGGATAAGGCAAAAGCCGCATTTTTGCGAGCATTGGCTACTGATCCTCATATAGATTCGGAAACCTACTATTACCTGGGAAATGTCACACGTGAAAGCAAAGAATACGAAGAGGCTATTAGCTATTTTCAAAAGGCTCTTGATGCTAATCCTCAATTTTTTGAAGCCCAATATAATCTAGGAAAGGTATATGCTCTCCAAGGGCGAAGCGAAGATGCTTTAGAGGCGTTTTTAAAAGCTTTAGAATTAAACCCTCAAGATTTGGATACATATGTCAATATTGGCGTGGAACTTTCTAACCAAGGTCAAAGAGAAAAAGCTTTAGAAATGTATCAAAAAGCTTTAGAATTAGACCCATATTCTTATTTAGTTTATTCGAATATTGGTGTAGAATATACATTAATGGGGGAATATGACAAGGCGATAAATTTCCATAAAAAAGCACTAGAACTTAATGCATTTTATGGTGATGGTTGGTACAACTTAGCCTGCACTTATGCCCGTATGCAGGATTTGGACAACTCCTTAAAGAATTTAGAAAGGGCTATTCGGTTAGATGATGAAAATATAGCCTATGCAAAAAACGACCCGGAACTGGCGAGTGTTAGGGATACTAGGGAGTTTAAAAAACTTGTGAAACAGTGGAAGCGTGAAAAAGTGGAATAGTTTAAGGCAAGATTACTCTAGATACCATAGCGGAAGGGCAACACGCGCCCTATAAGGAGGAGATTTAATGCCCAAAGAAAGAACTATACAGATACCAGTACTTGGCATGACTTGCGCTGCTTGTGCTACCAGGATAGAAAAAAAAGTTCCCAAACTTCCCGGAATTATAGAAGTCAATGTCAATTTCGGAGCTGAAAAAGCTCAGGTTAAATATGATGCGGAGGTAGTAGGGGTTAAAGAAGTTATAGAGAAAATAATTGAGACAGGCTATGATGTTCCCAAAGAAAAAGTGGAATTAAAAATTCAGGGCATGACTTGTGCTGCATGTTCCGCTCGTGTTGAGCGAGGTTTAAATAAAATGGATGGAATTTTAGAGGCTAATGTTAATTTAGCCTTAGAAAAGGCAAATATCTCCTATGTTCCAGGTATAGTATCTGTTCCGGAAATTGTCCAAAAAATCCAGGAAATCGGCTATCAAGTCCTTGATTTGGATAAAGATAACCAAGGTGATAAGGAACAAGAAGCTCGGCAAAAAGAAATAAGACGGCAACGGAATTTATTTATTATCTCCGCTATCCTCTCCTTGCCTTTACTATCAATGATGTTTATTGACTGGTTTGGGCTTCATGATGTTACACCCCGCTTTTTAATGGATCCGGTTTTTCAGTTTATTTTGGCTACACCTGTCCAGTTCGGGGTAGGAAGTTATTTTTATATTGATTCTTATAAGGCTTTAAAGGGTGGTAGTGCCAATATGTCAGTTTTGGTTGCTTTAGGTACTTCCGCTGCTTATTTATATAGTGTAGGGGCTACCTTTTTCAGTGATTTGGTGGGTACAAATCACGTTTATTATGAAAGTGCGGCAGTTATCATTACCCTGGTAATTTTGGGGAAATTATTAGAAGCTTTAGCTAAAGGAAAAACTTCCGAGGCAATTAAGAAATTAATTGGCCTACAGCCCAAGACCGCCCGAGTGATTCGTAATGAAAAAGAATTGGATATCCCTATTGATCAGGTAGTTGTTGGCGATATTATTGTTGTTAGACCAGGGGAAAGAATTCCCGTAGATGGTATTGTTGTAGATGGCAGTTCAAGTGTTGATGAGTCCATGTTAACAGGAGAAAGTTTGCCTGTGGATAAAAGAAAGGGTAGTGAAGTAATCGGTGCTACTATCAATAAACATGGAAGTTTTAGCTTTGAAGCTACCAAAGTAGGCAAAGAAACTGCTTTGGCCCAAATTGTCAGGATTGTTGAGGAAGCTCAAGGCTCCAAAGCTCCGATTCAAAGGATGGCTGATGTGATTTCCGCATTTTTTGTTCCAGTTGTGGTGGGTATTGCCCTTTTAACCTTTTTGATTTGGTATTTCCTTATAAGTCCCGGCAACTTTACCAATGCTTTGTTACCGGCTATTGCGGTTTTAGTCATAGCTTGTCCCTGTGCTTTGGGTTTAGCAACTCCTACCTCTATCATGGTGGGTACAGGTAAAGGTGCAGAAAACGGAATTTTAATTAAGGGTGGCGAACATTTAGAAAATGCTCATAAAATAAATACTGTAGTACTGGATAAAACTGGAACTATTACCAAGGGTGAACCGGAGGTAACTGATATTATCCCCATTGGTATCACCCAAGAAGAGCTTTTAAAAATTGCAGCTACTGCGGAGAAAAGTTCTGAACATCCCTTAGCCCAAGCTATTGTTAGCTATGCCCAAGGCCAGGGTATAGAACTTGGTAGAGCCGAAGAATTTCAAGCTGTACCTGGTCATGGTATAAATGTAAATATTGACGGTAAAAAAGTTTTATTGGGAAATAGGAGACTAATGCAGGAAAATCAGGTTAATACTCAAGAATTAATTAATGAAGCCGAAAAGCTTGAGGGCGAGGGAAAAACAGCAATGTTGGTTGCAGTTGACGGTGTAGCTAAGGGTATTATTGCCGTCGCTGATACAGTTAAAGAAAGCTCCCGGGCGGCTATAGAGGAGTTGAAGGCATTAGGCATCGAAGTTATCATGATTACAGGAGATAATGAAAAAACTGCTCAAGCCATTGCCAAACAGGTGGGAATTCTCAATGTTCTAGCAGAAGTATTGCCAGAGAATAAAGCAGAAGAAGTAGAAAAGCTTAAAAATGAAGGTAAAATTGTAGCTATGGTTGGTGATGGAATAAATGATGCTCCAGCTTTAGCTACTGCTCATGTGGGTATTGCTATTGGTACAGGAACAGACATTGCCATGGAAGCGGGTGATATTACTCTTATTAGCGGTGATTTACATGGTATAGTAGCCGCTATTAAGCTTAGTCAAGCCACGATGACCAATATTAAACAAAATTTATTCTGGGCTCTATTTTATAATAGCCTGGGTATCCCGGTTGCTGCATTGGGTCTTTTGTCACCTGTTTTTGCAGGAGGAGCTATGGCTTTTAGTTCTGTTTCAGTTGTATCAAATGCTTTGCGATTAAAAAGGTGGAAGTATCAACACAAATAATTTTGATGAATGGAGGAAAAAGAATGGTTAAGGGACTTGTTCAGGATTGGAATAAGGTAGAACTACCTAAAATGGTCAGAGTCAAGCAAAAATTTACCGGAACTGTTGTGGAAGACATCCGGGGGGAATTAAGGAATCAATTTGATACTTTGAAATTAGCCGAAAGGCTTAAACCCGGTGCTAAAATTGCAGTTGCCGTTGGTAGTCGGGGCATTCATGCCATTGATAAGATCACTAAGGAAGTTATTGATCTTTTAAAAGATAATAATTTCGATCCTTTTATCATTCCTGCTATGGGTAGTCATGGTGGTGCTACTGCCGAAGGCCAAAAGGAACTTTTGGCAGGATATGGTATTACAGAAGAAACTATGGGTGTTTCCATTCAATCTTCCTTAGATGTTGTGGAAGTTGCTTCTGTTAAGGTGCCACAAGTCCCCGAAGAGTTTCCGGTATATGTTGACAAGATTGGCTTTAATTCAGACGGGATAGTAGTAATAAACAGGGTCAAACCCCATACTTTATTCCGAAACGATGTGGAAAGCGGTCTGATGAAAATGCTTACCATTGGTTTGGGTAAACATCAAGGTGCTACCAAAGCACACCTAGGTGGATTTGATATCTTTAATGAAATTATTCCTGCGGTTGGCAAAAAAATTCTGGAAAATGCACCTATTTATTTTGGTGTAGGTATTGTGGAAAATGCTTTTGAAGAAACTTCGGAAATCAGAGTTGTTCCTCGGGAAGATTTTGTAGAAGCTGATCGGGCACTTTTAATTAAAGCCCGGGAATTAATGGGGCGAATACAGATTCCCGAACTAGATTGCTTGATAGTAAAAGAGATTGGTAAAGAGTATAGTGGTGATGGTATGGACCCCAATGTTACAGGCCGATATCTTAATCCCCAAATTAAGCCCGATATTAAAATTCAGAAGATTGTTGTTTTAGATTTATCGGCAAAAACCGAAGGAAATGCCTGTGGTGTAGGTATGGCCGATGTCATTACCAAACGATTATTTGACAAAATTAATTTTAAAAAGACATATATTAATGTTTATACATCTACCGCTTTGCACGGGGGGCGTATTCCCATGATTATTGATACTGATGAAGAAGCACTTCAGGTAGCTCTTACCTCTTGTGTCCGTATATCTTCTGGTATTTACAAAATTGCATATATTCCTAATACCCTTTGTTTAGAGGAACTTTGGGTATCAGAGGCATTAGCTGAAGAACTAAAGGATTCCCCAAATTTTGAAATCATGGGTGACCCGGAAGCTATCGAATTTGATACAGAAGGAAATATCATTAATCTGCCATTTTAATTTAAGTGTGACGGCTATGTGACTTATTGCATCACAGTGTAGAAGTGCTACAATAAATTATCAAAAAACCCACTAAAGATAGATAGTAAAAAAGACACCAGATGAAAGACTAATAGACGATTAGCGACACAATTGTCTTTACGAGCGTTAGCGTGGCGTTCCTCGACCCCGAGGTTTTGCTACGCTAATTTTCTTTTCTTCCAACCTTCCATCCAAAAATGCCAGAAAAATATCCAGAAAAATATCCATATGTAAAAAATTAGAGGATTCTGGATAATAATGTAGTATATATTTAATACGTGCGAAGGATAAAAGATAGTTTAACAGTTGTTTAAGGATAGAATGTATCGATTGTTATTTCAGGGAGATGGGAAAATGGAGCGGTTTTTGGGGGAAATAGAGAATTCCCAAAATCTAGTTGAATATCGTTATCAGCTTATTACGGAAAGCATGTTAGATATTATTACTTTAATTGACAATAAAGGTAAGATAAGATACGCAAGTCCCTCTTATTTCCACGCATTAGGTTATAAACCTAATAATCTATTGGATAACTCCTTTTTAAGTTTTATCCATCCTGATGATCACAATAAAATTAGGGATGCCTATCAGGAAGTATTGAATGGCAAGATTTCCGTGAAGTTAGAATGTCGCTTTAGAAATGCCAACAGTAGTTACATCTGGTTAGAGATTGCCGGGAATGTAATATTATCTGGTGATGGACAAATTGAAGGGGCGATTCTTTGCAGCAGAGATATTGGAGAAAGAAAATTTGCGGAAGAAATGCTTAGAAATAGTGAAAAAAGATATAGGCAATTGGTGGAATTGTTACCCGATGGAATCCTAGTGGTATGTAATGAAAAAATTGCACTTGCAAATAAAGCGGCGAAAAAAATATTAGAAATAAGTAAACATAAGGGGATTGTGGGTAGGTACTATAAATGTATTGTCCATTCGGACTATGCTATAAAGGTTTCGGATATTAATAAAGCGGAAAACAGGCAAGTTACTCCACTTATCGAATGTAAGTATATCACGGATAGCGGTGGGACTATCGATGTTGAAATAGAAGAAACACCTTTTATGTATCAGAGTCAACCAGCGCAACTTATTGTTTTTCGAGATATTACCCAACGTAAAATGGTAGAAAAAAATCTTGAAGAAGCACAAAAGATTCTTTTTGAAAAAGAAAAACTGGCTCTCATCGGTCAAATGGCAGCAGGCATGGCTCATGAAGTAAGGAATCCCTTGGCAACAGTCCGCGGTTATGCTCAGTTATTACAACTAAAAGAGTACAATAAGGAAAGGCTTAATAGTTATCTAGAAATAATAATTAAGGAAATAGATCGAGTTAATAATCTTATCTCTGATTTTTTGCAATTAGCTCGACCCAAGGAGCCCAGTCTCAAAAAACAAGATATTAATCAATTAATATCGGAATTTTTAGAACTTTTCATGTCCCAAACCCTTTATAATAATATTGAAGTGATTTATGAGCCGAAAAATAATTTACCTAAGTGTTACTTGGATGAGGACCAAATAAAACAGGTGCTCCTAAACCTAGCAAAAAACTCCATTGACGCCATGCCAAAAGGGGGAAAGTTGAGGATAGCTACCGGGTTTAATACAGAGGAAAGGCAGGTCTTTATTGTTATCGAGGATAATGGTTGTGGAATACCGGAAAGCGTCCTTAGTAAGTTGACAATGCCATTTTTTACAACAAAAGATAAAGGTACTGGTCTAGGGTTAAGTATATCCTATGCACTAATTAGGGCCCATGGGGGTAAAATTGAAGTAGAGAGTATTGTAAAGAAAGGCACTAAATTTACTATTTTTTTACCGGTAGAATAAATAAGTTCTTGATATGTATAAAAGGAAGAGAGGGGAATTTTAGCTATTCCCCTCTCTCCCTATGGTTTTAAGCATATATATTCGTTCTCGCGTTTAAAGACAATTGAATTTGCTAAAAAAGAAAAAAACTATTCTTCTTAGTTATGATGGCAAGTATGTTCTTCTCCGTCATGTTCAGTGCAACCCTGGCCAGAATCCCTTATTTTTCCTTCGAGAAATGCTTCGGCTACTTTTTTGACCTCACCTGAACAACCCCGAATGACACTAATACCGTTAGCTTGAAGTACATTAACGGCTCCGTCACCCATATTACCTGCAAGCATCACTTTGACTCCCATTTCTGCAAGAGTACTGGCAATATTTGATTTGCAGCCACAGCCTACGGGCGAAGCTACAGTTTCCTCGGCAGAGATCTGTTTGTCGGCATCTATTGTGAATACAGTAAAATATTCACAATGGCCAAAGTGATTGTCTACTTGCTGATTTCTAGATGGTACTGCAATCTTCATGAACTATTCCTCCTCCAAAATTATACAATTGTTATGGACATATGTTCATTATATCCTAAGATAGGAAAAGTGTAAAGCAGGTTCAGTGCATAAAGTTAGGTATTTTAAAAGAAAATAACAATAATACAAAGGGGAAGGAATGGTAGAAAATGAAACTGATACGGGTTAATATGGCTGATAAAAAGGTAACTAGTGAAGATGTTTCTAAAGAATATGATCTTTTAGGCGGGCGAGCATTTACTTCCGAATTTGTTGCCCGGGAAGTTGACCCTACTTGTCACCCCTTGGGGCATAATAATAAAATGGTTATTTCCCCCGGGTTACTTTCCGGTACTAGTGCACCTAGCTCTGGTCGATTATCCATTGGCTTTAAAAGTCCCTTGACCGGTGGGATTAAGGAATCTAATTCCGGAGGTACTGCTGCTCAAAAATTGGCTAGGTTAGGTATTAAAGGGTTAATTATTGAAGAAAAGCCCCAAGATGATAGCATATATATTTTAAAGGTAACTAAAGATGGAGTAGATCTTTTGGATGGCTCCAAATTAAAAGGCAAAGGTAACTACGAAATATGCGAAATTTTACAAAAGGAACATGGGGATAAAGTTTGTGTTATGTCTATTGGACCTGCAGGGGAATATAAACTTTCTGCGGCTACTGTTGCAGTATCCGATAGTGATGGCAAGCCTGTCCGACATTGTGGGCGCGGTGGAGGAGGTGCAGTTTTAGGCTCTAAAGGAATTAAGGCAATTGTTATCGATGATACAGGTGCTGCCAAAATACCTATACATGATTGGGAAAAGTTTAAAGAAGCGGCTAGAGATTTTAGCAAGATACTTACTGAACACCCTGTAAGTGGGCAGGGGTTACCTCTTTATGGAACGGCTGTATTAGTAAATATTCTTAATGAAGCAGGCGGTCTACCAACCAAAAATTTCCGGCATGGAAGATTTGATTTTGCTGATAAAATTAGCGGCGAAATGGTACATGATACCATCAATGAGAGAAAGGGTAAACTTACCCATGCTTGTCATCCTGGTTGTGTTATTAGATGCTCCCAAGTTTATCATGACAAAGAAGGTAAATATTTAACTGCTGGATTCGAATATGAAACAATTTGGGCCTTTGGTGCAAATTGCACTATTGATGATGTAGATGCTATCGCAAGACTTGATTTTCTTTGCGACGATATTGGGTTAGATACAATTGAGATGGGTGTAACCTTAGGGGTTGCAATGGAGGGAAGAGTAATTAATTTTGGTGATGCAGATGGTGCTATTAATCTTCTTGAGCAGGTGAGACAGGGTACTGAATTGGGAAGAATAATTGGGAATGGTGCCGGTTTTACGGGTAAAGCTTTTGGAGTAACCCGAGTACCCACAGTCAAAAACCAAGGTATTCCTGCCTATGACCCACGATCAGTGAAAGGGATAGGTGTTACATATGCCACAAGTACCATGGGCGCTGATCATACCGCAGGGTATAGTGTTTCTGCCAACATTTTAAAAGTAGGAGGCCATATCGATCCTCTTAAAGGTGAAGGGCAAGTTGAACTTTCTCGCAACTTACAAATTGCTACTGCTGCTATTGATAGTACTGGTTTATGTCTTTTTGTAGCCTTTGCTATTCTTGATGAACCAAGGGCCATGCAACGGATTGCGGATATGTTAAATGCTCTAAATAACCTGCAGATTACCAATGATGACCTAACTGCTTTGGGTAAGGCTGTTTTAACAACTGAGCGGGAATTTAATTTTAAAGCAGGGCTTAATGAAGCAGATGACCGACTACCTGAATTTTTTCAAGAACAAGTCGATCCCCACGGGGCAGTTTTTGATATTCCCGATCAAGAATTAGATCAACTATATAACTTTTAATTGGTGATACTATGCAAATAGAAGTAAGACTTTTTGCTACTTTACGGGACCTGTTCCCTCCGGAAAAGCGAGGTATAGACATTCTTCAGTTAGAGGAAGGTAGTACAATTAGTGATCTTATTAATTATATAAAAATTCCTCAAGATACACCATTAATTATTATGGTTAACGGCATAAGAAAACTAGATGATGTGGAATTAAAAGATGGTGATCGGATAGGAATCTTCCCCCCTGTGGGAGGCGGGTAAACAATAAATGTTATAGATTTTTTAAAAAAGAGTAAAGGAAATTGCCTTTATTCTTTTTTTATCGTAGAAAAAACATTTTA
>JBMNUR010000105.1:0-9448 GCA_050946395.1 Peptococcales bacterium
GTTTTATTGAACATGTAGAATCTGAAATTAAGAAAGAAATTAATAAATCGGTGAAATTACCAACTCCAATTAAAAAGTTAAAACTTTAGTATTTGGAAATGATTGATCAGAGAGCACATCATAAACCCTTATTGATATTGTATACGCTAGCACAATTCCAAAATAACTCCAGGTATTTTTCCTACAAAATGCAAAAGAAGATCTTAAGAGGCTATTAATAAAATTTGGCCCTTGAACATTATCACATCAACGGGACCACCATTTGTTAGATTAAAACCAATGGGTATTTGGCAATTTACTTAAAGAAATAAACCATAGACAATGCCTAATGAGAAAACTAATTGAGGAGATAGCAGAGATAGTATTGTAAAGACACTTCCCATAATTATTTTAAGGAAGGCAAAGAGATAAGAGGAAACTGATGTAGTATTGTCAGGTAGTTCTTTTTCTTTATTAGATCAATTAATACATGATATCGGTGAATAGAGGCTTTACACGCTTCACATATAGCTGGTAAAGGTTAAGATGCTGAAGGTAGGGGAAGAATAATAAAACAATGATTTCTGAGGCGAATAACACATAAGTTTTAGGATAGTATTTATTAATACAAAACATGAAATATTTATTTTGAGGGGATTGCTATGAGAGATGTTTTAACCAAATACAAAAACCGGTTAATAAATATAAGCTCTAGAAACAGAAGTCTAGTGATGAAAAAGATTTATAAAAAAAGGGCTTTTGATCTTCATCTAATAAATGAATTTAATAAAGTATTTACCGAAAATTTAGTTCAATATCTTTTAGAACGAAGTTCAAAAAAACTTATCATTATTGATGATCCTTATCAAGAACAACTTCACGAGGAAGATAAAGCAAGAAGGGAAGCAGAAGGGAAACTAAGCAGGAAAGTTGAGGAAATTAAAACTAAAATTAAGGACTTTAAAGTCTTTAATGACAAAATAGAAGAAGTTAAGGCCACTAGTAAGGCTGATTTAGAAAAGGAATTAAAAAGGATCGAGAAAAAATACGAAAAACTCATTGATTATTCTACCAGTTTAACTTATTTGAAAAGGGAAATTGATGCCACAGAAAAGGAAAGTGGTCGTTACGAGCTTTATGTTGGATATCCCTTTGTAGAGGGCAAATTTCTTGATGATACCTTCGTAAAAGCACCATTATTACTTTTTCCAGTAAGGATAGAAAAGAGTAATAATAAATGGTATCTTCAAAATATTAATGATGATGATATCTTGATAAATAAAGTTTTTGTCTATGCTTACTCGAAATTTAATGAAGTAAAGATTAAGGATTTTGAAATGCAATTCCATTCTATGGAGGAGTTTGGAGATGAACTTATTGAAAGACTAAAGGATTATTTTGCAGAAAATAAAATAGTATTGCAAAGCAAAAAAACTATTATTGAGAAGTTTATTAACCATTCTAAGGAAAATGAACCAGTCTATAAAAAAGGTGAACTGTTTATAAAAAAATATTTAATTTTGGGTCAATTTCCTATCTCCAATTCCATTTATTCAGATTACCAGGAGTTAGAAAAGGGGGGAATACAGTCCCCTTTATTAGAAAAACTTTTATTAACGGAAAAGACTTACGAATCCAGTAAAAGGGATAATGAGACTGAAGGGGCTATAAGTAAATCAATATCTGAAAAGGATGTGTACTTCCTTAGTTCTTTAGATTATAGTCAAGAAAAAGCCGTTACAAAAGTAAATAAGATCGACAACCTTGTAATTTATGGTCCACCGGGTACGGGTAAATCTCAAACCATTGCTAACATAATTGTGGATAATTTAGCGAGGGGGAAAAGGATTTTAATGGTCTCCCAAAAAAGGGCCGCTCTAGATGTAGTTTATAATAGGCTGCCAGAACTGAGTGATAAAATAATTCTTTTACATGATGCCAATAAAGATAAAAAAGCATTTTACCAGAAAGTCACCAACTCTTTAGATAAGATAAAGGATGAAGATGCAAGACAAAAGTTTCAGTTTATCAATTCAATGGCCGTGGAGATTGATAAAAAGATTCAGGATCTTGATACAATATGTAATATCCTTTACCAGCCAAGGGAATTTGGTTTAACCCTTCAGCAGATGTATAGCAAGTCAAAGGAAATCAATTCTAAAGAGGATGACAGGTTCTCAAAGATGATTATCTTTAAAAAAGAAAACCCCTTTGGAGGTTATAAATACAGTGAATTAAAAGAGGCAAGTCAAAATGTATCCCAGCCTGGAATAATAGATAATTTCATTACATATAAGAAAATGCTGAAGGAAAATAGTCTATTTAGTAAAGCAAAGTCCAATCTGAATGTACTAGATATTTTAGAATTAGAAACCACGGTCATCCAAGAACTATTTAATGCTTTAGATCATATTGAAGAAGTTAAAAAGAAAGGCCACTATGACCAAATTATAAAAATTTTTACAAAAAACCATTTTGACCCTTCGGTGGATGAGATCTGTAATGTAGCTAAAAAGCTGCATAAAGAACAAAATAAAGAATTATTGAAGCCGATTAACGATGGCAGATGGTGGAGTATAGTTTATTGGCTGAACTATAAGAAGAACAAACAAAAAGAGTTAGAAAACCAAGAACAATATCAGCAACGGGAAAAACAATTGGTCGAGGATTTTATTTTGACCTATCAATTAATTAAAGGGATTGTTGATAGGTTTATGCCTTTGCAAGTATTATTAACTTCGGAGGGGTGGGAGGAGGCCTGTATAGGTATCTTAGCTGAGGATAATCCTGCCAGTAAATCAATAGAACAAATTGTAGGAATAATAAAAGACTATGAGAAGTATTTTTCGTCCTCTATTAAAATAGGAGTTCTAACTGAGTTGGAGGAAAAGGTACTGACCTATTGCTATAATAATTCTTTAAATCAACAGGAACTAACTAAAACCCTAAATAATTTAATAGAGTTTTTGATTCTATTAAATATTTCAGAGATTGAAAAGGATCTCAAGGACGAACTAGATTTATTAGATTGTTCACGATACAAATGCCATGTTGAAGAAGTAAATAAGTTGATGAGTGAAAAAAATACTTTGACCCCTCAGTTTATTAACTCTGCTTTAAACCGCAACTTTTTCGATGTAATGCATCGATATAACATTAAAGAATTTAAAAGACAAGCTAATAAACAAAGGGCTTTATGGCCTATTAGAAAATATCTTAGGGAATTTGCAGAAGTAACTTTTAACTTATTCCCTTGTTGGTTAATGGGGCCAGAAACTGTCTCCGAGGTCATACCCCTTGATGAGGGGTTGTTCGATTTAATTATCTTTGATGAAGCTTCCCAAATGTTTGTCGAAAATTCTATACCAACAATTTACAGGGGTAAAAAAGTTGTAGTTGCTGGGGATGATAAACAGCTTAGACCAAGTTCTATCTTTAAAGCAAGATATAATGATTTGGATGAAGAGGATGATCTTGATTTAGATAAAGCGGCGGCTTTAGAAGAAGAAAGCCTTTTGGACTTAGCCCAAATTAATTTTGATGGCATACACCTATGTTATCACTACCGATCTCACTTTGAAGAGTTAATCAATTTTTCCAATTATGCCTTTTATAATGGAAAACTTCATGTTACTCCTAATATAAAGGATAGTGACGAACCTCCAATTAAAAGGATAAAGGTTGATGGAAAATGGCTGGATAGAAAAAACATTAAAGAAGCGGAAAAAGTAGTAGAACTGGTTTCTCAAATATTATCAAATCGGGAAAGTAACGAAACTATAGGTATAATAACATTTAACATTACCCAAAAAGATTTAATAGAGGATTTATTAGAGAGGAAAGCTAATAGGGATGCACAATTTAGAGCACAATATGCCAACGAAATTAATAGAAAGGATGGCAATGAAGACGTAAGTTTATTTGTTAAGAATATAGAGAATGTACAAGGTGATGAACGAGATATTATTATTTTCTCTGTAGGCTATGCTCCAAATGAGAATGGAAAGGTATCTGTCAATTTTGGTGCCCTATCCCAAGACGGTGGAGAGAACAGACTGAATGTTGCTATTAGTAGGGCGAAGAAAAAAATATTTGTAATAACCTCCATCGAACCTGAAGCACTTAATGTGGAAGGGGCGAAAAATCAGGGACCAAGGTTATTTAAAAAGTACCTCCAGTATGCAAGGGAAATATCTAACGGAAACAAAAAAGCCGCTACAGATATTTTATATAGCCTAGTTGACACTGGATTAGATAATGACTGTAATAAAAACCACGATAGTGATTTTGAGGCAGAAATATACCAAGAGTTAATAAAGCTAGGCTATACTGTGCATAAGCAAGTAGGGGTATCGGGGTATAAAATAGATTTGGCGGTCTATGATCCAAGAAATTCTAGTTATCTCTTAGGAATAGAATGTGATGGTGCAACATATCATAGCTCAAAATCAGCTCGGGAGAGGGATATTCATCGCCAAAGATTTCTTGAATCTAGAGGATGGAGAATAACCAGGATTTGGAGCAGAGATTGGTGGCGAAATTATAGAAAGGAAATCAATAAAATAGACCAGTTGATTAAAATGCTGAGAAACAAACAGGAGATAAAAGAGCCGACTAAAACCAATCTAACCTTACTTAAGACTAATACTGCTAAAGAGTCTTCAAAAAAAATAATCCCCCGTTTTGAAGAAAAGGAAAGACATTCAGATAGAATAACCTATGGTGATACTGTTGTTCTTCAGGATGTTCAGTCCAATGAAATCTTTGAAGTTATGTTGGAGCCTAACCCCTATAATAAAGAGCTCATGAAAAATATAGAAGTTACCTTGTTGGGTAAGAAACTAAATCAAAGATTCATCTATCAGGATTATGAATATATAATTGTTAAGGTTGAAAGACTTAAGCAAATAAATTGATAGAGGAGGGCTGTATCCACTATCCCCATTTTAAAATAATGGTTATTAGTATATGCTATTTCTTTGAAATGTAGTTACGTTAAACAAGGAAAGGGAGAATTAATAAGAGTGATGCTTACACTTTATTTAAGGATTCGGTAAAGAGTAAAATTTTTTGCAGACAAAATAAAAACAGAAAAGGAGCTATCCCTTCATTATGTTATCTATTTATAGTTCAAACTTATAAAAATTCGAAGATATTTTGTAAAAATAATAAGCTGTTAAATATTAATGATTTATTTTAATCATTTTTATTTGGATTACTTAGGAAACAACTTTGAGCTTCACTTGGCTTAAATAAACTTTCATCTCCTAACCTTATTGCAACTTCGCTTGTTACAATTCCAAAAACAGTATGACTAATAAGTCCTTTTATATTAACATTTTCACTCACTGGATACACTGAAGTTGCCCCCATTTTAGATAAAAAACCATACATTGAAGTCCAGGCAAAGTGACCGGCAGAAGCACCCTTTAGGCGATGGTGGTCATTACCTGTAAGAGAGAGTAAGTACACCGTTGAAACTCCTAAGAATCCTGCAATTATATTATCTGCAACAAAACCAATAAATCTAGTCTTTTTTGTAGGTAGATATTTTGATTTCCATCTTGGTAAAAAAATACCTGAAGCAATATTAGAACCATCTACTCTACCAAATGCTATCCTGGATAAACTTCCATTTACGGTTTCCTTAGCAAGATTACCAATAATACCACTTATAATACCGAGAGTTATTCTATCGTTAATCTTTTTCATTAAAGCCTCCTTAATTATATGCAAACTTTTTTTTATTATTTATTTTTTGCTTAAATAATATGCATGCTGAATGCATGCTCAGCCTGTTGACAAAATTATTCAAAACAAAATTCATATAATTTTATCATAAGTGAAGCATTGGCGAGTTTAGATAAAAAGAACGCAGACGGCTGAAGATCAGAATTAGCAACTGTTTGAACCGAAGGTGAGTTTTGCTAATTCCTGAAGCCGTTGAGTTCATTCACAATAAAATTGTCTGAGCCAGCGTAACGTTGATAAATATGGAGTTTGTCTACATTCTGTGCATGCTGAATGCATGCTGAAAAATGTCACATCACTACGTATCAGAGATAAAATAATTGAACCAAATTAACAAAATCCCCGTAGAATCGCCTACGGGGATTTGCTTCTTATAAAGTTTCCTTATTCTAGTTTCATAAGAAGTTCTCCTGCTTTAACCTCGGAGCCTTCCTGGACTAGGATTTCTGATACGATTCCTTTAGTACGAGCCACAATTTTGGTTTCCATCTTCATGGCTTCGATGATGAGGAGACCTTCATTTTCTTCTACCGATTGACCCTTTTCCACTAAAATTTTAAATACGGTGCCCGGGATGCCGGAGCCAACCTGGTGTTTATCACTAGGATCTGCCATTTTTACAGCAGCGGTGTTATTCTGAGCATTTTTTTCCGGAACAGTAATTTCTCGGCGCACACCGTTTAGTTCAAAAATAACATTCCGGGTACCATCATCATTAAGTTCACCGAGGTTGATAAATTTAATAATTAATGTTTTGCCATCCTCGATGGAAAGTTCTGTCGTATCTCCAGGCTCTAATCCTTGGAAGAAAACATTGGTGTCCATTCGACTGATGTCGGAATACTCTTCTTGATGCTTTAGAAAATCCTCGAGAACTCTAGGGTAAAGACAATAACTTAGAACTGCCTTCCTAGTAGGTTCTATACCTAGTTCATTCCTTAGCTTAAGCTTTATAGCTTCAAAGTCTACAGGCTCAAGTAGTTCGCCGGGACGACAGGTAATAGGCTCTTCGCCTTTTAAGACTACTTTTTGCAGTTCAATTGGGAAGCCTCCCATTGGCTGACCCATAAGACCTTTGAAGTAGGTAACTACTGAGTCAGGGAAGTTTAAATGCTTACCCTTTTCCACAATGTTTTCTTTGGTCAGGTTATTCTGCACCATAAAAATTGCCAGATCTCCCACCATCTTCGAAGAAGGTGTTACTTTCACAATATCTCCTAGGATTTCATTAACCTCATGGTACATCTCTTTTACCTGGGTAAATTGATGACCTAAGCCTAGACTTACTACTTGAGGTTTAAGATTAGAATACTGACCACCGGGGATTTCATATTTGTATATCTCTGAACTAGCATTAGTTAAACCAGATTCAAAGTCAGAGTAAAGGGGTCGTATATCAGCCCAGTAATTAGAAAGAACTTGCATATCTTCCAAGTTAATACCTGTATCCCTAGGATTTCTCTGGAGGGCAGCAACTATAGATCCTAAACAGGGTTGACTAGTCTGACCTGACATCGAATCTAAGGCACAATCTACAATATCAACACCGGCCTCAGCAGCCATCAGTAGAGTTGCAACTTGGTTGCCGCTAGTGTCGTGTGTGTGTAGATGTATCGGTATAGAAACCTCTTCTTTAAGGGTTTGGATTAATTTTTTGGCGGCATATGGTTTCAAAAGTCCTGCCATATCTTTGATTGCTAGTATATGCACACCCATTTTTTCCAGTTCTTTGGCCATGTTGATATAATATTTCAAGGAATACTTATCTCTTGAAGGATCTAAAATATCTCCAGTATAGCAAATACAACCCTCTGCAATTTTGCCGGTTTTTAGGGTTTCATCAATAGCTACTTCCATACCCTTTAACCAGTTGAGGGAGTCAAAAATACGGAAAAGATCAATGCCAGTCTCGGCAGCTTCCCGGATAAAAGCTCTGATTACATTATCGGGGTAATTTGTGTAACCGACGGCATTAGCACCTCGTAATAGCATTTGAAATAGGATATTGGGTATCCTACGGCGTAATTCCTCCAGGCGAGTCCAAGGTGATTCGTGAAGAAAACGGTATGCTACATCAAAGGTAGCGCCACCCCACATTTCTAGGGAAAATAGATCGTGGCCAAGATGACTGGTAGCCTGAGCGATAGAAAGCATATCCTTACTTCTCACTCTGGTTGCCAGTAGGGATTGATGACCGTCTCTCAAGGTGGTGTCGGTAACAAGGAGTTTGTCTTGATTTAAAATCCATTTTTGCAGACCTACAGGTCCTAATTCGTCCAGTAACTGTTTTGAGCCTTTAGGAGCTTGGTCCGGAAATCCGGTAGGTTTCCGGGGTGTTTCATAATTGATTTTAGAAGGACGGGGCTCGTTGACAATAATATTACCCAAATATTTTAAAACCTTAGTTGCTCTATCCCGGGAAGGCTCCAATTCGAATAATTCAGGTGTTTCATCAATAAAACCAGTATGGCAATCTCCACTTACAAAAGTGGGATGGCTAAGAACGTTATTTAGAAATGGAATGTTGGTCTTGATCCCTCGAATTCTGATTTCATTAATGGATCGCAGGGCTTTTTGCGTTGCTCCTTGAAAGGTTCTATCCCAGGTAGTTACTTTAACCAAAAGGCTATCATAATAAGGTGTTATTATCGACCCGGTAAAAGCATTGCCGGCATCTAGACGGACACCAAAACCGCCGCCACTCCGGTAAGCTGTGATTTTACCTGTATCAGGAGCGAAATTGTTACGGGGATCCTCCGTAGTGACCCGGCACTGGATAGCATAACCTCGTAACTGAATATCCTCTTGTTTTTTAATGCCAATAAGGGGCGAATCCAAGGAATATCCTTGAGCTAGCAAAATTTGCGCCTGGACTATGTCAATTCCGGTGGCCATTTCGGTTACGGTGTGCTCCACCTGAATTCTTGGATTCATTTCAATAAAGTAGAAGCTACCTTTGGCATCAACAAGAAATTCAATAGTACCTGCATTTTCATAATTAACAGCTCGCGCAATTCGGAGGGCAGCTTGACAAATCTCTTCCCGTACTTCTTCAGGAACGGAAAAGGCGGGAGTAAATTCAACAACTTTTTGGTGCCGCCGCTGAATGGAACAGTCCCGTTCGAAAAGATGCACAACATTACCGTATTGGTCTCCTAAGATTTGTACCTCAATGTGTTTCGGCTTTTCCAGATATTTTTCTATAAAAATATCATCATTGCCAAAGGATTTTTGGGCCTCGCTTTTAACAAGCTGTAGCTGGTCTTTTAAGTCTTGAGGCCTATTTACTACTCGCATACCACGTCCCCCGCCTCCGGCAGAGGCTTTTAGGATTACCGGGTATTGGCAGATTTGGGCTAATTCCTCGGCTTCTTTCAGGGAGGTAATAGGGCTTTTACTACCCGGGATAGTAGGTACTCCTACCTCCTCAGCAATTAGCTTGGAATTAATTTTGTCCCCCATTTGTTCCAAGATTTCCGGAGTTGGTCCAATAAAAGTAATGCCTGCTTTTCTACAGGACCGAGCAAATTCGGCATTTTCGGCGAGAAAGCCATAGCCGGGGTGGATAGCATCCACTTCTTTTTTCTTTGTCAAACTAATTATTTGGTCAATATCCAAATAAGCATCTAGGGGTCCTTTATTTTCACCAATTAGGTAAGCCTCATCGGCCTTTGTTCTAAAAAGGCTGTAGATATCCTCTTTGGAGTAGATAGCAACA
>JBMNUR010000106.1:0-9391 GCA_050946395.1 Peptococcales bacterium
AAATGAGATATTCGAGGGGGCGGGTTTTATTTTCCTCTATATACTGGCCATTTGTGCGGGTTTTTCGTGACCGTTTATGCGGATTTTATCATGTCCGTTAACAGCTCAGTTGTAATATCTACAGTTACTATTGTCCCATCTATATTAATAAGCATCCTACCATAAGCTGGGTCACCACTTAATTCCTCATGAAAATCAATGAGTATAATATTTTCATTTAAAAATTTAGGAAAAAAATCTTTTTCTTGTTCTGTAGACAATATGGAAACCTTTATATCCCCAGTTTGTTCAATTAATTTTGATATAAATTCTTTATCCTTTATCTTAATTGCTGAGTTTTTACCTTCAGCAATCCAAAGTAAATCAATTTTTTCTTTGTGCAATATCAAATTACTTAAAGTTTTCTCTTTGTTACTATTACAGGCTATCATTATGAAACAGACACTTATTAATATTACTATAATTAATGATTTCTTATTAATTTCAAGCACCTCCAATTATAGTAAATATTAGAAGTATTATAGCAGTTGCATATTTGGGTAGGAATAATAAACCCCATAAATAGCTCTCGCGGTTGATTATTGCTTGATATACCATATAGTTGAAATATGAAGGATGTTACATCGATAAAATTGTAGAATGCCTTTAGATATTATAAGCTAGCATTAACTACTTTCTTGCTTTGCCGGAAATATGTTCAACTTTAATTTTTATTACTTTAGTAACTTCATAGTTTTTCTGAATGTATTCTTTTCCTTGTTCAATATAATCTGGAGAATACTTATTTAAAATTTCTAAAAGAGCCATGTATTTTTCCTCATCAGACACTTCAATTGCTCTTCCAAAGACTATTACGCTTTGATATTTTGTACTAAATTCATCTGGTAAAATTTGATTTTGAACAGCTACACAAAAGGATACTTTATCATTATTTCTTATATTATCTAATTTATGTCCTTCTTCAGCACAATGAAAATATATTGTTTCATTGATGTAGGCATAATGTATCGGTACACCATATGGATAGCCATTTTGACTGAAAGTTGACAGTATGCCAAAGTCACTTTTTTTTAGAATTTCAAAAACTTCACCATTTTTGAGTTCTTTATCACTTCTCCGCATTTTTCTAAACACCCTCATCACTCCATTTCAAAGAATCTGACCACTGTTCATTATAACTTATTTCAAATATTGCACAATATTCACATAATGTGCAGCAATGCTGCGCAAGGTAATGATTACTCCCTAAAAGAATCTACCAAGTTTAATAATTTATCCGCATCAGATTTGTCATTATAGAAGCTAATTGAGGCTCTTATCGAATCACGTCTAATTGATAATATTACGTTATTAGCTAATAGTTTTTCAAAAAGTGATTTAGTATTGTTGCTTCTAAAGCAAACTATACCAGAGCGTCGAGATTCTTCTACAGGGCTTAAAACCTCAAGTCCTAAGTCCTTCAATTCCTTTGTAAGATAACCACCAAGCTTTAATACTTTGCTTTCTATGTTTTTTATACCTATTGAATTAATAAAACCAATTCCAGCATTTAACGAAGTCACTCCTAAATAGTTATAATTTCCGATTTCAAATTTTGTAGCATTGTTAGGAAGACATATACTATAAGGTAATGAATGTTGCTCTTTTGCTACCGGTATGGCCATGCCTGCTCTAGCAACAAATACCGGTTGAATTTTATCAATTATTCCTTTTCTGCAGAAGAAAAAGCCGACACCATGGGGAGCTAATAATCCTTTGTATCCTGAGGCTGCTAACATGTCTATTCCTGACTCTTTTACATCAACATTAAGGATTCCCATCGCTTGTACCACATCAACAACCAAGAAAATTCCCTTTTCATTACATAGCTTAGCAATAGCCTTGATATCATTGCGGTTTCCAGGCATGTATGTTACATAGGATACAGCTACAGCCTTAGTCCTTTCATCGATAAGAGCCTCTATATCTTTAGCTTCTACTATTCCATTTTTTGTAGGCGCCCATCGAACTTCAACACCTTTTTTATTTAAATTTAGCCAGCAGTAAATATTATTTGGATGCTCATTATCGTTTAGAATCACATTATCACCAGGATTAAAAGGTATGCCATTTGCTGCAATGTTCAATCCTTCTGAAGTATTTTTAGTTAATGCTATTTCCTCCGGTTCGGCATTAATTAAAGTGGCAATGGTTTTTCTTGTTTCATCAACAGTTTTCTTCCACTCATCTTTATCCCCACCCATAGCTTGTTGCTTAGTTATGTAATCATTCATTACATTGGTAACAAAAATCGGTAAAGCATTTTTATTGGCAATATCAAAATAAGTATAATTCTCCGTTACCGGAAATTGTGCTCGTATTTTCATCCAATCCATAAATAAATACCTCCAATCGTTTTATTTTTTATATGTATTAGGAACAACTAGCAACCTAACCACTAGTTTGTTTGATCTCCCTGTCCTATATCTGGGCCGTTTCATTACCTTTAAATGTTGCATATATGTCCAACATTAATAAATCCATTAACTTAATTCTAAAAGCCTCATCCTGAAGTATCTTGCCATAAAACTCTTGGTTTTTATCGTATTCTTGAATAACCCCATCTAAGAAAGTTGGTTCAAAAGCATGTTTGAAAACTTCATATGAATTAACCTTAGCCTTTATTTCTAATTCTTTATTGGCCTTTAGGTTATTACTTATTTGTTCAACGGCTAGTTTCTCCGAGCTAGAAAAATTGGTGCCAAACTTTTGATTAAGATTATCAATAATGTTACTTAGATAATCAACTTGTTCTTCAGATACTTTTCCACCACCGGATACATTAATATCAACACCCTGGTCTTCCCCATCATTTAAATAAATGATACCTTCTGTTTTCTTTTCAAGCTTATAGTATTGTAATAAAACCTTATCGGTTATATCAACACCACCGGTGCTTGCAACTTCGATCTTTTTAATTAAAAACCTTAAATACACATTTAGCCGATGTAGGTCTGAATCAACAATCGGGGCCACTTGGATTATTAGATTATACAAATTCATAAATTTACTGAGTAGGCCTTTAAATTCGATTGTTTCTTCTTTTGTAAAACCTTCAATTCTTTGCACCGAATTGTTAACACAATTATTCATTGTGCTTATATCCGCCTTGGAGTGCTTATCTTTATAGAATATTTCAGTGAATAAAATGACATCTTCCCTATTAATAACCTGTTTGTCATAAATACTTCTTTCTAGGGTATATATTTCATTGGGCTCAATATCATTATTAAGGACTGTAACCTTATAAAAGGGCATAAAGGCTTCCTTTATATCATCAGGCTCATTAACAAAATCTAAAACAAAGGTATCTTCTTTGCCCGGATATATTCTATTTAGTCTTGATAAGGTCTGAACAGCTTTTACCCCTGAAAGTTTTTTATCAACAAACATAGTGTGGAGCTTGGGCTGATCAAAGCCTGTCTGATATTTATTAGCTACAATTAAAACCTTACATTCATCTTTATCAAATTCCTGAGGAAGCTGAGACTCTGAAATCCCATTGTTCATTTGAGGCTCTTTATATTCTAAATCATTATCTTTAACAGTACCGGAAAAGGCTACTAGAGTTTTCAAATTATGATAACCTTTTCTTTTTATGTATTCATCAAAGGCTAATTTATACCTTACAGCATGGAGCCTTGAAGCTGTTACCAGCATCGCCTTAGCTTCTCCACCAATTTTCTTCATAGTATAATTTCTGAAATGTTCAATGATGATTTCTGTTTTTTGGGAAATATTATGGGGATGTAAGCTAACATACTTTACTATAGATTTAGTAGCCTTACTCTTATCAAAGGTAGGATCACCCTCTATTTTTTTATTTACATTATAGTACATCTTGTAAGTCATATAATTTTGTAGAACATCAAGAATAAAACCTTCTTCGATAGCTTGCTTCATGCTATAAATATGGAAGGGATAATATTTGCCATCATCACCCTGGGTGCCAAACATTCTTATAGTAGTCCCTTTTGGTGTTGCTGTAAAAGCGAAGAAACTTACATTATCTCTGTCTACAAACCGTTCCAGTTCTCTATTAATTTTGTCTTCTGCATCCACTTCTTCCTCTTCCTCAGAGGATGCAATATTAGCAGCTTCTTCTAAAGATAGAGCCTCTTTTAAAGCCATTATATTTCTACCCGATGTTGAAGAATGGGCTTCATCTATAACAATGGCATACTTTTTCCCCTGGGTTCCCGCTACTTTTTCTAAAATATAGGGGAATTTTTGAATGGTACTGATAATAATCTTTGTTCCTTTTTCTATTTCCTCAGCCAACTGACTGGAGCTTTCATCAATCTTAGCTACCAAGCCTATTTTGTGCTCTAACTGATAAATAGAATCTTGTAACTGTTGGTCCAATACTTTTCTATCAGTTACTACAATAACCCCATTAAAAATAATGTTGTTATCATTATCATGTAAAGATGCCAGTCGATGGGTTAGCCAAGTGATAGAATTGGTTTTCCCGGAACCTGCTGAATGTTGGATTAAATATCTTTGCCCGGAGCCATTATTCCTAGCATGGTCTAAAATCTTTTTAACAACATCCAACTGGTGATACCGGGGAAATATTACCGTTTCCTTAATCAGCTTATCACCATTATCTAAGATTTCTTCTTTTTTCTCTACATAGGTAAACTTATGGATAATTTCCAGTAAAGTATCTTTTTTCAGGATTTCCTCCCAAATATAATGGGTTTTGAGCTTACCTTCTACCTCAGGATTTCCCCCACCATCTCCTACCCCTTTATTAAAGGGTAGGAATACCGTTTTTTCCCCATTTAGTTTAGTAGTCATATAAGCTAAATCAGTATCAAGAGCAAAATTAACTATACTTCTTTCTTTAAATTTAAAGAGCTGTTCAGTATTTTTTCTGTTTTCTTTATATTGCTTAATAGCATTCTTATAGGTTTGACCAGTAAAGGCATTTTTCAACTCCATAGTAATAATAGGTATCCCATTTAGAAAGATAACTAAATCTATCCGCTTTTCATCAATATAGTTTAATTCTTCTGTAACTGATAAAATATTTTGCTGATAAAGGATAAATTGATCTGGGTTTAGGTCAGTAGGAGGCTTAAAATAGGCTAGGTCTAGCTTTACTCCGTAATCTTTGATACCATGTTTTAAGACATCAATAGAGCCTCTGGTTCTTAATTCTCTATCAAGGTTATTTAATACTTTAGAACGGAAATTGGTTTTATAGATATCTTTAAGTCTTTTTATTTGTTTTTCTTGAGTTATTTCTAAGAAGGAGAATAGACACTCTACATCAATGGCATAATTTTTATCATAGCCATTGTTAAAGGATTCTTGATAGCCATTATCATTGACCAAATATTCTTTTATAAGGGTTTGAAAAGACCTCTCTTTTAGTATATCTGGGGTGATACTGGTAATCATTATGCTCCCCCTTCCTCCTCAATTATTTCCCAATCCCGCAGGTCTATTTTGCCTGTTACTGCTTCCGAAATTAGGGATTGTTTGGCTTCTTTGAGTTTTTGGATTTGGGTTTGGATTTTTCCAATTATTTTATTAATATTATCTATTTTTTCTTTCAAATAATCAGCAATTAAAGTTTGTTCTTTTTTGTGTGGATATGTTAGATAGACATTTTTTAGATTCCCCTGACTAATGTTTTTTCTAATACTCCCGCTTGCATATGAAATAATTTGGGTTCGCACTTCTGAAGAGTTAAAACAATACTTTTTAAACTCCAAAATTAATTCATTTCGAATTATTTCTCTACCTCTAATAACAAATCCGCCAAAAACTACTCTTTCCTCACTTAGATAAACAGATGTTAATCCAATTTCTTCTGTAGTTTCGGAAGTCCTATTTAATACAATATCGCCCTTAACAACCAGGTTCTCTTGTATTAAATTTCTAGAAATATCAACACTATTAGCTATTTGATCAAATTGTATAGTTTCATTATCTATTACTTCCTTAACATTTATAAATTTAATGCCTTTACCATATTTGCTTGCATCAGCATTTACTCCATTTTTAAAACTAAATAGATATCCTAGCTTCTTTACTTTCCACTCCTTCGGGATCATCCCTAGCCATTCGACACCACTATTCTTCATTTCTTCTGGCTTTCGTTGTACCATTTGCCCATCAACAATTTTAACTTTTCCTGTTACCACTTCTGATATAAGGCTTTTCTTTGCTTCTTCTAATTTTTCAATAAGCTTTTCTTTTTTTGAGATAATGGAGTCAAATTGTGCTGTTTTGATGTCAAGAAAGTTGGCTATTTGCTTTTGTTCATAGTAACCTAAATTTAAAATCATCATATCTAATAAGTCACTTGAGTTCATTGAGGACCTTACTCCACTATTTCCAATATTATTAAAAATATGTTTAATGTAAAAACTATAATATAAATAATAATAAAATTTATTATGGATTTTATTATCTTGCTTTTTAGTAAGTCTAATGTAAGCAGGGCTCATAATTCCATCTTTATGCACAATGCCTACTCGACTTGTACTAATATTTTCCAAGTCAATTAATTTAAAAACTAGGTCATCTTTATAAAATTCTTGATAACCATTGAAATCCTTAGGTTGCAATCCGTCATTATTTTCTGGATCTCTATCTACGACACCATTTAAAGTTAGAGAAATGATATCTTTAATCTTTCCTCTGTTAATTATCTTTTTACATAAGTACAGATATTTACCTTTTAGTAAATGCCACTCCCTGGGTATCTTCCCCACCCACTCAATCCCACTCTCCTTCATCTCTTCCGGCTTTCTATACTTAATCACATACATTAACCGATCACCTTCTTAATCTCAACCTCTATCTCTTTCTCCAGCTCCTGTATCTCCTGCATGATTTCAGCAAAAGGCCTCAATTCTTCATTTTTATAAAAATATCTAGTAAAGGGTATTTCATAGCCAATTCTAGTTTTACTATGATCAATCCAGAACTCCTTGACATGGGGCTTCACTTCTTTTTCCACATAATCAAGGATATTTTGCCTTTCCTTTTTTATGTGTTTTTCAGTATCTACTTGATAATCCTCTACATCTAATGAAAGTGGGATTATTTCAGTATCCCTTAGAGTTGTATCTGCTTCTTTATTTTTACCTTTATAGCAGTAATCGGCTGTTTCATCCCTTTCAGAAAGTCCCATAAGAACAGCCTTAGACAGACTATTAGTTAGTTTAATATCTTTAAAAATATTATTTAGTACTTTATTAAATTCTTCTCTATTTTTATAAAGCTTGTCACTAATATTTTCTTTTAAAATATTGATTATCTTCTCTTGAAGTTCTTTTCCTTTATGTTGTTTTTCAAGCTCCGCCAGTTCAGTTTTCTTGATAGTCTTCTTTTCTTTTTTTAATTCTAAATCGGCTACTTTATCTTCATCATAAAGGTTATTAAAGGCTGATTCTGAATAAAGGTTTTCTATTCTTTCCTCGGATATTTGGAAATTTAACTTTAATGGTCTTTCGATAGTCACTTTTAAATAACCAAAGTCTTTATTGTCAAAGATTTTACAGTATTCATTTTCTTTAAAGTCACCATAAATTCGAGAAATTTCATTTATATCAGCCTTACTGATTTCATTTCTTTTGGCGCCTAAGGATTTTCTCATTTTTTGATAAAACTTAGTTGCATCCACCAATTGAATTTTCCCTTTCCGAACAGGTCCTTTTAAAATATTTTCGTTTTTGCGATTAGTAATTACCCAGATATATGTGGCAATCCCTGTATTATAAAAAAGATCAGTTGGTAGGGCGATAATACCTTCTAATAAATCATTTTCTATAAGCCATCTTCGGATTTCCGACTCACCTGACCCGGCATCACCGGTAAACAAGGGAGAGCCATTAAAGATTATTGCCATTCTAGAGCCTTTTTCATCCTCTTCCATTTTGGACACCATATGCTGTAAGAATAAAAGTGATCCATCAGAGGTTCTAGGCAAACCTGCTCCAAATCTGCCATTAAAACCGAGATTTTTTAACTCTCCTTCGATAAAATCTTTATCCTTTTTCCAATCAACACCAAAGGGTGGGTTCATTAAAGCGAAACGCACCTTTAGATTTCTATGACCATCTTGAGTAAAGGAGTTGCCAAGGACTATGTTTTTTTCTTTTTGCCCTTTGATTAAGATATCAGCCTTACAAATTGCATATGACTGGGGATTTAGCTCTTGTCCAAAAACCTCCACCTGAGCACCCGGGTTCATTTCTTTAATGTAATCGGTAGCAACGGAGAGCATCCCCCCTGTCCCACAGGCAAAGTCCCCTATGGTAAATATGCTCCCTTCCTGGGTAAGCTCTTCTTCTAAACTGTTAAATAAAATATTAGTCATTAGCTCAATAACTTCCCTAGGGGTATAGTGGTCCCCTGCCTCAGCATTTTCTGAAAAGCGTCTAATAAGTTCCTCAAATATGTAACCCATTTCCTGATTACTTACTATTTCTGGGTGAAGATCTATTTGAGCAAATTCCTTAATAACCAAAAACAAAAGGTTGTTATCATCCATCTTTTTGATTTCTTTATCAAAATCAAAGTTTTCTATAATATCTCTGATATTTGAGGAAAAGCCTTGAATATAGGCTTCAAAATTAGCCTTAATATTATCGGGATCATCTAGTAATGTTTTAAAATCAAAATTCGATTTGTTGGAAAATCCATAGCCTGTCAGACTATTTAAAATCATTTCAATATCAGTGGTTTTTGCTTTTTCGACAACTGCTGCTTTGGTCTTTTCAAGGAGGCAGTCAAACCGTCTTAATACTGCCATGGGTAAGATAACATCACCATATTTTTCAGGCCTGTATGGACCTCTTAAAAGCTCTGCTATTTTCCAAATAAAATTTACTTTATCGTTAAAGTTAGTCATCTTATGCCCTCCCGTTTTGTTGGTACATATTTAATTTACAATTGCTTTCCTTTAGTATACAACAATATTTACATTAACTGAGTCGTATTTTGCCTAAATATGTTTAAAAGCATCCCTTTCGGGATGCTTAACTTCTGCACATAATCTTACTAATGTTCATTATATCTAATTGTTAAAGTTGCTGCACATTTAATGAATATTGCGTCTTAAAAGACGCAGGTTAAGGTTTCGCTTCGCTAGGTTAAGGTTAGAAAAAACTTATTCCTAGTAAAACAGATTCTAGCGAACTAAGTGAGCAAAATATACATCTTAACCTCAACCTCAGCCTTAACCTTCTTGCGTAGCTTTGCTACGCAACAATCTACTATTTATCTATTATACGCAGTTTTTATAATGTGCTCAGTAACAACAAATCCCACAAACAAGAAATTCGCCCATTTTCAGTTCCTTGGCACTTTGCTAAGAATGCAAAGCTAT
>JBMNUR010000107.1:0-9370 GCA_050946395.1 Peptococcales bacterium
TTTTAGTTCGTTGAATATTAGTGCTAGTGGTACCTAAAATATCGGTAATCCTCAAGACTTTCACCGCCAAATTAAATTTTTATTAGTATTTCTTAGAATCGCTACCTTTATAAAAATTTTATATTACTTATTTGGATTATCTCTCTTTTGCTTCTTTTTCATGTCCGATGGAGTTGAAGTGAATAGGGAGAATTGTTTAGGTAATAATAAACTTATTATGTATATAGGTGGTGAGGTTATGGAAATTGCTTCATTTAAAATTGAACCATACTTAATATATTTAATATATACTTCTGTACTAGCATTAACTTTGATTTTAGTAGTGCCAAAACCAGAAATACGGCGTTTGGCTTTTTCAGGTATATTTTTGGAGCTATTTTTAATTTGCTAATTATTTTACTAGCTCATCTAATTGGTTTAGGGGGTCATGAACAGTACGAGCCATTTGGATTTATGAAGATAGCCTTTTTTCCTCCCATAGCCTGGGCCATCTGGTTTATTTTATTCTTATATTTTCTGCCTTACAAGAAACCGTGGATTTACATATATATCTTTTCAGCAGCTAGTTATAGTGTTCTTTTTTCAAATGTGTTACAAAACCTAGGTTTATTCCAATGGAATATGGGAAGAGTAATTGTTCCATATATAACATATTTATCTTGGTTTATTATTGCCACATGGATATATATGAATTATTTCGTAAAAGAGGATTTATATGAAGCCAAGGCTGCAGGTTTAGAAAGAAGATTTTTTTTATCTCCTAAGTTAAGCATGAAACCTAAGGCTTGTAAAGAAAACCGTAAGGCCTTAAAGAAACCTCTTAAGATTTTTAAAATGAAAAGTGATGAATAGACCGCCAATAACACTAATCCTTGCTAAATTACATAACCTGTCCCCATGGGATAAATTTCAAAAAATAACTGAAACCAAATCCACAAATTAATAAAACTATTGTTTACCAATTTCGATTAATAACAGCCTTGTCTCTGAAGAAAAATTAAAAGTAGTTTATGAAAATGGTGATGTTTCGAAAAAGAAAAATATTCTAAATTTAAATAAGTTCGAGGATTGTCCTGTTGTTTTTGTTAACAAGTACAAAGTCTTTTGGAATTAGCTCTGGAGAATATAGCCCGGAGCTGTTTGATTGGGAATATTTATTTTTAGCTTAATATTATTCAATTTGTATTTGTTAAGGTGTTTGTTTTTAAAAAAACCCATGTTATAAAACACCACCAACATAGGAAAGTGAAGTAACTAAAAATAGGATAATACCAAGGTCTATAATCAAAAAGGCCTACATTATGAACGAGTATTCCATATCCTACACTTGAAAGAGCAACAGTGATTATGTAAAGATATAAAAATGGGCGACTACTAGGTAGAAACCGAAGAAAAAGCATAACAACAAAAACCCAGCAGGGTGGGGATAGTATATTTTGACCAAGTACATTAAAAATGCCAGCATTCTTAAACCATATGATATGAAGGACATTTTGAAATAAGCCTACGACTAATGTATCACCAAGACCACCTAAAATGACACCATATATAAAATATTCTTTGTAGTCTTTCCTAGGTATATAAATAAGAGATAAAATAAAAACCATTAATAAAAAAGTAGGATAAAACAAAAGTTTAACCATATAGTTCACCACCAATATTTTTACTTTGAATTAGTGTATGTAATGAGTGCTAAAATTATAAAATTAAATTTATGTAGGATATAAAAACCTAACTGAAATTTTGCTATGTCGCATTCGTGTGCTAATCCAAAAACCCAAAGGATTTCGAAAAAGGCTGCAACAAATCCTCTCGATTCATCAAGAACACCTTCAATTAATTCATAATTCAAACAAAAAGTCTCGGAGAAAAACTGTTAAACAGTATCTTCCAGGCTTTTATCCTTCCGAGACACAACATAGCGCTGTAAGTTTTCTCTTGGACTAATCCAATACAAATTTATAAAAATACTTTATTAAATACCTAAGATGTCGCTATTTATTCGTAAAATTAGTATGAGGTAAAAATAGAGTGTTATTAAGTAAAACTGGTCAAAAGGCCAGTTTTATATTTTACTATACACCAAATTGGCTTAGATGTTAAAAGCCACAATCTAATTATTATTTATACCGCTAAATATTGGCATTTGATCTTTTATTTCCTGATAGGCAAACACAAATAAAATTTCAATATAAATTTAGCTTATTATAACCCGGGCTATAGAGAGAATAAAAAACACTGTGTTAACGTTATATATGAAATCAAAAAAATTTATGCAAGGAGGTTGTCTACTTTGGACTACTCGTTCAAAAATCATCTTATTGATGAGCAATTCGAGGCAGAGCAAGCCTTTCGCTCAGAATATGCAAAAGGGGAATATTCCTTTGAGAAACCTTTTGTAAAAGTGAATCCGTATCTTATTACTCCACTTACCGCAATTATTTTATTTTCAACTGATAAGCCGGAAGCTATAAGCATTACGGTGAAAGGCAAAAATCAAGAGGGTGACTTTAATTTTTCATTTCCCGAGACCAAAGAACATGTTATTCCCGTTCTTGGACTGTATCCTGACTATGAAAACACTGTGATTCTCAGAAATTCTCAAGGTCAACTAAGCTCACTTAAAATTAAAACAGGACCTGTTCCTCCCGAAATTAAAGAACCTGAGTATATTAAAACAACACCCGAATATTTTGAAGATAATGTAATGTTTCTTTCCCCTTCTTCCTTAGGTAAAATGGTAGCTTATGATGGTCAAGGTGATTTAAGGTGGTACATCAATATTGATGTGGTTTTTGATGTTAAGAGAATTAATAACGGACATATTTTGGTTGCAACAGAACGTTTAATTGAGCTGCCTTATGTTTTAACCGGCATTTATGAAATGAGTATGATTGGTAAAATTTATCATGAATACCGATTACCCGGAGGAGTTCACCATGATTATATTGAAATTGATGATGATCATTTTGTCATTCTTACCCAGGACCTCCATCGGAATACCGTGGAAGATGTAGCAGTCTTAATTGATCGCCAAACCGGTGACATTATTAGACAATGGGACTTAGCAAAACTCTTGCCTACAGATGCAGGAGGCGGACCACGCTATACCCCTAAAGATTGGTTCCATAATAATGCAGTTTGGTATGACAAACCAACGAACAGTTTGACCTTTTCAGGAAGAAATTTAGATGTTCTGGCTAATATTGATTTTGAAACTGGTGAAATTAACTGGCTGTTAGGTGATCCGGAAAAATGGCCTGAAGATTTTAAAGAGAAGTATTTTTTCACACCCGAAGGTGATGATTTTGATTGGTTTTATGCGCAACATTCATGTATCATTCTTCCAGATGGGGATGTTTTAGTTCTGGATAATGGTGCTTGGCGAAGTAAGTATGCAGAAAAAGATATTCCTGGTGATCAAAAATTTACCCGTGGTGTTCGTTACAGTCTAGATTTAAATAAGCGGACCGTTAAACAAGTATGGCAATATGGAAAAGAGCGTGGGTCGGATTTCTTTAGTCCTCACATTTCTAATGTAGATTATTATGGTGAAAATCATTATTTGATTCACTCTGGAGATACCGGGAATATCAAAGGAGTTCCCTGTGTGAAACCGCCTATATTTTATTTAGGAAAACCTGAAGAAAAAGATCTTACTTACTATGCGACAACTGTTGAAGTGAAAGATAATGAGGTTAAATATGAGATACGTGTTCCTGGAGCATATTACAGGGCAAAGAAAATGAAGCTTTATGATAAAAATGATACTCTAATATTTGGTAAGGGTTCCTTGTTAGGAAGTCTCGGGGTAACAAAGGAAACAAAATTAAAGCTTCCAAAAGAGTCGCACGGGATAATTCCAGTTGAATATGAAGGGTGTATTTTTGATGAAACGGATCGCTTCAAGTTCCAAGCTATGCTTCCCGAAGGAAGTTTTGCAGTTTTAGTTCTTTGCGGGAGTGATGTACACACCTATCAGATTCCTACGGTTCAAGATCGGGAAATGGCACTTTGTGTGGGTTCTTTCCAAGAAAGTAACAAAAAACAGACCTTTATTACAGTTAGTAAGGAAAACTTAATTGGAGAATATGATGTTTATCTTTATTTGGAAGGCCAACTTTATTCCACTTCTACTAAGCTTAAAGGAAGGTGATTATAGTGACTAAAAAACAAGATATATTGTTTTATGTGCATTGTTTTATTGGCTTTTTCTTCATGTTTATTTTTCCGGTACTTCCGCCATTCGGGTATATAACCCCTGTAGGGATGAAGATTGTAGGGGCATTCCTTGGAGCTATTTATCTATGGTCAACAGTTAATACTATTTGGCCCAGTATACTCGGAATGATAATGATTGGTTTTAGCGGTTTAATGGATGTCAAATCCTCCTTGGCTTTGGGCTTTGGCGATAACATGACACTTACCGTGTTGTTTGCTATGATTCTTTTCGGAGCCATTGAAGAGGCTGGTATTCCAAAATATATAGCCCGATGGTTTTTAACCTTAAAGATTATCAACGGTCGACCAGTCGTTATGAGTTTTATTCTTTTGTACGCCGCTTACGTATTATCGGCATTAATTGGTCCTCTTGCTTCAATACTCTTTTTTTGGCCAATTCTTTATGGAATATTGGATGATACAGGCTACAAAATAGAAGATGCCTATTCCAAAATTATGGTAGTGGGTATTGCCTGGGGAGCTATCTTAGGTCACCCTGCCCTTCCGATAAAGGGTGGTCATATGGTTATTATGGGTGCTTTCCAAAAACTTATGGGTGATATATCTCTTCCATTTGCAAGTTATACAATCTTAAATATAATTATGTCTACTTTAATTATTTTTGTTTTCGCCTTAAACTTAAAGTTCTTGTTTCGACCGGATATGTCAAGGATTGTAGCAATTGATGTTGAATATTTTAAAAAGAACAAACTTCCACCAATGGATGTTTCCCAAAAGGTTCACGCTGTAACTCTTTTACTTTATATAATCTTTGCCTTAGCCCCGAGTATGTTGCCTAAAACATGGGCCATAACGGTTTTCTTTAATAAACTTACAATTGCCGGTATAACAATGATTTTCTTAGTTGTTTTATCACTTATTAGAGTAAATTCAAAGCCAATTCTCAAATTCCAACAAGTGGCCGCAAAATATTTATCATGGAGTGTATTTGCATTGGTAGCTGCATGTACAGCTTTTGCTGCTACTTTAACTGCTGAAGGAACAGGGATTAGTGAAACGTTGGTTCTCTTATTGAATCCTATCCTTGGCGGTCAAAGTGAATTTTCCTTTGCGGTTATCATTATAGTTCTGGCATGTATTGGAACACAGTTCTTAAATAATGCAGTTTATGGAACAGTTCTTATGCCTATAATTGTTGCGTTTTCAGAAATTGGTGGATTTAATCCGGTTCCGATTGCCATGATGGTTACCCTTGGATGTTTTACCGCTGTAATGACTCCGGCAGCTTCCCCCTACGCGGCTGTTTTACATGCAAATAAAGAACGAGTAAACTCAAAGGACATCTTAAAATATGCAGGGCCTAACTGTGCTATTGCAATTATCCTTTATGGCATTCTTGCTTATCCTCTTGGGATACTACTTTTTTAAATGTAAGAAAGGAGCAGGATTGTGAGAAACCGGGTGAGTATTGATTATTTATTATCTTTAGAAGATACTGAATTATGTCGATTTCCCAAAGGAACATACCTCATTAAACAGGGTGAATCCGTTAAATCTTTGTATTATTTAACCAGTGGAGTTTGCGACCGTATTGAATATGGTGAAACTGGTGATGCTGTTATCTATAATACAAAATACTCCAACAACGGGATGTATTCCCTTATAGGAGTCAATCTTTTGTGGGCACCTAGTAGAATCAGTTATAGTTCATTTATTGCTCAAACCGAAATTAAGTGCTATAAAATCAATGCCCAGAAGGCTTTTGAGTATATTAACACTCAACTGGAGTTGCTCTCAACGCTTCTTTCGATGATGGGTGATAATTATATCAGACTTAGGGAGGCATTTCGTTGTCATAAAAATCGGCAAATTCCTAATTTCCTTTGTAGGATATTACTTGAAAATTGTCAAACCGTAAATAAAAGAATAATAATACAAAACCTTGGTACTTATTCGGAAATCGCTTTGCGTTTAGGTGTTCATCAAGTTACTATTGCTAGGATCATGGCTCGCTTGAGACAAGATAGGATAATAGGCAAAAAGACGCCTTTGGGTATCCCGGTATTGAACAACAGGGCTCTTGAGGATATTGCTAAAGGAAAACCTCTTAACTATTAGAACATTATTTATAATTACTTTCTACCATGAGTTGGATTATTTAATATATAAGTCTAAAATATCATAGCATTAATTTATAGAGGACATATAAAATTTAGTCAGTTTAAAAAAATTAAAGTTAACGAGGTGTAAAAATGTCCCTACAACAATTAGATTCAAATAGTTTTGAAGAAAAGGTGTATGATAACGAAGAGGCATGTTTGGTTATTTTCTCTAGAAAAGGCTGTCATGTATGTCAAGAGGTAGTTCCGGTTTTAGAGGAGTTAGCACTTAATTATCAAGGAAAATTTGGTTTCTATTATGTTGATGTCGAGGAACAAAAGTCCTTATATCAGAGGTTTTCTCTAAAAGGTGTTCCCCAGATTTTATTCTTTAAAGATGGCGAATATCATGGGAAGATGCCTGGCAGGGTTGAAGAAGAAGAAATTGAGGAGAAAGTTGCAGAAATCCTTGATTCCCATTGAGAGAAGGGTAGTGAAATACCATGACTGATAATTATGACTTATTGATAATTGGCGGCGGACCGGCGGGTCTAGCCGCCGCTATCTATGGTGGGCGAGCTAAACTTAAAACACTGGTAATCAATAAAGGTACCATCGGTGGTTTAGTGAATACAACGCGGGAGTTAGTAAATTATCCTGGCTATATCCAAGTAAGTGGCCCAGATTTAATGAAGGATTTTAAAAAGCATGCAGAATCTTTTGGAGTAGAGTTTCTAAGGGACGAGGTACAAGATGTTGATTTTTCAAAAGAAGAGAAATATATAAAAACTAAAAAAGGCAGAAAATTTTTGGCTAAGGCTGTAATTATCGCTTGTGGTAGTGAGCCAAGATTATTGAATATCCCTGGAGAAAAGAAATTAAGGGGTAGTGGGGTAGCTTACTGTGCTACCTGTGATGCGGAATTCTTTGAAGGGGAAGATGTAGTTGTAGTAGGGAGTGGTGACCAGGCTATTGAAGAAGGCATGTATATCACCAAGTTTGCCCGAAAGGTTACGGTTATTGTTTTACATGATGAAGGAATTTTGGATTGTAACAAAGTTAGCGCGGAAAAAGCCTTTAAGAATGAAAAGATGGAGTTTATTTGGAATTCCACTATTGAGAAAGTTCTAGGGAAAGAAAATGTCGAGGGTGTAGAGATTAAAAATCTTAAGACAGGTAGGTCCTCACAATTTAAATGTCAGGGTGTGTTTTTCTTTGTAGGTATGATACCCTCAACGGGTTTTCTGAAAGATAGTGGAATTGAAATGGATAGCAAAGGATATATTCCCGTCAATGAGATGATGGAGACAAATATTGAAGGTGTTTATGCAGTAGGGGATAGCAGAGTTAAATATTTAAGACAGGTTGTCTCTGCTGCCGGAGATGGGGCAACGGCGGCAGTAGCAGCGGAACGATACATAGAAGAATTAAACGACTTTAGGGTAAATACCTTGGAAAGTAAGAAAAAAGTATTATTACTTTTCTTTAATGCTCAGGTTAATGAAAGTTTGAAATTTATTACTCTATTAGAAGAGATTAATACTGAAAGTGGGAACGAATACACGATAGTCAAGATTGATATGGCTAGCAAGAAGACTCTAGCTAAGAAGTATCAAGTGGAAAAAGCCCCGGTAGTACTTGTTTTAGATAAAGGGGAAGTAGTGAAGCATCTAGATTGTAGCATGAATAAGGAAGAATTGAAGGTTCAGTTATATTTATAAAACTGTTTTCATTTTAGAAATTTAGAGATAGGTAGATGTAATTAATTACGTCTACCTTTCTAATAATGCTGGAATTTTTTGTATAACCGGGTAGTTTAAATAGTACTAATTTGATTAATGGGTAAATATCTCGTGAGCCATTCATTCATGAAACGAGTTTTAGTCCAATTGCAGCAGATAAAACCAAAGCTATAAAAAATAGCCTCTGCCAGTCTCTGGACTCGTTATAAAATATCATCCCGACTAAAGTACCGCCAACAACACCAATTCCTGTCCAAATTGCATAACCTGTCCCCATGGGGATAAATTTCAAAGAATAACTTAATAGAAAAAGGCTTGAACCAAATCCACAGATTAATAAAACTATTGTTTGCCAATTTCGTTTTATATGCAATCGATTAATCATTGCAACCCCAAATGTTTCCAATAAACCTGCTAAGATTAAAGAAAACCAAGCCATTAAGATTCAGCTCCTTCCTTAACAATCTTGTTATCTGTAACTAATTTCAAACCGGTAACACCAATTAATAATAGTAAAATTAACAGAACTTTTTCCCACCTGAATGGCTCCCCAAAAAAAAGAATTTCTGAAATGACGGTACCCGCTGTTCCTAATCCCACAAAAACAGCATAAACTGTTCCTGCTGGAAGAACTTGACCTGCCGTAATCATTAAATAATTACTGATAATAATTGCAATAATTGTTCCTGTCCAAGTCCAAAAGTCATATGCGTGTGCTAATCCAATAACCCAAAAGATTTCGAAAAAGGCTGCAATAAATACTCTGATCCAGTCTCGATTCATCAAAAGCACCTCCAACTAATTCATAAATTAAAACAAAAAAGCCTAAGAGAAAAAACTGTTAAACAGTATCTCCCAGGCTTTTATCCTTCCGTGACACAGCATAGCCGTGTGTTTTCTCTCGGACCAGTCCAATATAAATATTGCGGAACCCTAGAAAACATTTGCTATATGCAACTATCTAAATTATATCAAAAACACAAATTTATGCAAAATCTGTAGAAGTATAAAAAGGAAACGGTTGGATAACCCCACAAGCTAGGCGTTTTCCTGCACCACCGGCTGGTTGTGTCCGATAATCATCCGGGTTTTGGTGGATAATTATTGCTTTGCCGATGATTTCTCTAACTCTAAATTTATTAGTAAAGAAGGTCATATAGGTATAACCATTATTCGAGAATAACACCGGAAAGTCTCCGGCATGGTTACCATGGGGTTGGTTAAATGGATTCCAATGGCCTCCGGCCCCCTGGAAAGGTTCATCTGGATTTCCAATAACACAGCTGCCGTTTTCATGAATATGAAAACCATGAGGTCCCACAGGATTATTGTCATTATTACCTGGCT
>JBMNUR010000108.1:0-9356 GCA_050946395.1 Peptococcales bacterium
ATTTAATTTTGTTTTGGGGTAAAAAAAGCTACCATCATATCTTTACGATGGTAGCCAGATACTCTTATTTTATTCTCTTACCCCAACATTTGACATAGAGCCAAAAAACACCGCTTAAACCAATTGGTCTAAGCAGTGTTTTCTATACCCTCATGGAGGGAGAGGGTTTTTCGTGGTCAAGTTCCTGTAGTAAGTCCCACGCTTGTTTGGGAGTTATCCTCTGTTTCGACACTCAGAAATCAGTCTTCTCTTTCCTCCACCAGTTGGAAAGAAAAATCGTCGAAATACTTTTTTAACCCTTGCTGTAACAACTGGCTAATCTTTTCATGCGCCAAATTAAAAACCAGCAGGTTAACATCAAGCCTAGCTTCTTCTGTTTTTCCTTTTGCTTGGCCAGAAAAATTAGTTGTAGGGCTACCCACATTAGAAAAGTAGTAATAGCCTTGTTCACCTAAGTTTAAATATCCTTTAAGATGGCCTATTATTGTTTTAGGTGTTTTTTTAATGTTATTAGCTAAATAATTAAATAGTTCTTGACTTTGTTCTTGCCAAAGTGATGTTTCTTTAGGTCTGCTTGCTTTTAGAGTAATAGTGGCTGCATAGGTACTTAAGTTTGGGGCAATTTCTTCAACTTCATACATTGCTTATCACCTCGGCAAGTTTAGCTATATCCTGCGGGTTATGAGCTGATATTTTTTCCACCTGTGCTTTAGGATTTAAGTTTATTAGGGCTTCCTTGACTTGCCCTAGCTCAGCCTCTGTAACTAAATCTATCTTATTAATTATGATCAGGTCGGCTGATTTGATCTGGCTTTCCAACAAGGGTTCTAATACATCGTAAAGTTCTAGCCAACGCTGTGCATCAGCCAGGGCTAAAACTTTGGTTTTCATTGTTTCCGGCCCGTAATTAATGATAGTATGGACAAAGTTGCTTGGCTTGGCTATCCCTGATGCTTCTACCAAAACATGATCGACTGGATATTTTTCAGGTGCTTCTTGCAAAATATGAATTAAATTTGGCAGGTGACCACAGATACAGCCACCGTACAGTTCGTAAACATCAGTTGTAAACTCTTTCATTAATTGACCGTCTATCCCTATTTCTCCAACATCGTTGACGATTAATAAAACCTTTTTGCCATAGTCTTCAACTAAAATTTTAGCTAAGGCTGAAACTAAGGTTGTTTTGCCTGAGCCTAGAAAACCGCTGATGATAGATAGTTGCATTTTACGTAACCTGCCTTTTAGCTGTTCCCCTTAGGATTTACGGATTTCAGCTACTAAATCTTCTTTTGAAGGTATTAGGGAATCATAACGCAGTTTTCCATTAATATAAATGCTAGGCAGATTTTTTACACCTAATTTGCGCATTCTAGCTATATCTTCTTTAATATTGTAGCGATAATCGCCCCATTCAGCAAAAGAGCCTAGCTCTTCTTTAGCTTCTTCCCATACTGCCAGCATATAGGTGCAAGCTGCGCAGGCCACAGGATCTAAAGTAAATATTTCCACAATAGGCTTAGTCCGGTTTTCATAATCGGGAAGCTCAACTTCAATGTCTTCAATATCATCTACTTTCTCGTAGTTTTGAATAAATTTACGGGTCTTTTCCGGATCATGAACGGCCTGGGCACAAGCTATGCCGTTTTGCACTGGAACGTTGTAGGGCATGTCACAGCCGGGAGCAATAATTAAGTTTTTATGGTTTAAGTTATCAAGCATATCGATTACAAATTTCATGTTATCCTGCTGATTACCAAAAAGCATTACAGTAGTTAAGGGGATATTGCCTCCAATAGCAACGTTGTAGCGGTCGGTAATCTCTTTAGCTTCCTGCATAGGTAGGTTTTCATCTACTGAGATGGCATCAGGGCCTGTTTGACACATTACTTCTACATTTTTAATAGCATTGCCACACACAAAGAATGAGGAAAATGCTCCTTTCTCACGAATCCGTTTAAAGATCTTTTTATAGTTTTCGCTGCAATAGCTGGTAAAATGCTTAGGAGAAATTTGTGAAATCAAGGGGTCAACAGGAGCAACAACATCAACACCTGCTTCTACATAATAGTCGACCATGCAAAGAGCAATTTCTGTACACCATGCCATAATTTTATTCATATAATCAGGGTTTTTTAACATATCCATAAATATTTTACTGCCTCGCAGATGGGAGGCTAGGGTAAAAGAACCGCAGAAAAGTCCGTATAAGGCAATATGATCTCCAACTTGCTTTTTAATACGTCTAGTTACATCAAAGACTAAGGGTAAGCGTCCAGCATCTTTAGAAATAGTAGTAGTTGGTATTTCATCTGTATCAGCTAATGGATGTGAAATGACTGAAGGGGGTGAATTGTTTGCCCATTTTAAGTCGCAGCCTAAAATTTCCGCTTCTAGTTGTAGATCAAAGCAAATAGGCAGCCCATCAGGCTTATAGAGTCTAACTACTTCTAGCAAGGACTCATATAGTTTGTCAGCATCTTTTAATACCTCATCGGCTGCATAGTTTTTCAAAAAACCGGCATGAACACCTGCAAAGGGAACCCAAGGAACTCTTGGCACTTCCTGGTGTCTCATCACTTGGTAAATCAATTCTTTACCTGTCAAAATACCCACCTCTTTTTTAATATTTTTAAAAATTCAATGCTACTGAAGACTATTGTCAATTTTGCACTACAGATCTCGTCTCACCTTTACACAAAATGTCACTTTTGACCTTATAATTATCTATTAGCTGGCTATTTACCTTTGAGTAAAGTTATAAAATGGATATAATATATAGAGTTGTTTTTAAACTATTTTGTTAATTTTGACAAATTGGTTAATGCTTTAGGAAATCAAAGTATTCCTTGCCTGCTAACATTCTTTATTTGCCTTTTTCCTATAAGCTGTGTCATCTCAGAGCAAACTAAAACATCTTTGTCCATCAAACTTATAATAAGCTGATGCAACAGCCGGTGCGGTAGGTATAGTTAAAATCTCACCAATAACAGAGCTACCATATAAACCTACCGTTACGAGAATAACAATATTTCTGTCTACTAATATTGTTATTTATTTAAAGCCTTTTCAACAGCCTTAAGAATGTTTTGGTATCCGGTGCAGCGGCAAAAATGTCCTGATAGTTCTCGTTTGATCTCTTCCCTAGTATAGTTTTTTCCACTTTCAGCCAAAGCTGTTGCTGTTAAAACTAAACCTGGTGTACAATATCCACACTGAATTGCACCTTCGTCAATAAAGGCTTGTTGAACTTTAGATAGTTCACCGTTTTTAGCAATACCCTCAATGGTAGTTATGCTTTTGCCGTCTGCCCAAGCGGCAAGATATATACAGGAATCTATCGGTGTTCCATCTAAAAGTATGGTACAAGCACCGCATTCACCTACACTACAACCTTTTTTTACACCTGTATAAGCTAAACGGTTTCTTAATACTTCAAGGAGGGATTCTCTTACATCAATCTCTAGTTCATGAGTTTTTCCATTTACAATTAGGGTAATCTTTTTACGCAATTCCTACACCCCCTTGTCAGCAACAATTTCTTTTATGGCACGCTTAGTTAATTCCTCAACCAGATGCTCCCGATATTCTTTAGATGCTCTCCAGGAAGTTCTTGGGTTTGTTGATTTTACGGCAAGTTTGCCTATTTTTGCAATTGTTTCTTCACTTATTTCTTTGTTTTTTGCGTACTCTTCAGCTTCATCACACCTTATTGGGGTAGGTGCTGCAACACCTAATGCTATTTTAAGATCCTCAAAAACATTTTCTTTAATCTTACAAAGGACTGCCACGCCTAATGTAGCAATGTCCATGGCGTTTCGCATAGCAAATTTTATATATTTTCCACTATAACCTTGATAGTCTTCCTGTTTGATTATTATTTCTGTAAGAATTTCGCCTGGATGTAAATCTACTTTACCGGGTCCAAGATAAAATTCTTCAATAGCTATTGTTCTTTCATTATTTAAGCTTTTAAGTTTTAATTTGGCATTTAAGGCAAATAAGGTTGAAGCGCTGTCGGCTGAAGTTGCACCGTTGCATATGTTTCCACCTATAGTTGCTAGGTTACGAATTTGAGGTCCTCCCATGGAAAGACTTGCTTGGGCTAGTACTGGTATATGTTTGGTAATGATAGGTTCTCTAGCAATCTGGCTAAATGTAGCTAATGAGCCAATGGTAATAGTGCCATCTTCTTTTATTTCTATATTTTGCAGGGAACTAATACCATGAATCGATAGTAAGTCTGCTTGTTCAAGCTTTCCACTATGCATTTTTATTAAAATATCTGTTCCTCCTGCAATTATTTGCTGGTTGGGGTTTTCTGCTAATAAGGAGATAGCTTCATTAAGCGTCTTTGCTTCACAATAATTATTAAAGTTATACATGTTTAGCCCTCCCTTCTATATTAATCCAGCTTCTTTAAATTTTTCAAAAACTTTTTGGGGATTCATAGGTATGCTGTTAAACTCAACTCCTGTGGCATCTAATACTGCGTTGCGTATAGCTGGTGCTGGACTAATTGTTGGCGGCTCTCCTAAGGATTTTACGCCATAAGCGCTTGTTGGTTCGTATGTTTCTACAAAATCTACGCCAATTTCTGGGGTATCCATAATGGTTGGCAGTTTATAGTCTAATAAGTTGTTATTTAAAGGTTTTCCTGTTTTTTCATTAAAAAGTAGTTGTTCTGATAAGGCATAGCCTATACCCATGCTAACCCCGCCATGGACTTGACCTTCGGCTAATTGTGGGTTGATGATTTTCCCTGCGTCGTGGATATTGTATATTTCTACTATATCGATTTTGCCTGTTTGAAGGTCTACTTCTACTTCTGCAAAAGTGACTCCAAAGGAAGGTGCGTTGGCCCTGGCATTGTTTGATGTATCGCTGGTGATTGGTCTAGCATGAACTGTATCGTAATATGTTCGCATGGCTACTTCTTCTAGTGGCATTATGATTTGGCCAGAATGTTTGTAAATGATGTTTGAATCTTTAATGTCTAAGGCCTGAGCTGGTATATCTGTCATGCCCCAGGCAAAGTCTAGTATTTTGGCTTTAACTTCATCTGCGGCTTTTTTCACTGCCATGCCGGTAACATAGGTTTGTCTTGAAGCGTAGGAGCCTGTATCAAAGGGTGAGATATCTGTATCTTGGGTCGAGATGACATGAACATCGTCATACTTAATTCCTATGGCTTCGGCTATTATTTGGGCAAAGACTGTGTCACTTCCTTGACCTATTTCTGTAGCTCCAATTTGGAGTTGGACAGAGCCGTCTTGATTTAATACTATTCTTGCTCCGGCTATTTCTATACTAACTGGGTGGGTACCGGATAAATAGGCAAAACATGCCATTCCTAGTCCTCTACGTTTAAAACCCTTTTGCTGGGTATACTTTGATTGTTTAGCTGACCAATTTATTAATTCTTTTCCTCTTTCTACACACTCAGCTATTCCGTTGGTTAAGGTTTTAAGGCCTGTTAAGGGATCTTCATAACCAACACCTGCAAAATTTTGTTTCCGAAATTCGATTGGGTCTAGGTTAAGTTGCCGAGCAATATTTTCTAGGTGACATTCTAAGGCATAATGGATTTGTGGTGCGCCATAGCCACGCATTGCACCTGCTACTGGTAGGTTTGTATATACTGTTATTGGTTCAAATTTGATTGCTTTAAAGTTGTATAAAGCTCTAAATTTACTGCCTGCACTCATGGCGATAGAGTGACCATGGGAAGCATAAGCTCCGGTATTGGAGATAAGTTTTATATGGGCAGCAATTAATTTTCCTTCTTTATTAACTCCTGTTTTAAGTTTAAATTTAAAGGCATGTCGTGTTCTGGAACCAATCATGGATTCTTCCCGGGAATGCTCTAGTTTGACTGGTCTTCCTCCTACTGCTAAGGTCATGGCTGCTACTATTGGTTCTAGGATGACTTCCTGCTTGTTGCCAAAGCCGCCTCCAATATAAGGTTTTATGATACGGATTTTCCCCCAAGGTAAGCCTAAGGCCTGACCTACTATTCGACGGGCAATATGAGGTATTTGGGTGGATGAAACAATTACTATGCGATCGTTACTATCTATATAGGCGTAGGATACATGTGGTTCCATGTGGCAATGTTGGACTATGCTTGTTTCAAATTCGTCTTCAAAAATATGCTCGCATTCTTGAAATGCTTCTGCTACATCGCCAATTTCAAAACCAACGGAACTTACAATGTTGTCCTTCCTATCTTCATGTATTAAAGGTGCTCCTTCTTTCATGGCATCTTCGGGTGTTAAAAGTGGCTCTAGTACTTCATATTCGACTTCTATCAATTTTAAAGCTGCTTCTGCTGTCAGTTCATCTACCGCTATTACTGCGGCAATTTCATCTCCTACATACCTGGCTTTATTTGCTAAAATTGTCCGATCTGCCACATCGCTTTTCTCAGGATCTAAAGCATACGGATGGCCAGCTGTAGGATATTTATGTTGAGAAACATTCTCATAAGTTAGCACTGCTTCGACTCCTGGCAAGGCTTTAGCTTTGCTTATGTCTATGCTTTTAATCTTCGCATGGGCGTAAGGGCTGCGTAATACCTTGCCTACTAGCATATCTCGTTCGAAAAAATCACCGGTAAACTTGGCTTTGCCTGTAACTTTGGCTACTGCATCAAGTCGCCGTACGCTTTTTCCAATTACGCTAAATTCCATTTTTCTACCCCCTCTAAAGCTCTTATAAGCAAATAAATTGATACTTATTAAGACCAGTTATTCGACTGCTTTCTAACGGGCTTCTCTTTCATAAGCAAGGCCTAAAGCTCCGGGAGCACCAATACGTTTACGGCTGGTTTCACGTGTTGCAAAAATAAGTACAAGTACTGTAAAAATATATGGCATCATTTTTAAGAAAAAACTAGGTATGATCACAACACTGAAAGCCTGCATCCTATAAACTAATGCATCAATTCCACCAAAAATGTAAGCTCCGAGCAAGGCCCTAACCGGATTCCAAGTAGAAAAAATCACAAGCGCAAGAGCAATCCAGCCCCTTCCGGCAGTCATATTTTCTAACCAAGACGGTGCAAACGCTAGCGATAAATAAGCTCCACCCAAGCCAGCTAGCATCCCACCTATGGTCACATATAAGTAACGGATTAAAAAAACGTTCACTCCCAGAGAATCAGCTGCACCTGGATTTTCTCCAACAGCCCGCAAAGTCAAACCGAACTTAGTTTTATATATAAGAAACCAAACTCCTGCAACAAGAAAGAAACTCAAATAAACCAAAGCGTCATAGTTAAAAAGGACTTGCCCTAAAAATGGTATCTCATTTAAAAGAGGAATTTTAATCTTTTTAAAGGATACTGGAGCAGGTATACCTATCATGGATTTACCAATAAAAGAACTCAACCCGGTTCCAAAAATAGCCAAGGCTAAGCCGCTTACCACCTGATTCGCCTTTAAAGATATTGATAAAAAAGCATGGAGTAAAGCCAATAGCCCACCAGCGACCATAGCAAACAAAACTCCCCAAAAAAGGCTTCCGGTCCTAACAGTAATGACAAAACCCGCTGCAGCGCCACACAACATCATCCCTTCTAAACCAAGATTCATGATGCCGGCTTTTTGTGTTAACAGTTCACCTAAAGCTGCAAAAAGAAGTGGTGTACCTGCTGTTACGGCTGCACTTAAAATAATTATTAAAAAGGACTGCTCCACTATTGTTACCTCCTTTCAAATCTTAATCTATGCTTTGTTACAAACTCACCGGCTAAAACAAAAAACAAAATGGCTCCTTGTAAAATAAAGATGATGGACGTGGGAACGCCTATAGTTTGTACGGTATATCCACCAACTAATAACCCGCCAAAAAGAAAAGAAACAACGATGATTGCTAATGGATGAAACTTCGCTAAAACAGCAATTAAAATAGCAGTATTACCATAACCAGGAGAAAATCCTTGCTGAAGACGTCCTAAAACGCCTGTTACTTCAGCCATCCCAGCCACTCCTGCTAACCCTCCGCTTAAACACATTACGAGAATTATATTTTTTCTAATATTAATTCCACCATATTGAGCAGCATTTTCATTTTCACCCGTAACACGAATTTCATAACCCCAACGGGTATGGTTTAGCGTTACGAATATTAATATGGCTGCAATTAGACCAAGTAAAAGACCAAAATGAATGCGAGTTCCTGCTAAAGTTGGCAACATAACATTTTGGTCAAACTTTGCTGTAAATGGTTGATTAAATCCTTCTGGATCCTTCCAAGGGCCAAATACAAGATATCCAATCCAAAAATTTGCAATATAATTAAACATTAAAGTAGTAATAATTTCATTTACCCCCATATAAGCCCTTGTTAGTGCCGGTATAAGGTTCCATAATGCACCTCCTAAAAATCCAGCTATAACAAGTAAAACTAACAGAATAACTCTGGGCAAATTGGGAAAAGTTAAAGCTACCCAGGTTGCAGCAAAAGCACCCATATACAGTTGTCCTTCCGCCCCAATATTCCACAAGAGCATACGAAAGGCTATGCTCACCCCTAAACCTGCTAACAATAAAGGAATTGCTTTTACAATCGTTTCTGAAATACCGTAGCTAGTGGTAAAAGCCCCAGCAAACATCATTTTATAAACTTCTAAAGGATTAAATCCAGAAAACCTTATTATTAAAGCACCAAGCAAAAATGCAAGGAGTAAAGAAATGACTAAAGTAAATATAGATATAGATTTAGAAACACTTATACGCTTTTCTAATTTTACGGTTACTGTATTATTTAATTTTAATTGGCCTTGCATGTTTGCTCCTCCTCTCGATAAACACCCGCCATCATTAAACCTACTTCCTCAAGTGAAACCTTTTGTGAAGGTACTATTCCCATAATAGTGCCCTCATATAAAACGGCAATTTTGTCAGACAATTTGAAGATTTCTTCTAAATCTTCAGATATTAGCAGAATGGCAGTACCATTTTTACTTTGCTCCAAAAGTGTATTGTGCACGAACTCCGTAGCTTTTACATCTAGCCCTCGAACAGGATAAGCAGCGACAATTAATTTGGGGGAGGCAGAGATTTCTCTGGCCAACAACAATCGTTGTAAATTACCACCAGACATCAATTTAACTGGTGAACCTAGGTCAGGAGTTTTTATTTTATATTCATCAACCACTTTTTTCGCCCAGTTTTTTATGTATTGCCAGTCTAGGAAAAACCACTTGCCCAACCTTTCTTTACGATAATCCTTAAGTATTAAATTATCTAATAGGTTTAAACTGGGAAATAATCCAAGTCCTAGTCTATCTTCTGGAATAAAAGCAACTCCAGAGTCGATTACTTCCCTTGGAGAGCAATTTGTTATGTTCT
>JBMNUR010000109.1:0-9183 GCA_050946395.1 Peptococcales bacterium
AAATCTCCTGTCCGTTAACCTTCGCAACATACCCGGCAGAATCTTTATTACAACCCACCATGGTAAATATTAGCACTATTAATAACATTGAAATTACGATTTTTTTCTTCATGAAATCGCTCCTTAATATAAAGTCATAACAGGGTTATTATAACAGACTTTTCTTGTTAGAAACAAGGGTGGAAATTTCCATTAGTATTTTCTCCATGAGTGCTAAGCATGCTTCAGAAGTTAAACCACTAACATTTAATTTAATTACCAATTCATCATTCATAGAAAAGGTCATTTTTCTGCGAAATTTTTGGGCAAGTTCCATTAACTCCTGTCCCGTTAGGCCCGGATCCCCGGAAAACTCTAAACTTACTATTTTATCCTTTTGTTTTATGCCTTTAATCTCACAACCTTGAGCCAATACCTTTAGCCGAGTCATATATAACAAATTCCTTGTCTCTAAAGGCGGGTCACCAAAACGATCTTCCATCTCTTCTTCTAAATCTTGAGTTTCTTTTAAGGTATTAATCTTTCTAATACGTTGATAGAAGTCCAATTTAGTGGAGGAATCGGTAATATAATAATCTGGAATAAAAGAGCTAACCTGTAAATCAATTTCCACATCGAAACTGGTTTGTTTTTTCTCTCCTTTTAATTCTCTTACTGCTTCCTCTAAAAGATGACAATACATATCAAAACCTACGGATGCCACTTGTCCGTGTTGTTCAGGTCCTAAAAGGTTACCGGCACCTCGAATTTCTAAATCACGCATCGCTATCTTAAAACCGGAGCCTAGCTCTGTAAACTCCCGAATAGCATGCAAGCGTTTTTCTGCTAACTGACTTAAAATTTTATCTTTTCTATAGGTCAAATAAGCATAAGCTACCCTGTTTGTGCGACCTACCCTACCCCGTAATTGATAAAGCTGGGATAAACCCATTTTATCAGCTTCATCAATTATTAAAGTATTTACATTGGAAATATCTAAACCGGTTTCAATAATCGTTGTGCAAACTAAAACATCTAATTCCTGCTCCATAAAGCCAATCATTACCTTTTCTAGAAAATCTTCTTTCATTTGGCCATGACCGATACCCACCCGGGCTTCCGGCACCAGTATTCTAATATCCTCAGCTACTTTTTCGATATCTTCGACTCTATTATGCACATAATAGACTTGACCACCTCTACCTAGTTCCCTACGAATAGCATCTTTTATTAATTCCGGACTGTGTTCTACAACATAAGTTTGAATAGGATAGCGATCTTCCGGAGGTGTTTCGATAACACTCATATCTCTAATGCCTACCAAAGACATATGCAAGGTCCTGGGTATAGGTGTTGCCGATAATGTTAAAACATCTACCTGAGATTTTAGTCTTTTAAGCTTTTCTTTATGACTGACCCCAAAACGTTGTTCTTCATCAACTACTAAAAGGCCCAGGTCTTTAAATCGGACATCTTTTGATAGTAGCCTATGGGTACCGATAATAATGTCTACAGTCCCGGTTTTAACCCCTTCCATAACCTTTTTCTGTTCACTGGCAGTACGAAACCGGCTTACCACTTCAATAGTTACTGGAAAATTGGCAAACCTCTCCCTGAAGGTATTAAAATGCTGTTGGGCCAGAACTGTGGTAGGAACTAATACTGCTACCTGTTTACCATTATTAACTGCCTTAAAAGCTGCTCTAATGGCTACTTCCGTTTTGCCATAGCCAACATCACCGCAAATCAGTCGATCCATGGGAACACCTTTTTCCATATCTTTTTTCACATCTCTAATTGCCTTCAATTGGTCTGGTGTTTCTTTATAGGGAAAAGCATCTTCGAATTCTCTTTGCCAGTTATCATCGGGACTAAAGCTAAAGCCTGGCATAGCCTGCCTTTTGGCATAAAGCTCAAGAAGTCCTTCAGCTAATTTTTTAACTGATGTGGTTACTTTCAGTTTAGTTTTTTGCCAATCGGTGCCACCTAATTTGTGTACTTTAGGAATATTTCCTTCACCAGCTACATATTTTTGTAAAAGTTCGATTTGGTCTGTAGGTACGTAAAGACGATCCTCACCAGCATATTTAATAATCAGATAATCTCTTTCAACATCCCCAACTTTAAGCTTTTCCACTCCTAAATAACGACCTATGCCGTGACCGGAATGGACGACATAATCCCCTACTTTTAGATCAGCTAAACGGTTAATTTGCTGACCATCCTGCTGGAACATTCTTTTGGGGGGACGCTTTTTAGGCTGTTGGAAAACCTCATGTTCCGAAACCAGTACTAGCTGAGATTTAGTAAATTCCACCCCATAACTCAGATTTCCTTGAGCAATATAAACCTGGCCTTGAACTGGTTCATACTTTTCGCCTACCCAAGGGGCCTCAACCCCACAATCATTTAAAGCTTGTTGTAATCTTTCGGCTTTAGCTTTGGATGTTAAAAGAATAATTACAGCATACTTCTTACGCTTCCATTCTTTAATTTCATCTGCTAAAAGCCGGATTTTCGAGAAAAATGGAGGTAAAGATTTTGTTTCAATCCCAATGATATTATCGATACTACCAGGTAAACCTTTCTTGGGAAGGAGGGATAAATAGATTTTTTTTCTTTTCTCTAAAACCGTTAAAAGGTCTGTTAATTCAAAATAAAACTTACTTTGACTAGGTAGAACAGATCCGGAAGTTAATAAATCAGCAAACAATGTATTTCGCTCTTTTTCTTGGTGTTCTAAAGCCTCTCGAAGTCTTAACGGCTCATCCAAACAAAATATTGTTCTTTGGGGAAAGTAATCAATAAGTGTACCTTGTTCAGCATAAAAATAGGGTTGAAACTGCTCAAGTCCTGGAAAGTACAATCCGTTATTGACCTTTTCGATAACCTCACTAATTTTGCTTTGTAATTTATCTAAAGCATTGCGGTCTTTTTTCTTGGCTAATCTTTGGTTTTGTAATGCTAATTCTTCTTGTAAAAATTCTAAACCTAGTTCGATATTTTCTTGTTGTAAAAAGAATTCCCTGGCTGGAACTAATTTTATCTTATTAATTTTCTCCACTGATTTTTGGGTTTTAGGGTCAAAAAATCTAATAGAATCAATTTCATCATCAAAAAACTCCATGCGAAAAGGCTGTTCATAAAGAACAGCATAAATATCCAAAATTCCACCTCGTAGACTAAACTGGCCCGGCCCTTCCACTTGTTCAACCCGTTCATAACCATATTGAACTAAATATTCCAATAATTCATGTAAATCAACCTGATTCCCCACCTCAAAGTCTCTTAAGGTTTGTCTAAATAGCTGGGGAGGAATTAGGCCTTTGGCTAACGATTCAATAGGTGCGATTACTATAGTCGGCTTTTCTCCCTGGGTCAAGGTAGCCAAAACCTGTAATCGTTGTCGCTGTATCTCATGACTTTGTGCAAATACTTCAAAAGGAATAACCTCTAAAGCGGGAAAATAAAGGACATTAAAATGTGGCAATAAATACGTAAGGTCATCCCAAACCTCTTTTGCTCTTTTTTGACTATCACAAATAATAAGCATATTTGTATTCTTGGTATGACCAATCGTAGCGGCTATAATGGTCCTTTGTACCCCGGTAAGTCCATAAATTAAATGTTCATTTTTATTTTCCAGAGAATTAAGGGCTAAACTAATATCATGACCTTTACTTAGTACTGATAGAATTGGTGGTATTATTTCCATGCTTTCCTCCTTATGCAATGCAGCAAAGTGGACATCCCTTAACAAGGACCTCCACTGTTTATTAGTGACTGATGACTAGTGACTAGTTTTTGGGTTAATTTATTGGGTCAGTGTCCAGTGATCAGAGACCAGATTGTTAGTCATACTTTGGGTGAGGACGATAGTCGATAGTCAATAGTCGATTGTTATGGTTTGCATACACTGTTTCACTCTTTCACTCTTTCACTATATTTAATAATATAACTATTCCAAAATATATGGAAGATGCTACCCGTAATGATACCTATCAGAAGAAATCCTGTAAAATAATACGCATAAAGGGTAACAAATCCAAAAAAGCTATGGGTAATTAAACTAAATACCGCAGGACGAAATCCTTTAGGATTAACCTTCATATCCCACATAGCTTCAATGACCCCAAATCCAAAATGAGTATAAAAAATTGATGCACCAAAAAATACTCCTAGTAAAGTTTTGAGTAGTTCTTCAGCAATAGGTACAATTACAGAGATTGCGAAATCACCCCAGCGGCTTACCACAAAACGGTTGAAAAACAATGCTAGCATGCTTGCTGAAAAACTTGCCAGTAAAACATGCATGAAAAATCCCATTTCCGCTTAGGAATCCAATCTATTTTTTTGATTAAAAGTATTCATAGCTTTATCCATTCCTTCGGTCATCCATATTTTAATGCCCTCTAAAGCCCTTATTACCTCTTTATCAACACTTTCCTTTTCTTCCTGATCGAAAGGTGTTAAAACATAGTCTTTAACATTGGGGTATCGGGGGCGGCCAATACCAATTTTAAGTCGGTCAAAATCTTGGGAATTAAGATACTCCACAATAGATTTAAGACCATTATGTCCTCCGGTACCACCACCCCGTTTAAAACGGAGTTGACCAGGTGGTAAATCAAGGTCATCATGGATTACAATAAAATCCTCGATTTGGTCATGGTAAAAATTAAGAAGCTCCATAACCGCCTGGCCACTAAGGTTCATATAAGTCTGGGGCTTGACTAATAATAGTTTTCTCCCATCCCAAAAAGTCGTTTGCACTAAAGCCTGAGCCATTTTTTTATCTACGTTAACATTTAGTTTTTCCGCTAATTTATCTATAACCCAAAAACCTACATTATGCCGGGTATTGTTATATTTTGACCCTGGATTACCCAGACCTACAATCATGAACACTCCCTTAACCCCCTCTTTGGTAAGTGTGATAGTGTGTAAGTGATTAAGTACTAAAGAAGGCGATTAGTACCGTAACACTTCCACACTAAAGCACTTAATCACTTACATGCAGTTTATCCCACAAGTAATCACACTGACATACAGTTTATCCCTCGAGCAAGGCACTTACGTGCCTACTCTTCCGTACCTGCTTCTGCTTCTTCTGCTTGTTCCGGTGCTTCTTCTGGTTCTTCACTATCTTCAGTATCCATTACCGGTGGAATAACGGAAACCAATACTTTTTCCGGTTCAGTTAGGATCTTAACGTTTTCTATTTCTGTTAAATCTTGTACTGTATATTTATCACCGATTTTTAAACTGCTGACATCTAAAACAAATCTATCCGGTAGATCTCCTGGCAAACATTCAACTTCTACAGTTGGGTCACCGTATTGTAAAATGCCACCGTCTTTTACACCCTGAGGTTCACCTTCAAAGTGAACTTGGACCTCGGCCTTTATCTTTCTATCCATTGCTATTTCATTAAAATCTACATGCCAATACCGCCCTGTTACAGGATGAGTTTGAATTTCCTTGACCATAGCTTGAACAGCTTGGCCGTTTATGTTAAGGGTAATAATAGCATTAGCTCCATGTCTAGCCAAAATGTCATTTAATTGTTTTTTGCTTACGCTAATGGGCACAGTGCCAACTTTAGCCCCATAAACCACTCCTGGCAGCTCACCTGCTCCTCGCATTTTATTTAAAGCACCTCTGCCCAGGGATGTATCCCGATTATTAACCTCTAAAGTGATTTTATCCATAATATTTCCACTCCCTCTAATAGTATAATATTCTTCTAGTTCCTTCACTTATGTTTCTTTCCTTAATTACATTACGCTACTCCTTTCATCTAGGTAGTATGCCCAGTAAAATCGGGAGAAAACACTTTAAGCAAAAATCGCCCCAAGGCGATTTTTATATAAAAACTATGAACGTAGACTACCGAGTTTGTGGCCGAAAAATTAATCAAAAAGTTTACTAACTGATAAATCCTCGTGAATACGAATAATTGCTTCACCCATAATAGGAGCAACAGAAAGAACCTTTATTTTGGCCAACTTCTTCTCTGGACTAACTGGTATGGTATTGGTAATTACCAGTTCTTTAATGGGGGACTTGTCCAATCTAGTTATTGCAGGGCCGGAAAGAACGGCATGAGTACAACAAGCGAAAACACATTGAGCTCCTCTTTCCATAAGCGCTTCCGCACCATTGGTAATGGTTCCTGCAGTATCTATTATATCATCAGTCATAATAACATTTTTACCTTTAATATCTCCAATAATATTCATTACTTCGGAAACGTTAGGCATGGGTCTCCGTTTGTCAATAATTGCTAAAGGTGCACCAATACGCTCAGCTAAATTTCTGGCACGGGTAACACCACCCATGTCAGGTGATACTACAACCACGTCATCTAAATTTTTGTTTTTGTAATACTCAGCCAAAATTGGTACACCTAGGAGATGATCAACAGGAACATCAAAAAACCCTTGAATTTGTCCGGCGTGTAAATCCATAGTAAGTACTCTACGAGCACCCGCTTGAATAATTAAATTAGCCACTAATTTAGCAGTAATGGGGTCTCTGGCTCTGGCCTTTCTATCTTGCCTTGCATAACCGTAATAAGGTAATACCGCTGTAATTCTCCTGGCAGATGCTCTTCTTACAGCATCAATCATAATCAATAGTTCCATAAGATTATCATTGACCGGTGTTGGGGTAGGTTGAATGATAAATACATCTGCACCACGGACGCTTTCATCAATGGTCATATTTATTTCGCCATCACTAAAGCGACCAACTTTACAACTAGCTAATTCTAAGCCCATATATTCGGCAATTTCTTCAGCTAATTGGCGATTGGCATTACCTGTTAAAAGTTTGATATTCCTAAACCTTTTTGACATGCGGAAACCTCCTAATTTTACTCCTTGTTTTGATTTTTTACCCAATCTGGTATATTTTTTTGTTTTTCTCTAGCTATTGCCAAAGCATTGGCGGGAACATCTTTATTAATTGTGGAGCCAGCACCAATAAAAGCATTTTTGCCTACGGTAACCGGTGCTACAAGATTGGTATTACTTCCGATAAAGGCTCCATTTTCTATCTTTGTCAGGTGTTTGTTCTTGCCGTCATAATTACAAGTGATTGTACCACAACCGATGTTTACCCCTTCACCCACAAAAGCATCTCCCACATAAGATAGATGGGGAACCTTACTGCCTTTACCAATTACTGATTTTTTTATTTCCACAAAATCCCCAATCTTAACATTATCCTCTAAGACCGCACCAGGTCTTAAATATGCGAAGGGGCCAATTTTACAATTATTATTGACCTTGCATTCCAATAAAACAGCATTTTGAATCTGACAGCTATCCCCGACTATAGTATCGATCATTCTAACGCCGGGACCAATGTGACAATCTTCACCAATTGAAGTTTGTCCTTCTAGTAAAGTTCCGGGATAAATTATTGTATCAGGAGCAATTTTAACAGTAGCTTCGATATATGTGGATTGTGGATCAATTATTGTTACTCCGGCTAACATTAAATCTTTTAAAACACGTGTTCTAAGTATCTTTTCCGCCTCTGCCAATTGAACACGGTTGTTAATACCTAAACTCTCTGTAAAATCTTCTAACAGAAATCCTTCTACTCTTAAATTATTTGTTGCCGCTAATTTTACAAGATCTGTTAGGTAATATTCACTTTGAGCATTATCATTAGTCAATTTTCCTAGATAATCCTGTAAAAACTGGGCCTCAAAACAATAGGAGCCTGTATTAATTTCAGTAATTGCCTTTTGATGAATATCTGCGTCTTTTTCTTCAATAATTGCCTTCACCTGGCTGTTTTCACGAATTATTCTACCATAACCGGTGGGATTAGCAATATCAGCAGTTAATACTGTAACTTGGGCATTAGTATTATTATGTGTATTTAATAAGCCTTTTAAGGTAGATGCCTGTAGTAAGGGCGTATCACCGCAAACTACCATCACGGTTCCTTTGGTTTTTTGTAATAATCCTTGAGCTTGTAATAAAGCGTGCCCCGTACCTAGTTGTTGTTTTTGATAAGCAACCTCTACTTCTTCAGGTAACCATTTTTCAATTATGTCAGACCCATGTCCTAAAACTACAATCTGTCTTTGTACACCAGCGATTTTTAAAGTATCCAATACATGACCTAACATGGGCTTCCCGGCTACTTTGTGGAGAACCTTTGGTAGTTTAGACTTCATCCTTGTTCCCTGGCCTGCCGCTAAAATAATTGCGGTTACATCCATAATCCTGCCCCCTAAACAAGAGTTTTCACTATATAGTTATATCATAAGTTTCGTCTGTTCGTCTATTCGTTTACACGTAAATTCCTCAATTCGCCTATGGGTCTGTTCGTCTTTCTATCATTCTGTATATGTTATTGTTAAGCATAGGATATTATACTTGCCGCATATTCTTGGACGTGAATTTAGATCATTCAATTCGGCTTTAAGATTCGATTTTTTCTACTAAAAAAAAGGAGCTTGTCCCCGCTCCTTAGGGGCAAAGTTCCTTTTTACATGGCTTCCTCATAGGCTTTTAAAACAGCACTCTGGATAACATCTCGTGCGGAAGAAGAAATTGGGTGTGCAATATCCCTAAATTCACCATCAGGCATCTTCTTACTGGGCATTGCCACAAATAATCCTTTTTGACCCTCAACCACCTTAACATCATGTACTACAAAGGCATCATCGAAAGTAACAGAAACAATAGCCTTCATTCTGCCATCCATGTTTATCTTTCTAATCCGTACATCTGTTATGTTCAACCAAGTTCACCACCTTCCTGATATGCGGAACATTTTGACATCTATGACCATATTCGTCAATCATATGGAAATTCCTTCTTTACTATAAGAAAATTACCAAAAATTATATTTTTTATACCTCAAAAGCGAAACTTTTTGAAACTATTTTAACTATCTCTTTTTTCTCATCTAATTCCACTAATTCTAATAGTCCTAAATAATTTCCAACTAGCTTTTGCTCTGGTTCTTGTGTATCTACAAAAACCCCCATACCTAAAACTTCGGCCTTAAATTCTTTCATTAAATCAATCATACCTTTTGCAGTACCACCGGCTTTCATAAAATCATCAATTATAATTACCTTTGATTCTGTTCGTAAGGCTCTCCTTGCTAGAGACATGGTACCTATTTTCTTGGTGGATCCAGATATATAGTTAATGCTAACTGCCGACCCTTCTG
>JBMNUR010000110.1:0-9164 GCA_050946395.1 Peptococcales bacterium
AAATATCTTTACGTGATGGGTGTGCCTATTTTTAAACAAATCTCGTATAAAAATTCGTATTTATGAACTGCTGGTTAAAAACTAACAATTATGGCAGCGAATTATTCTGCCATGAATAATTCAGGTAGAGTAGTATCAGGTGAATATAAAAATTGGAGAAAAAAGAAACATGAGGAAGAGGCTTTATGAAATTATAGAAGTCGCTGATGAAAAGGATAATCTAAGCAAGTTGTATGATGTTTTTATGATGATTGTGATTATTTGCAGCTTGGTTCCAATTGCTACAAAAGGTGCTGGATTTCTTTCGCCTATCATTGATCGTGTGACGACAGTAATTTTTATTATAGATTATCTACTTAGACTTGTTACGGCTGATTACAAAATGAATAAAGGGATAAAATCTTTCTGTTTATACCCGATAACGCCAATGGCAATTATTGACTTGCTTTCAATACTACCATCAATAGTTGCTGTAAGTGAAGCATTGAGAATCCTTAAGGTACTTAGGTTATTGAGAACATTGAAAGTGTTTAGAGTATTTAAGGTTATTAGATACTCAAAGAGCATTTCGATAATCATCAATGTATTTAAGAAACAGAAGGAATCATTATTAGTCGTATGTGGTCTTGCAATAGGTTATATTTTAATCTCGGCATTGATAGTTTTAAGCGTAGAGCCAGAAACTTTTCCAACATTTTTCGATGCTGTTTATTGGGCAACGGTATCCTTGACAACCGTGGGGTATGGCGATATTTATCCAGTTTCAATGGCTGGAAAAATTATTACAATGTGCTCAACATTATTTGGAATAGCGATAGTCGCGCTACCCGCAGGTATTGTTACTGCTGGGTACATGGATGAATTAAATAAAACCAGGAAAGAGAAGGTAGATAAGAATGGGCCTGAGGTATAGGAAAAGTATTAATTTAGGTGGTGGCTTTAGAGTTAATTTTAGTAAATCTGGCGTGGGCTACAGTTGGGGTGGTAAAGGATACAGAGTTACTAAAAAAGCTGGAGGCGGTGTAAGAAAAACATATTCTATTCCGGGGACAGGTCTGTCATGGGTAGATGATAGTAGTGGAAAAAAGAAAAGAACATCGGGTAATAGAGCAAATGCCAATTTTACGCAACCGGTAGTTCGAAATACAGGTAATTTCGTATATCAAGCAGAGGAAGCTAATATTAAGCAGCTGGTTACAGAGAATACGCAAGATTTCCTTGATGCAATAAAGAAGTATTCAAGAATTAGAACATTGTTGATATGGGTAACAATAATTTCTCTTCTACTAACCCCAGGAACTCCATTTTTTATAGTTTTGTTTTTGGCGGGTATTGTAGGTCTTATTTATTTGTCTGCCACCAAGAAAATATCTGTAGAGTATGAATTTGATGAATATGGCAAGCACAGAATTCAAATGATGGACCAGGCGATGGGAATGCTTATAAATAATAGAAGCATTTGGCAAGTTAATACAATTCAAGCGAATGCTTCACGAAAAACGAATGCAGGAGCATCGGAAAGTGTTGGACGTAAATTGGTTAAATTCCAAAAGAAGAAACCTTTCTTTTTGAAAACGGATGCTACTTGTTATCACATAAAACTACTGAGAGATAATGTGTTTATTCTTCCTGATAGATTGATTATTAAAGGGAAAAAGGGATGGGGAGCAGTAGACTACTCGGAATTACACCTTGGAGTAGGTAATGTGATATTTATAGAAAGTGGTGGTGTACCAAAAGATGCACAAATAGTTGGACACACATGGCAATACGTGAACAAGAACGGAACTGCAGATAAGAGATTTAAGAACAATAGGCAACTTCCAAAATGTAATTATGGTAGTGTTGAATTTAAGACAGATACAGGATTAGATATTATTTTATATATTTCTAACATAAACAATGCACAGCAGTTTTCTACCACGGTTAAAGTTATGATTGAGGAAGCACAGCAGGCGAGATTGCTTGCAGCACAAGAACCTCAATTCATGCAGGATGAAGCTATATCATATGAGAACGATGAACCGGAAGTGTTTCAGGAAATTAATTCGTATTCGGAGCATAGCTCATACAATTTAGATGATGGTGGAAATCCATCGGCTAGTAGTAACAATGATATGATGGAATGTCTTCCGCTTGATGTTAGTGATGCAGAAAAGACCATACTGGAAGCGTTTTGGAACGGACTTACTCAAAATGGGCTACCAACAAGTTGTAAATGTAGACGAATAAGCGACGGAACTATTGAAGTTATTTATAAAGGTTCAAATGTAGGTGCTGTAAGCCTAAGAAATGGTAATTCTTCTATTAGTTATCCGATGGGCAACAGCGGTAAAACAAAGACAGTAGAAGGAACAGTAGAAGAGTTGGCAGAAAAAACAAGTAATTGGCTAAGATACATCATCAATTATTTATAGAAATAACTGTTCAATAATAAAGGAGACAAATATGGCAAAAAAGTCAAAGGAATTAATACAGTTACTTTTTCCTGAGTACCAAATAAAGGCCTGTGTGGATGAAAGAGGATTCATAGCAAAAAAACAGCAGAGTACAAACTATGCACAAAAATCAACACAGACATTTAATAAAGGAAATGTTCAACAACAATCCGCACCTGCATCGGCACCCCTACAGCAGGTTTCTAGAACAAGTACTTCTTCAGTTGCACCAATGCAGTCGGTAAGTACGTCTGTGAAAACACATACACCATCAAAGGAGGAAACTAAGGCTGTAAGCAGAGCCGTGGATGCATTTGATGGTTTATCAAATGAACTGAAGAAATACTGGGTAGGCTCGGATAATGATAGAAATTCACTATGTAAGGCTTTCCAAAGACCATATGTTAAAGGATTTAATAATACAAAACCCAAAAATGCAATCCTTGTTTTGGGTGCAGAAAGCCGTGGAAAAGTATATGCCGTTAGATGTATTACCGAACTGCTAAAGGAAAAGAAAGTATTTAGATACGCTCCAATTGCAACAATAGATATGGTGGATTATGTGGCTGATTCGTCAAATGCATTGTTTTTAAGTGATTTGTTTAAGGCATTAAATACTAATACAGAAACAGTTGTATTTGAGAACATTGATAAAGCCTCTTTAGGGCAATTGGATATAATATATCAGTTACTTACAGAAGGAACATATAAACTATCAAAAAGATATATGGTGAACAACGGAAGTCTTGTGGAAGCAACAGGAATTCTTAACACCGAACTTGTATCTGAAATTGCAACTAACGGTAAGTTTTTTGTTATGACATCGGTTCTTTCTCAGTCAAAGATTATTTCTATTTTAGGAAATAAAATTGTTAAGGAACTGGGCGATATCATTACATTAGATCCAATAGGAGAGGGGCAAGTCAAGGATTTGGCATATACTCTTTGTGTAAATTTGGTTGCTAAATGTAAAAAGAACCTACATATAGATATAGAGTTTGATAATCAAATTGTTGAAGCTCTCAGCCAAAAATATAGTGCATCGCAAGGTGTTAAAGGTTTAGAAAATCATATAGATGACCATTTGTATGAAACGCTTTCGGAAATGAAACTTCAGGAAATTCTTTGGGATGATGAAAGTGCAAAGCTTACATATGAGGATGGCTATTGCGTGGTTCTTAAGGGAGGAGAGGTCATTAAAACATCCTCGTATCTTAGAAATTATAATGCAATGGAACTTGAAGAGGCTCGAAAAGAACTTGAACAGGTTATAGGTCTTGCAAAAGTAAAAGAATATGTCTTGAATTTGGAAACAAATTACAAAGTTCAGAAAATGCGCGAAGGAAAAGGGCTTAAAAAGTCTGATATTTCTATGCACATGATTTTTGTGGGTAATCCTGGCACAGGAAAGACAACTATAGCTCGAATTGTAGCAAAATATCTAAAAGCGATTGGTGTACTTACATCGGGGCATCTTTGTGAGGTTACAAGAGCAGATTTAGTAGGGCAATATGCGGGTCATACAGCAGTTAAAACTACAGAAGTTATTAATAGCGCTGTAGGTGGTGTTTTATTTATTGATGAAGCATATTCTTTATGTAGAGACAAAAATGATGCTTTTGGATTAGAGGCTATAGATGCATTGGTCAAAGGGATGGAAGATAATAGGGACGATTTGGTGGTAATTCTAGCTGGATATGAAGATGAAATGCAGGAATTCCTCAAAGCAAATTCGGGATTAAAGTCTAGGTTCCCTAATGTTGTTCATTTTGAAGATTATTCAGTGGACGAGATGTGTGCAATTGCAAAAGTTACGGCGGCATCTAAAGGATACAAGATAGATGGCGGCTGTATAGAGGGATTGATACATCAATTTGAAAAACATCAGATAAAAGGAAAGAATGATGGCGGTAACGGTAGATTAGTTAGAAATCTTATTGAAGCAGCGGTACTGAACCAATCCAAGAGAATTATTAATGATGTAGGAGCGGATATGGAGTTGCTTCTTAAAGAAGATTTTGGTTTTGATAAAGTTGTTGAATTTGATCTTGAAAAGAGTTTGGCTGAAGTTATTGGAATGGAAGAGGTAAAGAAATTTATCAGAACCCAATACACTATGTTACAGGCTAATAAAAGGCGTAAAAAAGCGAATATTGATGTTGATACAACACAATCGCTTAACATGATATTTGCAGGAAATCCAGGTACTGGAAAAACTACAATGGCGCGCATTGTAGCCGATATGTTCCATTCTATGGACATACTGAAGTCAGGACAGCTTGTTGAAGTGGATAAAGGTGGTCTTGTGGCTCAGTATGTAGGGCAAACTGCAAAAAAGACAGAAGAGGTATTCAAGTCTGCGTTAGGTGGAGTGCTTTTTATAGATGAAGCATATTCTATTACGAATGATGGAAGCAGTTTTGGTCAAGAATGTATTGATACTCTTGTGAAATTAATAGAGGATTATCGTGGTGAGATAGTTGTTATTCTAGCAGGATATAGCAAGGAAATGAAAGATTTTATGAAGTCGAATTCAGGCTTAGAATCAAGATTTCCTCTGTTTGTAGAATTTCCAGACTATTCCGCTAGTGAACTTTATCAGATTGGTTTAAAAATGATTCATGCGAGAGGATTTCGTATGGATTTAGATGGTCAAAAAGCTTTTGAAAATGAAATCATAGATCAGAAACAGTATGCAACAGAAAATTCTGGAAATGGTCGTATGGTTAGGAACCTTATCGATGAAATTATTCGTAAACAATCTGTAAGAGTGATCGAAGAGAATGTTGAACATGAGGAAACAAATCTGATTAAACCAGTGGACATCAGAGGAGAGGATAAGCTTAAGAACTTTGATTTAGAAAAAGAGCTTTCTGGAATTATTGGTCTTACATCAGTAAAAGATTTTGTGAGGACGCAATATAGGATGTGCCTTGCAACAGAAAAACGTAGAAAAGCAGATCTCAAGGTAGATACAACACAATCCTTAAATATGATTTTTGCTGGAAATCCTGGAACAGGAAAAACAACCATAGCAAGAGTTGTAGCAGAAATGTTTAAGTCCATGGGAATACTGAAAAAGGGTCAGCTTATTGAAACAGATAAGACAGGTTTGATTGCCGAATATGTTGGACAGACGGCAAAGAAAACAGAAGATGTGTTTAAGTCTGCAATTGGAGGTGTGCTATTCATTGATGAAGCATATTCCATCACAAATGACGGAAGTAGTTTTGGTCAGGAATGTATAGATACACTTGTCAAGTTGATTGAGGACCACAAAGGAGAGCTTATTGTCATTCTTGCTGGATATAGTAAGGAAATGAATGATTTTATGAAAGCTAACTCAGGCTTAGAGTCAAGATTTCCATTAAGGATAGATTTTCCTGATTATTCGGCTTCTGAACTATATGAAATTTGTAAGCAGATGATAGCGGGACGAGGCTTTAGTCTTGCAGAAGGTTCGGATAAATTAATAGAAGAAGAGATTCAAAAATTAAAAAGACATGCGACTGCGTCATCTGGAAATGGTCGTATGGTAAGAAATTTTGTTGAAAGCGTAATACGAAGACAAAGTTCAAGAATTGCAACAGAGGATATTTCCGGAAATGAACTTACAATGATTCTGCCAGTTGATATTAAAGCAACTGAAACAGTGGTTGATGGTTTTGATTTAGAAGCTGAATTAGCAAAAGTTATAGGTCTTGATTCTGTTAAGAAATACATTCGTAGTCTTAATGCAAGGCTTAAGTTACAGGCAGAAAGAAAGAAGGCGGGGCTTAAAACTGATAGTACGCAGACGATGCATATGATTTTTGCTGGAAATCCAGGAACTGGAAAGACAATGATGGCTAGAACGGTTGCGAATGTTCTTTATAACATGAATGTTATTCAGAGTAATAAGCTGATTGAAACAGATAGGTCGGGTTTGGTGGCAGGATATGTTGGTCAAACAGCGATTAAAACAAGAGAAGTAATAGAAACTGCACTAGGCGGTGTATTGTTTATTGATGAAGCCTATGCGTTGGCGCAAGGTGGAGATAATGACTTTGGTCAGGAAGCAATCGATACGCTTGTAAAAATGATGGATGATAATAGAGATCGATTAGTTGTTATCCTTGCTGGCTATAGTGATGACATGAATAAATTCCTTGATAAAAATGCTGGATTACATTCAAGATTTGCCAATATCATCGAATTTCCAGATTATAGCACAGATGAGCTCATGCAGATTGCAGATGGATTCTATTCAGAACAGGGATATGTGCTGAGTGAAACTGGTAAGGTATTGCTCAGACAGAAGTTAGAGGTAGCTAAAACTAATAAGCAGTTTGGTAATGGACGCTATGTTAGAAATGTGTTTGAAAGATCACTGAACAATCAAGCATTACGATTAAGCAATCTCACAGAGTATACGAAAGAAGCTCTAGTGACTATTACTGAAGAAGACATAAAGGAGGCGTAAGAATATGAAAAATGCAATTTCAAACATTTTGGCAATCTTATGGTTCTTTGGTGTATTGATATGGACTGTTTTATTCTTGTTTATTGGAAATATCATGATTTTCTTTATGGATATTGTTGGTATGCTGAAGACAGGATTTACAACAAGCACTATAGGATTTGCATTTTTATTTATTGCGGGTTTTGTGTTTGCAATAACAGGATGGGTTCCAGCATTTCGTAGATGCTATTATAAGTTACCTTGGTTGTATCCGTTGAGCATGATGCTAACAATGCATTTAGGAATTCTTGCAATAGCTGAGTCAATATTGGCAAAAGGATTTGAGGTTATAAGTACACCAAGACATGTAGCCGCAATTATTGTTATGATTATACAAGTAATTGTGTGCAGAGTAATAATGTGTATTTACTTAAAGAAAAATCCTATGGTTTTGCATAAATATGACAGAGTAGAGTAGGAGGTACATCATTATGAACGAAATTCGTGAGGAAGAAAGGGGACAGCAAGTAAATGGTGTTCCTCAGGGAGCTAACTCAAATCAATTTATGCCATTGGAGGATAGAGAATATATTCCTGAAATAGGACAAGAAACATATGAGAACCCCACAGCAGGCATATCGCCATTTACCAAACGAATAAAAAAGGGTGCTTGGATATTGTTGGGTGTTGCAATAGCAGGAATTATTGCTTATGGAACTATGAGTACTAGTAAATCAGTAGATACCAGTGATGATGCCGCTACAGCCATAGAATCTCATATGTCAACGTCATTGGCAGCAGGAACCAAGCTTATGTCATCAGATGATAATTATGTTGGTGGAGATTTGACTATAACCCATAATTCAAATGCTGATGAAACCACATTATATGTTTGGGATTATGCAGCTGAAGATGGAGATTATGTTGAAGTAATTGTAAATGGAACATCTTTAGGAGAGCCATTCATGATTAAAAATAAGCCTGTTACATTCACGGTTCCTACAGTTGGAGAGATTCAAGTTATTGGAACTAGAGATGGCGGCGGTGGAATAACATATGCTGTTTATTATGATATGAATCACACTACATATTTTAATGGAGTTGATGAAGGCGGTAATAATACTTATACCTTAATTCGTGAGTAGCAAGATAGGGAGGTGACGGTTGTTACTTCCCTATAATTTTATGGGGGTATTATGTATAAATTGAATGATATATATGCTTGCAAAACTGAAAAAGAATTATTTCAACTATGGAAAACAAAAGACAAGTATGATACTTATTTTGTCGAAAGTAATACGAAAATTGAAATTACGATAAACCATCGGAATGTTTTTATAGAAGATGGAATTATTAACCCTGAAATATGGAAAGATAAGACCGGTGGAAAACATATTTTATTTATTCTAAAGGAAGCATATGGTGGAGAGGACGATTGGTCATTATCAGAAGAAGTAAAGAAAAATGCACCATGGTCAGCTGTTTGGAATAGAATAGTAGAATGGACATATGGTATTTCGTTGACAACTGTAAATACAATTGCACGATATGAGCCTAGTAAGATATCATTAGAAAAACCTAATCCGTGGCTAAATCAAATTGCAGTGCTGAATATAAAAAAGAGTGGTGGAAAATCGCAATCATATTATGGAGAGATTGCAGCATATGCCGATTATGATTCGGCTGAAATAATACGGCAAATAGAAATTATTAATCCAGACATTATTGTGTGTGGTGCTACCTTTGGAGATGTTAATAGAATAATGGGAAACCCCTGTCAAAAAGGTGAATGCGATAATTGGTACTATTATTCTGATGCAATTGGAAATCGAGAAAGATTATTTATTGATTATTATCATCCGGCGAATCGATATCCAGCATTGTTAAATTATTATGGGATTGTTAGTATTTATCAACAAGCACTATTGGAAGCAAATCGCAAAAAAGTATAGTTGACATGTTCCCGTGTACGCACAAATCCCAAAAGTGGCTTTGGATATGTTTCCACGTACGGACAAAAGGAGAAAAATCGGTATGATAAGTTTCCGACTACGGACAAAATGGCAAAATTGCCGTGGATATGTTCCCCGTTACGAGCGAACCCCTAAAAATGGGTGGTTTGACATTCATAGTGTTTTCGCAACCCATGTTGAGACCATTCTATTTAGCCCCCTATTAGGTTTGGAGAAAGAATGTGCAACATGTTATAATTATAATAGAAACAGGGGGTTGTAGTAAATGGCTAAAAAACAATACAGTGCAGAATTCATTGAACAAATAATAAA
>JBMNUR010000111.1:0-9086 GCA_050946395.1 Peptococcales bacterium
AAACATTAGTAATTAAATCTGTTTTCATTCTTTCCCCTTTGACCGCTTCCATTACTGCATTTTTTAGACCCCCTTGGATACTCTTTATATCACCGGCAAAGTCCGCAAATGCCGGTGATATTTGCGAATGGTCTAAGGGATAATCTAAATTTCCCCGTGATATTTCTTTAGCCGTTTTCATTATCTGGGTAAGAGATACAAGTGCTTTGCCCAAAAAGTAAAGAGCTATCCCGTTAAAAACTATTAACAAAAATCCTCCAAACAAGAACCCTCCTGGGCCACTAATAGTAAGTGCATACAAAATACCATTTACCAAACCATAAGCTAAAAGTAAACCAAGGGTCCATCCCTTAAATATTTCACCTTTAAAGCCCATGCTGATAAGCCTTTCTAAAAAACCAAATGCCCTATAAAGCAGAGTGTTTTTAATTAAGGTTCCATTTTTATATTGCCTAACGAGAGATAAGATATAGGAGATGCCAATTATCATATCGATACCAAAGACAATGGCTACAATAATAAAACTTTCCGGCAACCCAACAAAACTAAAATTTGCAACGATACCCACCGAAATTATTGCCGCAATAAAAACAAAAAAGGTATGGACATCAACATAAATCTTATCAATAAAGGCAAGAACTATCTCCCCGTCTTTTTCCCTGCGGCCACTAACTAATAAAAGATGGACTGCAGTTGCGAGAAATAGAGTTAGCGATACAATTAAAATACCGATAGCATAATAACTATAATTCTTTATCTTATTAAAATGTTTTTCATTTTCATAAAAGCTATCCCCGGGCTGTAAAGGTTGAATGACTGTAGCATAAAACTCATAATCAGTCTCCCGTAGCATATCTCGGATTTCACCATTGTAATAATAATTGAAATTGGGTTTAATTTGTGATTTATTGCTATATAAATAATTACCTTGTTCTTTGATTAAAGCTAGAGCATCACTTGTTGGGAGATTAGTAAAAACTTCATCCGTATTTGGATTGTGTAGGTAATAAGCAAAGTTCACCGTATAGTTAAGGTTATTATTCAAATATCTAAAACGCTCAAGATTATTATTGATGACATCTTCTGATTCACCAGATGCTTTAATACTTTCTTCACTTTTCAGGTTCACATGTAATTCTACTGTTTCCCGAGATAATCTACCAAAATCCCTCTGAAACTCGCGAGTATCATAAAAATCAGAATATCTTACATAATCTATATTATATAGAAGAAAAAATCCGCTGCCTACACCACCCATGATAGCCAACCATAAGAGAATGACAGCGATAATCTTGGTTCCTATAGAATATTTAATATTTTTCAATTTTATATCCAATCCCCCACACCACCTTTAAATATTTCGGTTCTTTTGGATTGATTTCTATTTTTTCTCGGATTCTCCGAATGTGTACAGAAACTGTATTTTCCGCTGCACAGGGCAATTCATTCCAAACATGCTCATAAATCTGGTCGGTAGAATAAACACGCCCCATATTTTTCATAAGAAAAAGCATAATTCCATATTCTGTTGCTGTAAGTTTGACAGCTTCACCATCAACGCGAAGTTCCTTAGCTTCGCTATCTAGTTCCAAACCACCGGTTTTTAAGATACTACTTTTCTCGGGCATACTACCTAAAGATGTAAAACGCCGCAATTGGGATTTTACCCGAGCCATTAATTCTAATGGGTTAAAAGGTTTGGTAACATAATCATCCGCACCAAAATTTAAACCGGTAATTTTATCCGTATCCTCTGATTTAGCAGATAAAATAATAATAGGAATGTTTAATTCCTCTCGAATTTTAATAGTTGTAGCCAAACCATCCAACTCCGGCATCATCACATCCAAAAGCACCAAATGAATTTTGTGCTCGGTCAAGGCCTTTAAGGCTTCTTTACCTGTATAGGCTTTTACGACATTATAATTTTCCTGCTTCAAGAAAATCTCTAAAGCATCTACAATAGCTTTATCATCATCACAGACTAAGATATTAAACTTCTCCATAAGGTCTTACCCCCAAAAACTAAATGACAGTAGGTCTATAGACTATGTTTTAAGTATCTGTTTTTCATTGTAACATTTAATTCACCTACCTTCACATTAACAATTCTAACAAGGAAATTTTACAAAAGACGGTAGGAAATCTTACAATTTTCTTAAGAAATCCAGAACGGCATAAAGGTCGTAATGGGTTATCACACACCACGATAAACGAAGGCCTTCTTGTCATTGCGAGCCGATAGGCGTGGCAATCCTGCATCCTATCTCCATAACCGGGATCGCCACATCGCTATCGCTCCTCGCGATGACAAAATAGCACCTTCTTTCGTAACAATGGGCCGTTTTTCCATAAAATTGACAAAAAGAAAGAACCCTTTGGGCTGAAACAAAGGGTTCTTTCTTTCTATATAAATGAGGAGGTGAAGAAAACTTATCTTTCAACTAAAAGAGAAATACCTTGCCCACCACCGATACATAAGGTGGCTAGACCTCTTTTTGCATCTCTTTTAGCCATTTCATAAAGTAATGTTACTAGGATACGGGCACCGCTAGCACCAATAGGATGGCCTAAAGCAATAGCTCCACCATTAACATTAGTAATTTCTGGATCTAATTCTAATTCTTTCATACATGCCAAAGCTTGAACTGCAAATGCTTCATTGGCTTCGATCAAGTCAAGATCGTTGACCTGCCAACCTGCTTTAGTTAAGACCTTCTTAGTAGCTTCTACCGGGCCAATACCCATAATAGTTGGATCCACAGCTGCACTAGCTGAGGCTACGATAGTAGCTAAGGGTTTTACACCTAGTTCTTCGGCTTTTTCCCGAGTAGTAATTACTAAAGCTACCGCACCATCATTAATGCCGGAAGCATTGCCGGCAGTTACTGTGCCTTCTTTTTTAAATGCAGGTTTAAGCTTGGCTAAACCTTCTGGGGTAACCCCCTTGCGAGGGTGTTCATCTATAGCAAATTCAACGATTTCTTTTTTTACTCGAACAGGAACGGGAACTATTTCTTCGGCAAAACGGTTTTCTTCAATAGCCTTTAAAGCTCTTATTTGGCTAGTATAAGCAAACTGATCCTGTTCTTCCCTACTAATATTCCATTTTTCCGCAATATTTTCTGCTGTGATACCCATATGGTAATCATTCATGGCACACCAAAGTCCGTCTTTTATCATGGAGTCTATCAATTCACCATGTCCCATCCGATATCCAAAACGAGCCTTATCCATTAAATAAGGAGCTTGGGACATATTTTCCATGCCGCCGGCTACAATAATTTCTCCATCGCCCTGAGCAATGCTTTGAGCCGCTAAACTTATCGATTTTAAACCTGAACCACAAACTTTATTAATAGTCATGGCTGGAACATGTATGGGTAGTCCTGCCTTTAAAGCCGCTTGTCGGGCCACATTTTGACCTAAACCCGCCTGTAAGACACAACCCATTATTACTTCATCTACTTGATCTTCTTTTACATGTGCTCTATTTAATGCTTCCTTAATTACTATGCTACCTAGCTCAACAGCTGAAACATTAGCTAATGCGCCTCCCAACGAGCCAACAGGAGTACGAACAGCACTAAGAATTACAACTTCTCGCATCTTTTGTCCTCCTTTATTAGTGACTGGTGACTAGTCTTTTACCTGTCATTGCAAGGGTTTAGCGAAAAATCCCCGACCTAATAGCTAGTCCATAGATCGCTCCGTCGCTACCCCTCCTCGCGATGATATGTAGCTACAAAACCTGGTGAGAACCACCACAGGTCGCCTCTACAAATCGAACGAGTTGACGAACTGACGAATCAACTACTAATATTTGAAAAAGCCTTTGCCCGTTTTGCGTCCTAAGTAGCCTGCCCGGACCATTTTCCTAAGTAATGGACAGGGACGATATTTGCTATCGCCAGTTTCATCGTATAATGTTTCCATAATGGACAAACAAACATCCAATCCCACCAAATCACCTAAAGCTAAGGGACCTATTGGGTGATTAGCTCCAAGTTTCATACCGGCATCAATGTCTTCGGCACTAGCAATACCTTCCATTAAAATAAATGCCGCTTCATTAATCATAGGAATTAATATTCGGTTTACAACAAAACCCGGGGCTTCTTCTACTGTTACAGGAGTTTTTCCTAAGGACTTGGTGAAATCCATAGCAAACTGATAGGTTTCCTCACTAGTACCTGCTCCTTTAATTACCTCCACTAAACCCATAATAGGTGCAGGGTTGAAAAAGTGCATACCTATAAATTTATCTGGCCGACTAGTTGCAGCAGCTATTTCACTTATACTTAAAGCAGAAGTATTAGTGGCAAAAATAGTCTGAGGACTACAAACTTTATCCAACTCCTGCCACAATGCTTTTTTAGGTTCCATTTTCTCCACAATGGCTTCGATGATTAAATCTACATCCTTTGCCAATTCTAAAGATGTGGTTCCGGTGATAGAAGACAAAGCCGATTCTTTACCCTCACTGGTCATTTTCCCTTTTTCTACTTTGCGATTGAGGTTTTTTTCAATAGTTTGCATGCCTCGGTTAACAAATTCGTCGGCTATATCTCGCAAATAAACCTGATGTCCAGCTTCAGCAATTAGCTGAGCAATCCCGGCTCCCATTGTTCCCGCACCACAAATCATAATCTTCATGTAAATGCACCTCCTTTTAGTGACTAGTTACTAGTGACTGGTGACTAGTAAAAGAGTAATGGCGGGCGAACAGGATCGTCCGCCACTACAACACTGTTTCACTCTTTCACAGTTCCACTTTTTCACTTAAACAGACTATGGCTGCTTACCCGTAGCGGAATTCCACCCCGAATGTTCCTTGAGGATGATTCCACTCTAATGTTTCCGTACCGGCACACAGTACCCGGCAGGTACCACATTCTAAGCAACCGGCGAAATCAAAGGCAACATTTCCATCATCGTCAATTTTATATAATCCTGCCGGACAGGCGATAACACATTTTTTCAAGGCTTCCATACTGCAAGTATCTTTTAGAATAATAATATGAGGATTGCCTTCATCAACACTGAATTTATTTACACCTAACTTTTCTTCAATACCCATTTTCCTCACAGTATTTTGCCTCCCTTCCAAGCGTCCTTGACGAGATTCATTAACCCAACCTTTTTTACATGATTAATAGCCGTTTTTCTAAGTGGCATTAATGGACTGCCATCGATTATATACATATCCTTTATGATATCTACTGCTAACTTAGGATATTGGTTAAAAATCCGTTTGTTTTCCATAAACTCAGGAAAATCTTGATATTTTTTCAAGTCTCTCATTACAAAACTATTATCAAGTAATGATTTATATTGGGCCAAAGTAGCCTTACTAAAATTACCTTTTTCCTTGGCAGCAAGAACCGCTTGGGCCGCAGCTTCTCCGGAAGCAATAGCTAAATCCATACCCCGAACAGTATAACCTGCATTAATAACTAGACCTGCGGCATCGCCTGCTACCAATACACCATCGGCATAAAGCTCAGGAACCATATTTAAGCCACCCTCGGGTACTAGATGGGCCGAGTATTCCACAAGTTTTCCGTTTTTAATTAAAGGCTTCACAGCGGGATGTTCTTTAAAGCTTTCCAAAAGCTCTGGAACGGTCAACCCTTCACTACCTAGGTCAGAGAGAGTTAAAACCAATCCTAGAGAAATACTGTTTTTATTAGTATAGAGAAAGCCCCCTCCAATTTTTCCTTGTGTACAATCCCCTACGAAAAGTCGTGCTGCTCCTTCGCCGGGATTTAAGTTAAAACGATCCTCGATAACTTGGGCCGGTAATTCAATAACCTCTTTAACCCCTACTGCCACCTGACTAGGAGTTAACTCCTTTTTCAGCCCGGCTTTTTGGGCTAAAAGAGAATTAACACCATCAGCCAAAATAACTACATCTGCTTCCATCTCATCTTCCCCAGCAATAACACCACAGATTTTACCATCTTTAATTAGTAAATCATCGACCCTAACTCCGGGAGCTAAAATTGCACCGGCTTCTTCTGCTTTATTAGCCAACCACTGGTCAAAATCTGCTCTTAATACCGAATAAGAGTCTTTTGCATTCTCTCCTAAAAGCTGGGACTGAAAGTCTAGGGAAACGGCACTATCCCCAGTGAGCATAGTAACCGTTTCCTTGACTACTTTGCGTTCAAGAGGAGCTTCTTGGGAAAAACCGGGGATTATTTTCTCCAAACTATGGCTATATAATCGTCCACCGGTCATATTTTTGCTACCAGGAAAATTACCCCGTTCAATTATTAATACTTCTAATCCTGCTTGAGCCAAAATAAAGCCTGCAATACTACCGGAAGGACCGGCACCGACTATTATACAATCAAATTTATCTGCTGACATCTAGCTCCCCCCTTTTCTTAATTTTTCTTTACTACCTCCGTTAAAGCCGGTAAAACTTCTTTTAAGTCACCTACTATATAATAATCAGCCACTTGGAAAATCGGAGCATTTTCGTTTTTATCAATGGCAACAATTGTTTTAGCATCTCTGATTCCATATACGTGTTGAACTTGGCCAGATATACCTGCTGCTAAATAAAGACTAGGCTTAATAACCTGACCTGAGATACCGATATAACGGTCTTCTGGCAGCCAATGCAGATCTTCTGCAATCGGTCTGGAACATGCCACGACGCCGTTTAATGCCTGAGCTAAGTCTTCAGCTATTTGTAATTCACTTTCTTGTGAAAAGCCCCGACCTACACCCACTACAACCTGAGCATCGTTAATATTTACAGATTCTTGGGCTTTGGGCCTTCTCTCGATAACCTTTACTTTAGATTCCACGGGTAATGTAAGCTCACTTATTTCACCTGAGCGAGAGGAATCTTTTTCTTCCCATTTATCAAATGTGCGACCGGCAATAGTAACAACTACAGGAAAATCCTGACATTCCACAGATTTTTCTGCCAGTCCACCATAAACAACTCTTTTTAATACTGCTTTTGTACCATCAAATTCAATTGATTTACATTCTGTTACACATGGACTATCTAGTAATGCGGCTATTTGGGCTGCTAAATCTTTGCCCCTACGACTAGCCCCTACTAAAATAAGGGCAGGTTTTTGGGCTTGGGCTTCTTCAACTAACACTGAAGCATACCCTTCCCAAGTAGTACCTTCAGGCATTTCCATAAGTTTTACTTGATCAGCACCATACCCGATAGCATCTTGGCCATCTTGATCAGTGCCCTTGACAAAAGCCGTAATTTTCCCATTATCCTTTAATAATTCTCTGGCTTTGGCCAGCATTTCGTAAGCAGTTTCTAAGTTTTCAGAAATTATCCAAATATTGCTCATTACTTTCCCCCCTTTACCCTAAAGAACCGTCAGCTTGAAGCTGTTGGATTAATTTTTGTGCTGCTTCTTGAACAGTCATCCCATCACTGTTAATCTGAACGTTTTTCCGTTCCATAACTGTGCCAACGATACTTAAAGTTTTCTCTTTGGGAGCACAAGCTTGGGTTTCTAATCCAAGTTCTGCTAACTCAATCTTTTGAGCTGTTTTCTTTTTAGCGGCCAAAATTTGCTTAAGACTGGGAATTCTCGGTTTGTTAAGGTCAGGTAGGATAGTAACCACCGCTGGACCCGAAACCTCTACTACTTCAAAACCATCTTCTAATTTACGCTCAGCTCGGATACCATTTTCCGTCAGTTCTAGTTTATTAACAAAAGTCACGGAAGCATAACCTAATAGTGCAGCAAGTCTTGGCCCAACTTGTTGGGAGTAGCCATCACTAGAACCTTCCCCACAAATAACTAAGTCTACATCCCCTATTTTTTTGATGATTCCTGCGAGGACTTTGGCAGTAATCCCACTATCTGTGTTCTCTAATACACTATCATTTACATAACTAATGCTTTCGGGGCCTCGTGAAAGAACGTCTTTTAAAGAAGCTTCTACATTTGCCCCACAGGTTGCAGCAAAAAATTGGCAGCCTTGTTGCTCATTAAAAAGCGCACCTGCTTCGATTGCATTACGATCATATTCACTAATTTTATATTTAACCCTGTCAAAGTTGAGAGCCCGTTCTTTTCCTTCTACACGAATATCAGCTTCATCAACTACCCACTTATAACAGGCAACTATTTTCTTCATATTGCGCCTCCTATCGTAACAAATTACCTGCGATAACCATCCGCATTACTTCTGAAGTTCCTTCGTAGATTTCTGTGATTTTGGCATCACGCATAAAACGTTCTACCGGGTAATTGGTGGTATAACCATGGCCACCGTGGATTTGGACCGCTTTAAGGCCTGCTTCCATTGCTGTCTCTGAAGCGTAAAGTTTAGCCATAGCAGCTTCCGAGGAAAAACGCATATTATTTCCGAATAGCCAAGCTGCATGGTAAACTAAATGTCTTGCACACTGAACTTTAGTTGCCATATCCGCCAGCATCCACTGAATTGCTTGGAAACTGCTAATAGGTTTACCAAATTGGTGTCTTTCCTTGGCATATTTTAGAGATTCATCAAGACATGCTTGAGCAATACCTAGAGCCTGAGCACCTATACCTACCCGTCCTAGATCCAAAGCTTGCATAGCAATTTTGAAACCTTGGCCTTCGGCACCAAGAAGGTTTTCTTTAGGTACACGACAATCCTTAAAAATAATTTCCGTAGTACTAGATGCTTTAATACCCAATTTATCTTCAGATTGACCTACCATAAAGCCCGGAAAGTCTTTTTCTACGATGAAGGCTGAGATACCTTTGGTACCTTTACTTTTATCAGTCATAGCCATAACAAGAAATGTATCAGCATATCCGCCATTGGTGATAAAACATTTAGACCCATTTAATACATAATGATCACCATCTAAAACGGCTGTTGTCTGCTGACTTGCAGCATCGGTGCCTGCTCCCGGTTCAGTCAAACAAAATGCTCCTAGTTTTTCTCCACTGGCTAAAGGAGTAAGATATTTTTGTTTTTGTTCCTCTGTACCAAACTTTAAAAGAGGATAGCAAACTAATGAAATATGAGTAGCGAGAATTCCTCCTGTAGAAGCACAGGCCCGGGAAAGTTCTTCGATAACGATCATATAAGAAATG
>JBMNUR010000112.1:0-9084 GCA_050946395.1 Peptococcales bacterium
TTGTTGGCTTACGTGAAGCAGAGCTCCTGAACATAACACAATCCCATGTTCGATGTCCCGGGTGGTAACTTCATCCGGGACAATTGATTATGACCTTGTTTGGGGAGGGTGTGGTGCAAAAGTCAAGAATCTAACTTTATCATCATCGTGCTAAATCCTACCACCTACCAATGGATTGGTTAGAGTTTTTATTTTGCAACGACTTTTTTCTACCCTTACAATTACTAATTTTTCTGCTCGTTCATATTTTTTAGAGAATTAATATCCCTATTTTTCAACTTTAAGAACGATATAAAGGAAATTGCGTGATAGGAAATCGTAGGTGATGTACGTTGAAGCGAGAAAATTTTACATCTAGCATTATAATCAAAAAGGAGAATGCTTATGAAAAAGCTTATTATTGTGTTAACCGTTGTATGTCTAATAACAGCGGTATCTTTGTTTGCATCTGGGAAAAAAGAATCAGATGTTCAGTCAGGTGAAAGTCAGGTGATTCGCGTCAGCTGGTGGGGAGGTGATGCAAGGCATAATGCATTGCTGAATATGATAGCTGAATTTGAAAAACAAAACCCTGACATCAAGGTTGAGCCAGAATATTCTGCATTTGCTCAATATCGCGATAAGTTCACAATCCAACTCACCAGCGGCGCTGCACCAGATGTCATGGCAGTGGACCAGCCTTGGTGTGCTTCAATTGTAAAGCAAGGGGATTTCTTTTTGAATCTTGATGACTATGCAGCCCAACTAAAGATTGATTCTTTTGATTCTTACTTAATTGATAGTTATAGTCGATTCAATGGAAAGACATTATTTCTACCAGCTGGAATTAATGGAATGGGTTCACTAGTTGATGTTGAAAAACTCTCTCCTTATGGATTTGATATCACCAATAAGGATTTTAGTTGGGACGATTTATTCTCTCTAGCAGCAAAAATCCAAAAGGCGAACCCTAAGCAGTATCTCTGTGTAGTGGATAGTAAACAGGCTTCGTTGTATTACGCACTTGTTTATCTTCGCCAGCTTACGGGAAAGCCACTCGTTAACGATGATGGTTCCATGGGAGTCACCAGAAATGAATTAGCTAGAGCTTTTGAGCTTGTGGATCGTTGCTATAAGGAAGGGGTATTTCAGCCAATCAGAGAAAGTGCTGTTTATAATAACGCTATGACACAAAATCCAGAATGGCTGAACCGAAATATGTTTATGATTCTTGGAAGAACTTCTGTTATGACGGATACTAGCGCTCGCAGATTGATTAATGGAGTACCAACAACGACAGGCTATGTAATGCCTCAGTTGCCTAATGCCAAAGAATCTGGAATAGAAGTTCGGCCTGCAGTCCTATATGCAATTTCCAAAAATACTAAGGCGGTAGAAGCTTCAGTAAGGTTCTTAAGTTTCATGCTAACTTCAGAGGAAGCTGCAAAAGCAATTGGTTCAAACTATTCTATCCCAGCTCGTGAAGAATCCAGAATGTACGCACAAAGTCTACTTGAACCGTCTTCATTAGAAAATGTTGAGTACTCTTTGAATAATGCAGGTAGTACAATTAATGCCCAGTCCTCCAATCCGGAAATAGAGGCATTGTTTACTGAGATTATGGAAAAAATCGGATACGGCCAATATACAAATATATTAGAGGCAGCAGATGAAGCAATTTCTCGAATTCAAGTAATTGTTTCTGCTGGTAAGTAACTCAATTGTCGGATAAGGCAAATACTGCCTTATCCGGATATTAGTAAATCGACTTCTATAGACATTCGAATATGAGCATTAAAATAAGACGCAACTTTCAGGAAAGAAAAGTAGAAAAATGGACTGGATTTATTTATATTCTTCCGTGGCTACTAGGGTTTTCAATATTTCAACTTTATCCCTTTATAGCTACTTTTGGCTATTCTTTTACTAATTATACGCTATTAAACGTTCCCTCTTTCACGGGGTTTAAGAACTATATTAGATTATTCACTACTGATTTCCTTTTCCAGAAATCAATGCAAATTACTGGAATGTATACCTTAATGGCGGTCCCAGGAAAAATTGTTTTGGCTCTCATCGTTGCGATGCTACTTTCTTCACAGATAAAAGGAATAAAATTGTACAGATCGCTTTATTATCTTCCTTCTATCCTTGGTGGCAGTGTAGCAGTTTCGGTTCTCTGGCGTGTTTTGTTTATGCGGGATGGTATGGTAAACCAAATTATTGGGATTGTTGGAATTCCTCCGCTAGACTGGTTAACATCGCCAAATCTAGCCCTTTTAACGTTGAGTTTGCTGCAAGTTTGGCAATTTGGCTCTGCGATGGTTATTTTTTTAGCAGCGTTGAAACAGATACCGAAAGAGATTTTTGAAGCAGCAGAGGTAGATGGGGCATCAAAAATAAGGCGAGTATTTAGTATTACGATACCACAAATATCTTCAGTTATTTTTTTCAATTTAATTATGCAAACAATCCAGTCGCTGCAAAACTTTACTAGTGCCTTTGTTATTACCAATGGTGGACCAATGCGAAAAACATATATTATTGGTATGAAGTTATATGATGATGCTTTTAAGAATTATAATGTCGGGTATGCCTGTGCAGAATCTTGGATATTGTTTGTTGTAATTCTTCTTTTAACAGCTTGTATTTTCAAATCTTCAGATGCTTGGGTGTATTACGCCGACGAGGGAGAGCGGAAATGAAACGAACCCCCAAATACCTCCTTTTTCGACACCTCATTCTTATAGCGATTGGTTTCGTTTTAATTTATCCTGTGATTTTTATGGTTTTTGCTTCATTCAAGTCTAGCAATGAGATTTTCACTTCGAAACGATTATTACCAGAACAATTCCTTTGGATGAACTACCCAAATGGATGGATAAGTGGTGGTGCAGGTAAAGTAAATTTCAGCAATTTTTTTCTTAACACATTTATTCTTGTAATTCCTGTGGTGGTATTCACTGTTTTGTCTTGTTCAGTTGTTGCTTACGGTTTCGCCCGATTTAACTTCCCATTTCGAAGGATATTATTCCCAATTATGATTGCGACAATGATGCTTCCCAATACGGTTATCATTATTCCACGTTTCATACTATTTAAAAAGTTTAATTGGTTAAACACCTACATGCCGTTTTATGCACCCGCATTATTTGCGTGCTATCCATTTTTTATTTTTATGATTATTCAGTTTATGCGAAATATCCCAATCTCATTGGACGAATCAGCTAAATTAGATGGATGTACAAGTTTACAAACTTTTCTTTATATTATGGTTCCGTTACTTAAACCTGCGCTCATTTCTGCAGGACTTTTTCAATTCATGTGGAATTGGAACGATTTCTATAACCAACTGATTTTTATCAATACTCCCAAAAAATATACAATAGCATTAGGCTTGCGACTATCAATTGATGCATCAACAGAAGCTGTTCGTTGGAATGAAGTTATGGCTATGTCAGTATGCACAATCATTCCTCTATTTTTATTGTTCTTTTCTTCTCAGAAATATTTTGTAGAAGGAACCACAACTAGCGGTATTAAAGGTTGAAGGAAGGAGAGATGAGTAAAAAAAAAGATAATGGACTTTTATTTCAGTTAACAGGTAGCGTTGGAGCAAAAGCCGATGTTGCAAATGGAAACCCAATACCGAACTTTTGGAAGGATGTTGAGCTCATTCCCAGTGAACGAAAGATAGAAACAATTATTCGTTGCTTACCGACACAACTTCTATCCTTCTGGGCGCCAGGAAATATTTATGCTCAGCAAGGAAGTATATCTTTTTTTTGGCGAAGTAGAGAGCCTCTTGGTGAAACTCCTTTTCCTTTGTTTCGTGTATCTTTTGCGGATCATAGCAGTTGGGATGCCGTATTTATTCGGATTGATTACAATGGTAAGGGAATAGATGCATTTGTAACGGATATTAATTTAAGCAGATTGAGACTCAGTCACGAATTCCCTGAACGCCCTAGCCCAGATTCTTTTTTTCATGTGCTTTTTGGATGGGATGAGCAATATGGGGTTCAGTTGCATATTGATGGGAAGCTAGTCAGGGAGATTCGTGCTACTCCATTATTATACGCAGGACTAGATCAGCTTGGAACTCATAGTAGGATTATTAGTAACGCACAAGTACAATCGAGTTATAATTATATGCGTACCGGGGACTTTTATGATATCCGAGTTTATGATCGTATGTTGAATTCATCCGATGCAATAAAGTTAGCAAAAGAAGAGCCTTTAGCTTTATCATCTCTTAAACCTAGAGATATTTCTAATTCAAAAGATTCTCAGCAATGGTTAAAGCGTTGGGGGTTTCAAGATAATTATTTAAAAAATATTATGAGATTTCCTGCAGAAATTGTTAGAAAAGTTGAAATACATGATGCTTGGGATCATAAACGCTGGTGGTGGAAAGCCTGTGATGGTATACGAGAAACAACATGGCCTGGTGTGTATAACCGAAGTAGGTTATCTGGTAGGCTCGACTATTTTGTATTGCCAGATTGGGATTGCTATTCTGTGTCTGGTAAGGAGATTACGTTTGTACCTTTGGCAGATACCTATTTTAATCAAATTGAGATTAGCGGATCTGCCTCTGGGGTTGTAGAGATTACAGATCGGTTTTCTACGCTTTATTCTTCTTTTTTTAGAAATGCTTCAGAACGTAGTGTTCACAAGCTTACTGAACCAGTCAAAAATGTGGAAATTAAGTTTTCGAATGAAGTAATTGAGGAACCAATAGGGGATATTAGCCTGTTCATGGTTGAACCGGGTGTGATTCAAGAACCTTTTAAGAAAGAATCTTTTTATCTTACTTCGAATTTGAGTGAAATGGATGAATCTAAGTTTGATTCAATTAAACAGTTTTTACAAGGAAGATTCTTACCTGATGAGTGCTATACTCTTTATGGATCACGTACTCTCTCCAAGGTGCCTTTGGCTCCAGCGAGCAAATATTTACCATTAATACACATAATATTACCATATACAAATGATTCTTCTGTGGGCATGGATGGTGTATGTATTCATTTTCCAAAGCTAGCAAATTCTGAACGAGAGATAATAACATTCAATATCCAAATAAAAGATCCTATTTGGGTATATCGGAATCTCATAAACTATACAGTTTCAATTCGACAAGAATCAGCGAAAACTCTTTTTCTAGATAATCGAGATAGGGTTCTTCCACGAGATGGGGTACTTTATCTGACCATTGCATGTTCGAGCCCCATTGTTTTCAAATATTTAGAAAACGTAAAACTGGAGATTATTTATAAATCAGTAGATGAAGCAAAAATTGAGCACATTGCTGATCGTTGGATTCAGGTCAAGGACAACTACTCAAACCTAGTTGAGGAGAACCCTTCTTCGGATCACTTTTCGATGTTTACTCGATTTCGTACAGATTTAATTGATTTGCTTTCGATAGATCCGAATCATAGACTCGCCCAAGAATATTGGTATGATAAATTCAAAGATCGCATTCCTTCCTTAAAATTATCTCCTTGTCCTGATGGAATTCCCTTATGGGCATGGAGACAGACCGAATATTTACGAATTTTGAAAAGATTTATAAATTGGTGGATTGATAAACGTCAAATCGAAAACGGTGAATTTGGAGGAGGTCTTTCAGATGATGGTGATTTAACAGCTTGGTGGCCAGGGCCAGCCATTAGCGGATGTATGCCTAGAAAGATTGAGAAATCTCTTACTACTGAGCTAGAAGCTTTCTATGATCAAGGTATGTTTGCAAATGGATTAAGCGCAATTCAAACAGATCAGCTCCATGCGTTAGAAGAAGGTATTCAGGTATTAGGACAAAGTTTGGTGCTATGTCCTACCTCCGCTAAATACCTAGAAAGAGCGATGGAGAATGCTCGAGGACTTTCCTTTATCACTGGATATACAAGCAAAGGACATCGTCATGTTTTAAGCAATTATTATTCAGGAACTCGAAAGGCTATGGAAGCTCCTTGGCGGTTTAGCGCTTCTGACTCCTTTCACGTATTCGCACCAGCTTACTTGTTAGTTAGGTATAATGGATCACCAAAGGCAAAAGCACTGATACTTGAAATAGCAGAGGCAATGCTCGATCACTATTATGACGATACCCTTCATGTGTTAGTCAATACAATTACAGAAGAGGATCAAGTTCAAGAGAGAACGCGGGAATGGCCACTATTCTATGCGGCTTGGAAGTTTTCAGGAGATAGGAAATTTCTTAAACCTATTAATTCAGAATTATACTCCTTGCCCCAAGATCGATTGGGAATAATTAATGAAAAGACCTATCAGTCTATCTCTAGAGATTACGGAACAATAATGCGTAAAGCTCTGCTTAGGGAATATATAAATACAGAAGGCCACCTTTGGGTTGATCGTTGTGTCATTGATATTGCGACAATCCAAGAACATAGAAATGGAGGTATTGCTCATGAAAGATTCTCACTTTTTCCTAGAAATGTACTCAGGTGGACGTTTGAAGAAGGGAAAGAGGCAGATGTTGCTATTTTGGTTACCTTTATTTCCAACGATATCATCGAATTCCAAGGTTATAATTTGACCGATTCAAAAGTTATAGCAGAAGTCAGCTTTGATGATATTGAAGCAGGTATTTGGGAACTTGCTTATACAGATAGCGGTGGAAATAGTTTGTATGCTGAAGAGTGCTATTTATGGCGATTTGATCCAATTTCTATTTTGTTCCAAGCAAGTGCATATACGTATGTAAAAATTAAGAAGGTAAAAGAAGTCAAAGAATCTGACTATTGGTGTTTACCAGATCTGGCGATTGAGAATGAAGATATAATTATTCGCGATGATTGTGTTCGTGTTAGAGTTCATAACATTGGAGCTGTTAGCAGTGAAAATACGCGTCTGGTTCTTCGATCTCCAGATGGAACGATATTGAGGGAAAGTGATATTCCTCCAATTCCTGCTCCCACAGATTTATACCCTAAAGTAATTGAAATTCCATTGTGGACAAGAGGCTTAGATTTACATGGTTGTTCTGTGGAAATTGATCCTGATAAAAAAATGACAGAAATAACAAGAAAAAACAATATTGTTGTACTCAAAGGACTAAAATGAAGATTTCTTATACAACTTTATCTGTGCAGAAATTATCCATTCAAAGTGCAATTCTAATAGCAAAAAGAAAAAAACTTGATGGTATTGAGCTTAGAGGCAAAGAGAATGAACATATCAGTGTTGAAAACTCCTTTGAATACTGCTACCGCGTTAAGCAGCTGTTAGAGCAGGAGCACTTACAAGTTCCGTGTCTTACTGCTTATACAAAGTTTTATCAGTCAAGTGAAAAAGCAGTAAATAGAGAAATTGAGAAGCTTTTGCCAATTCTCGATCTTGCAGAATATATAAAAGCCCATACGGTACGAGTATTTATGGGTTCCCCACCTGAGTCTCTTTCTCCACAGGATGCTTTAATGATAGCTCAACAGGGTCTAATGAATCTCAGCGAGGTTTTGAATGGAAGGGAAATATCAGTAAGTATCGAGACTCATGACAGCGCTAAAACAGGTCAGGAAATGGCTAAAATCTTACAACCAATACCGGAACAGATTGGAGTTTTACTGGATATCATTCATCCATTTTCAATGGGTGAAAGTATTGATCAAACTTGGGAGTATATTGGTTCTCGAATAAATCATGTTCATATTAAAGATGCTTCAACTATTGGAGTGGAAGGGAATGTGTATTGTGCGATAGGGAAGGGGCTAATCCCAGTAGAGCATATTGTTTCCTACATGCTGAGCAAGGGATATGACGGATACTTTTCATTAGAATGGGAAAAGTCTGTATCAAATATGAATGGTATTAGCTTTGAGGATCAACTCGATAGTTTCGTATCTTTTATGAGTCCACTTAGAAGGAGTACAAATAATGAGAATTAAATATGAAAAAATTCAAAATATTCTAACTAAAAAGTTACAAAGTCGAGGTTGCTCCTATGATCAAAGTGTTGAAGTTGGTAGAGAGATTGCTAGAAATTCTCTAGAAGGGAACTATACGCATGGAATAAACAGATTTGCTCGGTTGATTAGAAATATTGACGAAGGTATAGTGATTCCAAATGTAAGACCTACACTTGTTTCTGGTTTTGAGGCTATTGAAAGGTATGATGGTAATCTAGGGCTTGGCGTCTCTAACGCACTATTTACCATGAAAAGGGCAATTGAGCTTGCGAAAAGGTACGGAATTGGTCTGGTAGCATTGAAGAATACAAATCATTGGATGCGAGCTGCGACATACGGTTATCAAGCTTGTGAGGCTGGTTTGGCTGGAATGTGTTTTACGAATACTATGCCCAATATGCCCACATGGGGTGCTATAGACTCCCGTATCGGGAACAATCCTTTTGTAATGGCTTTCCCCAGATCAAATGGAATACATTTAATTGTTGATTCTGCCATGTCTCAGTTTAGTTACGGAGCATTAGAGCTTGCTCGTTTGGAAGGGCGAACCATGCCTATTGATGCAGGTTTCGATGAATCAGGTAATTTAACTAAAGACCCTAATCAGGTTATTAAATCACAACGAATATTACCTATGGGTTATTGGAAGGGGGCGGGTATTTCGTTCATAATTGATATTTTTGCGAGTTGTATATCAGTTGGAAATAGTGTTTGTGAGGTTGGTAAACTTGTTGGTGACGAACATGGAGTCTCCCAAATCTTTATCGCCATTAATTATACAGCTATCTCGCAGGAAAAAAATGTTGCGCAAATACTTGAAAACGCAATAGAAGATTTGAAAAAATCTCAACCCATCGATAAGAATCAGCCAATCGTTTTCGCTGGAGAAAGAATGGTTATATCTAAACGGGAGAATGAGAGTTTAGGTATACCTGTTGATGAACATATTTGGAATGAAATTCTTTCATTATAGTTGTATAGAGGCCATTTTTAACGCCCGATCAGATCACTAATACTTTCAATGGTAAAGATTACCTAAATGGTTGGAGATTTCGCCTTAGTTGCACCACTGTTCCGCGAAAACTGAGCCAGCCTTTCGCTTAAATTGAGCCACCCCAATATATATGGGAATTTGCTTCTGATAGACTCCGAAATGCCATGTCCAAAAAGG
>JBMNUR010000113.1:0-8910 GCA_050946395.1 Peptococcales bacterium
TAAAAGTAAAGCTTATACCGGTAGATGTAGCCCAAGTAAAGAAACAGGACTTTGTTAAAGGGGTAGTCTTAAGTGGGACTACCAAGCCACAAGCCACGGCTACACTATTACCCAAGATTATGGCCGCTGAAAAAGTCATAAACTTGAGTGTCGAAGTAGGTGACAGAGTAAGTGCTGGGGAGACTATTGCCGTACTGGATCAGAGTACGGTATCCATTCAGCTAAATTCTGCTCGGACTACATATGAGGACTTACAAAGAAATTATGAGCGCAATAAAGTCCTTTTTGAAGCCGGTGCACTCCCTCAGGCATCTTTGGAACAGCTTGAATTACAGTTAATCCAGGCCAAAAATAGTCTGGAAGCCCAGGAAATTGCCTTTAATAATACCATTATTAAGTCCCCTATTAGCGGAGTTGTTACTGCAGTAACCGCCGAAGTGGGAAATCTCGCTTCAGCCCAAACCCCTATTGCTACTATTGTTGATCTGGATACCGTAGAGATAGATTGCAGTATCAACGAATCCCAAGTCAATAAAATTGTGGTGGGTGATAAAGTAGAGATTCGTATTCCGGCTACAGGTGGAAAAATTTTTGAAGGGAAAATTAAAAGTGTAAGTCCTACTATGGACCCCAGGACCAAGGCTTACCCTTTGACTATTACCCTTGCCAATAAAGATATGGTCATCAAAGACGGTATGTACGCCGAAGTGGAGATTATCACTGATGTCCGTAAAGATGCCGTAGTTGCACCTGCCCAAGCTATCATCCAAAGAAATGGTGTTACTAAAGTCTTTGTAGTCCTAGAAGATAAAGCTTATGAAAAAGAAGTAGAAATCGGTCTTTCCAATGGTAAAGAAACGGAAATCATCCGCGGCCTAGAACCCGGTGAAGAAGTAATTATTCGTGGAAATGAAGATGTAGTGCGAGGCGACCCTGTAAAAGTAGTAGGACGGGGTGAAAAATAATGAAACTTGCTAATTTATCCGTAAGTAGACCGGTTACGATATTAATGGTGGTCATGGTTATCCTTTTATTAGGGGTAGTATCCCTATCAAAGCTATCCATCGACCTTATGCCGGAATTAAATTTTCCAATGGCTGTTGTGGTTACTAGTTATGAAGGGGCAGGCCCAGAAGAAGTAGAGCAAATAGTAACCAGGGCCATTGAAGGGCAGATTGGTACCATAAATGGCGTAAAAAACATTAATTCAGAAAGCTCCTCTGGTCAATCGATACTTATTGTCGAGTTTGGTTGGGGTAGTGATATGGACCAAAAGATTTTTGATATGCGGGAAAAAGTGGATTTTATCAAGCCCTTTTTACCTGATGGTGTAGGAGAACCCATGATTATCAAGATGGATATTGGCATGATGCCCATTATGCAGCTTGGTATATCAGGAGATAATGACCTGGCAGTATTAAAACAGATCATCGAAGATAAAATCCAGCCTCGTCTGGAAAGAATTGATGGGGTAGCCTCAGTAGGCCTTTCCGGACAAAAGACCAGGGAAATTCATGTAGAGATCAACCCCCAAAGGTTGGAGGCCTATAATCTCAGTATTACAGATATCTCTAATACCATTCGAGGAGAAAATAGTAACTCCTCCGGGGGCCATGTAGAACAAGGTGCTAAAGATTACCTAGTTCGCGTCAAGGGTGAATTTTCTAGCTTACAAGAATTAGGCAATGTTCTAATCCCCTTAAAAACCGGAGGGACTGTCAAGCTTTCCGAACTTGCAGAAATCAAGGATACTTATAAAAAATCTGATAGCTATTCCTTTTTAAATGGTGTTCCTAGTATTGCTGTAAGTATTCAAAAACAAAGTGACGCCAATACAGTAAAGGTCTCTGACGAAGTAATAAAAGTTTTAGCTGAACTCAAAAATGAGCTTCCGCCTAATATAGAGATTAAAGCTGCCTTTGACCAGGCGGAGTATGTTCGACAGACTATTGACCAAGTTATAGATAATGGTTATATGGGGGCACTTCTGGCGATAATTATCTTACTTTTATTCTTACGTAGTATTCGTAGTACATTAATAATCGGTACCGCAATCCCCATTTCCATTATTACTACTTTTATTCTCGTGTATTTTTCAGGGCTAACTTTAAACATGATGACCCTAGGAGGTTTAGCCCTGGGTATCGGGATGATGGTGGATAGCGCAATTGTAGTTTTGGAAAATATTTATCGCCATCGCGAAGAAGGTTTGAGCCGGATTGAAGCGGCCAAAGTGGGTACAGCGGAAGTAGGTTTAGCAGTTACCGCCTCCACCTTGACTACAGTAGCAGTATTTTTACCAATTGTTTTTGTAGAAGGTTTGGCTTCTCAGATTTTTAAACCTTTGGCCTTGACTGTTTCCTTTTCCCTTCTTGCTTCCTTACTGGTAGCCTTAAGTTTGGTACCTATGCTATCTTCTAAACTAATACGAGTGGAAACCAATGGAAATGGCACTGGCAAAACAAAAAATATATTTCAACGGTTAGGTAAAAGTTGGTCCAATGCCTTAGCCTGGCTTGACGGAAAATACCAGGGACTTTTAAAATGGGCTTTAAATTGGCGCAAAACAGTGATTTTTATCACTTTAGCCGGTCTTATCGGTAGTATAGCCTTAATTCCTCTGATAGGTATGGAGTTTATTCCAGCCACTGATGATGGCTATTTTAGTGTGAGCATTCGACTCCCTAATAGTACTGTTATTGAGGAGACCAAACAAGTTGCTGACCAAGTGGAAAAAGTAGTAGCTAGTATGCCTGAAGTGGATTCAATTTTCGTAAGTATTGGTACCCAGGGAGGTATGGGTGGTGCCTCGGGTAGTAACCAGGCCAGTATTATTGGTCGCTTGGTGCCTTTAAATCAAAGGACACGAGGTGTAGCTGAGGTGGCGGATGATATCCGCAATAGTGTGGCAGATTTACCAGGTGCTACTATCAACGTTTCCGGCGGTGATATGGCAATGGGTAGTCAGGACCCTATTTCTATCGCCATCAAAGGTCATGACCTGGAAGAACTGAAAACCATTGCCGAACAATTTGCTGAAAAAGTAAAAGAAGTACCTGGTACCAGAGAAGTTAAAACTAGTGTAGAAAAGGGTAATCCTGAGCTAGCAATAAAAATAGATCGGGAGAAAGCCAGTCTCTATGGAGTTTCATCTTATCAAGTAGCGTCAACCGTCCGTAATGGTCTCCAGGGAGCTACTTCCTCTAAGTACCGGACAGGTGGAGAAGAAATAGAAATCCGAGTGCAATTACCTGAAAGGGATAGAAACAGTATTGATAGTCTAAACAGGTTGATGGTTCCTTCTTTAGCTGGGTTTAATGTACCTCTAGAAGAAATCGCCACTATCGAATATAATACAGGGCCTACAAAAATCAGTCGGGTTAATCAGTCCCGGCAAGTAACGATCACCGGCGGTATTTTTGGTCGGGACTTACGTAGTGTGACAGAGGACATTAAAGTGGCAGTGGATGATATTCCACTACCGGTAGGTTATAGCTATGAACTTGGTGGCTCCAATAAAGAAATGGTGGAGTCCTTCCAGAGCCTTGGTTTAGCTCTTATCCTAGCTATCATCATCGTCTATATGATTCTAGCGGCCCAATTTGAAGCATTGCTATATCCCTTTATTATCATGTTTAGTATTCCACCGACTTTGATCGGTGTGACAGGTGGATTGTTAATCACCGGTCGTACCTTTAATGTAGTGACATTTATCGGGGTCATTATGCTTGCCGGTATCGTGGTCAATAACGCGATTATCTTGGTGGATTATATCAATACTTTACGTAAACGTGGTCTATCGAAATATGAAGCTATCCTAAAAGCCGGGCCTACTCGTTTGCGGCCAATATTGATGACTACTTTGACAACTGTCCTGGCCTTAGTGCCTCAGACTTTAGGAATAGGGGAGGGAGCTGAGCTTTCTTCACCTATGGCTACTGCAGTTGTAGCGGGTTTAAGTTTTTCCACTTTGATAACCTTAGTTTTAATACCGGTTATGTACTATATTTTAGATGAAATAGGGCAAAAAGTTAGAGGCAAGTTTACCAAAGCTATCACCGGAGACACCGTCTCCGAAAGGGTGTAAAAAATGACAGAAAAGCCAAAGAACCAGTTGATTCTGGAGGCCGCCTTTGAAGTCTTTAGTCGCAAAGGCTTCCACGGGGCGAAAGTAGACGAAATTGCTGAAAAAGCCGGGATTGGCAAAGGCACTATCTACGAATATTTCAGAAGTAAAGCCGATGTTTTTCAAAAAATGTATCTTTGGTATGTGGAAAAATACTTTGCCGAACTTGAGGATGGCTTACATGATGAACATGATCCTGTATTCAAACTTAAAAGATTAGTTAGGAACCATATCTTTTTTCTTAATAATATCAAAAGCCTAGCCGGCAAACTCCTTACCGAGTCCAGTTCCAATTTTGACTTAGGACCGGAATTTAAGAAAACAATGATGAGTACCTATCAACTAAAAATGGATAAGATTAAGGCAATCATCCAGGAAGGTATCAATGCGGGAGTATTTCGGGAAATGGATGTAGATCTATGTGCTACGTATTTTTTTGCTAGCCTAGGCGGCATCTCCCATGCCATGTTTCTTTTAAATATGGATATTAGCCCCGATGAAGTAGCCGAAAAAACTATCGATATTCTTTTAAACGGTATCAAATCACCGTAAGGAACGACCTCTTCGGTCGTCCCACGACTTTACCATTTAAATGTAGGAAACGATGTTCTCATCGTCCGCCCGTGTCCCAAATATCGCGGGGAATGGCCCTCGTGTCGTTTCTCCGTCCCGTCATTCTGTAGGGGCGACAACCCCGTCGCCCCGCCAGGGCAGGCCTCTGTGTCTGCCCATTAAATTTTTTGTCCATAATATGACTACGGCATTATTATTCTACTGTATTTTTATTCTTCTTGTGATGACAGCTATTGCTTGGTAAAATAGACATGCAATAGTTGCAAACCTGCATATTTTTTATACATGGTTGCCCTTTACAGATACTACAACACTGCTATCATAATTGGAGGTAACTCAACATTGAACATTCTTACTAAAAAGAACATAACTACAATTTCATATATACTTATTGGACTAGCCCTAATTCTTTCCTTCTATTTGGTCTTTCAACGGGTAAATATCGAGAAGGATTATGATCAGGTAGAGATTATGCTCAATCTCACTGAGGTACAATCTCTGGCTAATGCCAATAATCTTTCTTTTAGTGAGATGCTCTTTAAGCTCAAAGAACATCATGCTACGGGCATTCTTATCAAAGAACTTAGCCTGGGAGATTTAGCCCGGACGGGAAAGGTTCAGTTTTTTCAAGGGGAAGAAATTAAGCACGCCCCTTATTATGCGAAATTGTCTAAAGATATTGACCTAAATGATGCCAATATCTTAGTCTCTATTTTAGACAAAGCCCAGGAGGACCAAATTACTACACATCTACGAGAAAAAATATCGGGCATCAAAATTTACCAAGATGAACTCACAGTAGCGGCAATACCTGTTAACCTCCCTAATTCAGATAAGGAAAAGGAACTTATTTATGAGGAACTTAAAGCCATTGGTGTAGGTTTTAATAAACACACTTTAGATGAAATAGCAGCTAAGGGTTTAAATATCATACCACAGGTCAGGGATTGGCCTAAGCCTACCGATAAATCTATCGAGTTTATGGCTGAGGAAATAAAAAAAATTCCCAACCTAAGTTTAATCCTTTTTAATGATAAGCAGGTACCGGGTTATCCCGATAAAATGGGTGTTTGGGTCAAAAAACTAAAAGATGTAGATAACAAGGTCCATGCACCCGTAGGTATGGTGGAGTTTTTTAATCAGAAAGGTGTTGCCCAATTTGCCACTTTGCTGAATAAAGAAATTGTTAGAGTTCATTCCATTGCAGTTAATGAGATGAATACTTATACCCCGCAAAGTGCTATCGAAAGATATGAGCTTGCGGTAAGTGAACGTAATATCAGGTCGTTATTTATCAGGTTTTTTAATATGAGTGAGCCTAGTACAGGCTTAGAAAAGAATTTAAAATATCTAAGTGACTTAAAAACCACCTTGGAAAACGAGGGTTTTCAGATTGGGCAAGCTAAACAATTTAAGTCACCTACTTATTCTCGTATCATCATTGGCTTTATCGGCTTAGGCGTTATCGCCGGTGGAGTATTGTTGCTTTTACACAAAAAGTGGCTAAAGCTTGCGGTAATCTTAGGGCTCCTTGGTGTCATCGCCTGGGGAGGTCTTTTACTAAAAAACCCGATCCTCGCGCGAAAACTTATGGCTTTGGCCAGTGTGGTTATTTATCCCACTTTATCATTTTTAATATTTACAAGGGAAAAGCCTCGTAGTATAGCACAGAGCATTTTTGCCTTAGTGAAAATGTCAGCTGTAAGTCTCGTCGGTGCAGTACTTATGGTGGGGATGCTTGCGGATAAACTTTTCATGCTCAAGCTTGATCAGTTTGTCGGTGTGAAAGCTGCCCATGTTTTCCCCCTGGTACTTGTGCCACTTTTAATATTTATTTTAAGTGACAATCCTCTTAAAACAGTCAAAAAATTATTGGACCAAGCCATTACCTATCGTTATGCAATCTTAGCGGGACTTGTGGCAGTAGCTTTAGCTATCTACGTCATCCGAACCGGCAATGAGGGGACAGCACTTGTCTCAGGTATTGAAGAAAAGATTCGTGCAGGATTAAAAGATATCCTGGGTGTAAGGCCACGCACTAAAGAATTTCTTATAGGCCATCCCTTTACACTTTTAATTCTTTACCTCGGCTTAAATCGGAAGAACTGGTTTTTAGTACTTCCTGCCATTATTGGTCAAGTATCTTTAGTAAACACCTATGCCCATATCCATACACCTATAATTATTTCACTGATTCGTTCCATCAACGGACTTTGGATCGGCATTCTTCTTGGCATTGTGTTAATCATAGCAGTGAAACTATTAGGGAAATATTTAAATTACTACTGTCATTGCGAGCGCTAGCGAGCAATCTTTAAGCAACCAAGTAATTATCTGGAGGAAACATCATGAAAAGAATCGTTCTTAGCGGTTATTACGGTTTTAATAATGCCGGTGATGAAGCAGTATTATACGCCATAATAAATTCCTTACGAAAACTAGATGAAAAAGTCGAAATAACCGTTCTTTCCAATAATCCAGAGCAAACATCCAAACTATATAATGTCCAAGCCGCCAACCGCTGGAAGTTCAATGAAATCATAAAAACCATAAAAAACAGTGACCTTTTGATAAGTGGCGGCGGGAGCTTGCTCCAAGATGTGACGAGCACAAACGGCATCCTTTATTATCTCGGAATCATCCTATTCGCCAAGCTTTTGAATAAGCCTGTCTTGGTTTATTCCCAAGGGATAGGCCCGGTAAATATTATGCGCAATCGCAAGCTAACAGCCTTTACTCTTAATCGGGCCAATGCCATCACTGTGCGGGATGCTAGCTCCAAAACTGATCTGGAGCAAATGGGTGTAAAAAAAGAAATCATTGTTTCCGCTGACCCTGTTTTAGGTATTTCTTCTAGTGAAATAAATATTGCAAAAGGTAGGGAACTTTTGGAGCGAGTTGACGTCAATATTAATAATGGGAAAATTGCAGGTATTTCTGTGCGACCCTGGAAAACGGACGAGACCAATTTCAAGGCCCTAGCGGAAGCTTGTGACCGATTAGCCTTAGATGGCTGGCAGGTTGTTTTTATCCCCATGCATTTTCCCGAGGATATCCAGGCCTCTCGCGAAGTTGTTAAACATATGAAAGAAAAAGCCTTTATCTTAAAAGAAAATTATACGCCCTCTGATACCTTAAGTATCTATAAAGCAGTAGATATGGTTATCGGTATGCGCCTACACGCGCTAATCATGGCTGCCGTTGTAGAAAAGCCTCTTATTTCTATTTCCTATGATCCCAAAGTAGATCGATTCATGAATTTATTAGGTATCAATGAGGTTCTGAATATAAACAGCTTAAAGTCCCGTGAAATTCTTGACTTGGTACAAAATACCTGGGAAAATAGAAGTAGCTTTGTGGAAAATCTTCAGGATAGATTATTAGATTTACAAAAACGAGCTATCCAATCCGCCGAAAAGGCATTGGAAATCTTGAAGACAAGGGGGCCAAAAAATGCTTGACATCAATAAGATTAAAGAGATACTTCCTCATCGTTATCCTTTTCTTTTAGTGGATAAAATTTTAGAAATTGAGCCCGGAAAGCGAATTGTGGGACTTAAAAATGTGACTGCTAACGAAGAATATTTTAACGGACATTTTCCCGGCTATCCTGTCATGCCCGGAGTATTGATTATTGAAGCTTTAGCTCAGACCGGTGCTGTAGGTGTTTTAAGTATGGAAGAATATCAAGGTAAGCTAGTCTTATTTGCCGGTATTGATAAAGTTAAGTTTAGAAGGCAAGTAGTGCCCGGGGATCAACTCCGTTTAGAAGTAGAAGTCACCAAGCTTAGAGGCAGAGTAGGTAAATGCCAGGCAAAAGCTTATGTAGGTGAGGACCTAGCTGTAGAAGGTGAACTAATGTTCGCCATTGCCGACAATAACAAGAAATAACCATTGACACTACATATGAGCGATGTAAAATATATAGGAACGATGGCTAAACAATTGCTAACAATCGTTCAACAATTGCTAAATTACTGCTCAACTAATGTTAACGGAGGCCTTTTATGCAATATCTTTCATATATGCTAGGGAGTTTCTTATTAACTCTCTTTCTGGTACCTTTAATCAAAAAGTTAGCTTTTAAAGTGGGAGCTGTGGACAATCCCTCCCAAAGAAAAGTTCACTCTAAACCTATGCCAAGGCTCGGCGGGTTGGCTATTTATGCTGGGTTTATTACTATGGTATTACTTACCCAGCCAATGAGCCAA
>JBMNUR010000114.1:0-8855 GCA_050946395.1 Peptococcales bacterium
AGAGATGTAACACAGTCTACTAAAAGCATGGCATCATATTCTTTACATATCTTTGAAATTTCTTCTAGGGGTTGTAATGCTCCAGTAGAAGTTTCAGCATGTACTATAGCTACAAATTTAGCCTTGGTTTGTGCTAGGGCTTCTTTTATTGCATCTGGTTCAAAAACTTGACTCCAAGGTGCATTAAGTACTGTTACTTCAGCTTTTAGACGTTGGCAGATATCTACCATTCTACCACCGAAGACACCGTTTACACAGACGATTACCTTATCACCTTCTTCAATAAGGTTTGCTAGAACTGTTTCCATACCAGCACTGCCAGTACCAGGCATAGCCATTGTTAGTTGATTTTTAGTCTGAAAAACATAACGTAAGAGTTCCATGGTGTCATTCATAATTTCTAGAAATTCAGGATCTAAATGACCTAAAATCGGCGCTGACATTGCTCGTAATACCCGTGGGTCTACATTACTGGGGCCGGGGCCCATTAAAATTCTTTCGGAAGGTTTGAGTTCGGCATACTGTTTCATAAAAACACACACCTTTCTTTTTATTTTTGGATTGTATACATTCGTATTTGTATACTTATACATTAAATTGAAAATTCCTTGTGGAAAAATCTTTTTTTCAAAATTAGTATTACTTTTTTGTTATTAATTTATTATCTGGATTGCAATAAAGAACACTCTATGTTAAATTATTTGTGATTTAGAATTAGACTTAGATTAAGGTTTCACTTCAATAAAATTTAAAAAACTGGTGGAAGAGTTAAACAGTGGAATAGTGAAAGGGATGGTACAAAATGAAGATAGGACTAATTGGATTATCAGGAGTGGGAAAAACTACTATATTTAACCTTTTGACAAATACCCAGGCAACAACAGGAGTATATGGGGCCAAAGAAATTAATATAGGCATGGCTAAAGTTCCTGATACAAGAATGGATTATCTAATAGAGCTTTATAGGCCGAAAAAAACTAGCTTTGCACAAATTGAATTTATTGATATCGTCGGAGTAGTACCTGAAGGAGGCTCCCGTAAGTTTTTAGATGATGTACGGGATTGTGATGCTATAGTTCATATTGTAAGAGCGTTTGATAATCCAGATGTGCCACATGTTACAGAGACTATTGCTCCACTACAAGATTTAGAAACAGTAGATATGGAATTATTATTTGCAGATTTAGAGCTTTTAGAAAAACGCATAGAAAGAATTAAAACTGGGAAAAAAATTAAAAAAGAACAACAAGAAGAATTAATACTTTTAGAAAGACTCTATCAACACTTAGAAGCTGGTGGAGATATTAGACAAGTTGACTTATCCGAAGATGAAGAGAAACAATTACGGGCTTATAGTTTTCTTACCGAAAAACCCAAACTAGTTGTAGTCAATGTGGATGAAAATCAGCTAAAGAATAATGACTTTACTCAAAAATCTGAACTCAACCAATTTTGCAAGCAAAAAGATATGCCCTTAATTGAAATTTGTGGTCAGATTGAAGCAGAAATCGGCCAATTATCAGAAGAAGACAAATCTTTGTTTATGGAGGATTTAGGTATTTCCGAGACAGGTATAGAGCGATTGGCTCGAGCAGTTTATGAACATTTAGGGTTAATTTCGTTCTTTACTGTAGGCGAAGATGAGGTAAAAGCTTGGACTATTAATAAAGAAACCCCTGCCAAGAAAGCAGCAGGTAAGATCCACTCTGATATTGAGCGGGGCTTTATTCGGGCCGAAGTGGTCAAGTATCATGACCTCAATAAATTAGGTTCCATGGTTAAAGTTAAAGAACAAGGCTTATTTCGTTTAGAAGGTAAGGAGTATATTGTGGAAGACGGAGATATTATAAATTTCCGCTTCAATGTATAAATCATTTATTCGCCTACTCGTATTTTCGTTAACTCTTCTATTCGTTAGGCATAGGCAAAGACGGATTGTTCCGCTGATTATATCCCTAACGTTTCGAGAAAGATGATAACTTTTAGACCAATTATCGAATTTCGAATAGACGAATAGACAATTGACGAATACACAATTGACGAAAAAACGAGCATTTGCTCGTTTTTTTTATGTATGGATGTTTTTCAAAAAGGGTAAAATATGAGAAAAAAGGAGTGATTATATGCAAAGGGAAGTTTTATATCGAAGAATTGCACATAGTTGCCCTAAATTCGAATCTATTCGACAAGCTCAAGGGTTTGGTATCAGTTTACTTAATACTAGTCATCCACATGGAATAAAGTGTGAAGAGTGTACCCATTGGAACGGGGGCTCATGTGAGCTATTTTTAGCAAAAGGCAAATAATTCAAAAATATTTTCACAAATTCTATGCAGGAGAACAAGCACTATGTGTCGAAACAGAAATATACTAAATTAACAACAATTTAAAATTTTTAGGGAGGGGTCTTCATGCTAGTGAGGCAATGTGCAGGTGGTGTTGTCTTCTATGGAGAGCAAGTGTTCTTACTGGAAAATGACAAGGGGGAATGGGTTTTACCCAAAGGGGTAATCAGAAATGGTAAAATTGCAAATGAAGTAGCTGTGACTCGGGTTAGATACGAGGGTGGAGTTGAGGCGAAGATTATTTCTTCTGCTGGCGAAACAAGTTATGAGTTTTTCTCCTTCTCTCGTAAACGTCCTGTGTGCAACCGGATTAACTGGTTTGTCATGGAGGCGTTTAAGCCCGAGTTTTCTATTAACCGGATGGAAGGATTTAAAGATGGTGGATTTTTTAAGATTGAAGATGCTTTAAAAAAAATTACCTATAGCCAAGATCAAGCCCTAGTTCGATATGCATATAGAAAATACCAGGAATATCTTGATGAGGTTGACTCTCAAGAAGCGGTGATCAGCTAAAATACTATATAGTTAAACAAGACTTTTCTTAAATACTTACGAAAAGTCTTTGTTTTTTATACTGAAGGAATTTTTATAGTTTGCCATTGGGCAAATCATCAAAGAATACAGTATTGAAATGCGCGTTTTAATGAAACCGAAAATGCGCGTATTTTTTTTAATTGTAGAAACAATAGTTCACTTCATTTATCAATTTTGTTTAAAAATAATAAGCAAGTTTCAATTTAAACATTATTAAATATTCTTTTTATTTAAAAATAAATTTAATAAATAAAATATCCACTAGTTCTTGTATGTATGATTAAGATACTTTATTATTAGACTATGAAAAATTGCCAATTAAAATTTCAAGTAAAGAGGGGGAACCTGGATGATTATCGGAGTAACGAAAGAAATAAAAAATAATGAAAATAGGGTAGCAATAACGCCTGCTGGTGTACAAGCACTAGTAAGTCATGGTCATACCGTTCTCGTAGAACAATCAGCAGGCTTAGGTAGCGGGATTACTGATGATGTTTATAGAGATGCTGGTGCTCAAATCATTCCTGAATGCCACAAGGTTTATAGTGAGGCAGATATGATTCTAAAAGTTAAAGAGCCTCTTCCATCTGAGTATGCATACTTAAAAGAAAATCAAATACTTTTTACTTACTTACATTTAGCAGCAGATTTAGAATTAACAAAAATGCTAATGGAGAAAAAGGTCACTGCCATTGGTTATGAAACAGTGCAACTTGAAAATAGAACATTGCCTTTGCTTACTCCTATGAGTGAAGTTGCCGGGAGAATGTCTATTCAGATTGGTGCTCAATTTTTAGAAAAACCCCAAGGTGGTCGGGGTGTTTTATTAGGTGGTGTACCTGGTGTATCACCTGCAAAGGTTGTTATTATTGGTGGAGGTATTGTCGGTACAAATGCTGCCAAAATGGCACAAGGACTTGGAGCAGATGTGACAGTTGTTGAGCGAAGCGTGGAACGGATGAGATATTTAGATGATATTTTTGATAAAAAAATTAAAACACTTATGTCTAATAGCTATAATATTGCCGAAGTAGTTAAAAACGCAGATTTATTAGTAGGAGCTGTTTTAATTCCGGGGGCAAGGACTCCCCAGCTTGTTACAGAAGAAATGGTTAAAACTATGCAACCAGGTTCGGTAATAATTGATGTAGCTATAGACCAAGGAGGGGTTATAGCAACCTGTGATAGAGTAACAACCCATAGTAATCCTACTTATGAAAAGTATGGGGTTATCCATTATTCAGTAGCTAATATGCCTGGGGCAGTTGCTCGTACTTCTACATTTGCTTTAACTAATGCTACTTTACCTTATGTGCTGGAACTAGCTAATAAGGGTTGGATTCAAGCCAGCAAAGATGATAAAGCTCTGGCTAAAGGTGTTAATATTGCTAATGGTCAGGTAACTTTTGAAGCTGTAGCTCAAGCTCATAATTTAAAATTTGTTCCCTTAGAAGTAAGCGTCAAAAAGTCCCCACCTATTAAAGATGAGGACTTGATGTTAATCTAATTCTTGTTAGGGATTTTGTATTCAGTTGGAATAGCTTTTGACCAAGGTAATAATTCATCTAGTTGCTCCATATTACCAGTATCTATATTTGGCAATTTTTCAAATAGATAGGTCAAGTAAAAGAATGGGTTTAAATCATTAGCTTTGGCTGTTTCTATAACACTGTAAACTATGGCACTAGCTGTGGCACCCTTAGGCGACTTTGAAAACAAGAAATTTTTTCTTCCAATTACAAAGGGTTTAATAGCTCTTTCTGCCCGATTGTTGCTAATTTCTAGTCGGCCATCTAGCATAAATGCTTCAAGCTTGGTCCATTGATTTAAGCAATACTTAATTGCTTTGCCAAGACTGCTTTTGGGCAAGACTTCTTTTTCTTTAACATTTAGCCATGACAAAAAAGCCTCCAGAACAGGTTTGCTTAATTCAATGCGTTTCTCATAACGTTCCTCAGGGGTTAGGTCTTTTAAATCCCGTTCAATTTTAAAAAGTTGGTTGCAAAACTCCAATCCTTCATTAGCATTAGTTCTAGTCAAATCGGAATTTTTCGGTAGTGCCTTAAGGGCATCTGTGAAGCCTCTTCTGGCATGGGCAAAGCAACCAACTAAGGTAACATTCTCTACATCATTGTAGCCAGGGTAACCATCCGTTTGCAAGAAACCATTAAAATCTTGCAAGAAATTTTTTGGATGCTTTTTGGCTCTTGAAGGTTGGTAATCATACAAGAAAATCTGAGGGCCAAATGTCCCGGTGGCATAAAGCCACATATAAGATTTGCTTGTAGGGGATTTGCCTGGCTCGCTTAGCACTTGCATCGTGGTTTCATCGGCATGGATTACCGTTTCTTTTAAAAGATAGGTATGCATTCTATCATAAAGTAGCTTTAACCAATGATTGGAACCATGCATAACCCAGTTAGCTAAATTTTGGCGAGATAGCTCAATCCCAAAGTTCTTAAACTGTTGTTCTTGTCTATAAAGAGGCACAGCTTCAGAATATTTGCGGTACATGATATAAGCCATCAAAGATGGCGAGACAAAACTCCCCGGTAAAACTGGATTGGGCATTTTAGCCGTGATGATTGGTGTTTGTGTGTTATTCTTTTCGCACTCTCTACAGGCATAAACATATTTAACATGCTCAACCACTTTGACTTGGGCTGGAATAACTTTTAACTCTTTTCTAATTTCCTTGCTCATCTCATGAAGTGGATGGTTGCAGATTAGACAGTCTTGTTCGCTCTCATCCAAACGGTATTCAATAACTTCAACAGGAAGATCATCAAAAGACTGTTTTTTTGCGTTCTTAGCTTTGCGACGTTTATATGTAATTTCTTCAAGGCTAGGTTCTTCTTTGTCTTCCCTAGATTCTTTTTCAGCTTCGTTAAAGAGGGCTAATTGATCAGCATTTGTTTTTTCGCTTGATTTACCAAAACGTTTTTCTTGACTTAAGCGAAATTGCTCTTCATACCACTCTAACTTAGCTGTTAATTCTTCTATTTGCTGAGCTTGAAGTTTACATTTTTCTTCGAGAGAAACCTGTGAATCTTCTTGTGTATTTAATTGTATGTCCTTTGCTTTATCTAATATTTTCATAACTAAATTATACCATACTTGGGATGAAATCGATATAGAAAAAGTGCCATAAAAGCCTATTTTTCAACGGTTTCAAGGTCTTTATGACACCTAATATTTATATCTTAAATTATATAATTACTCGTTCTTTAACATCGGTATGAGCACCTTTTTGATTAATTGATAAGCCATCTAATAACCATCTAAATTGTCTTTCATCGATCATCAAACTAGAACCTTCAGTGCCATCTGGCCATCTAAATGTATTTTTTTCAAGGCGTTTGTAATGTAGCCAAAACCCATTTTTGTCCCACTCTAATATTTTGATTTTATCCCGTTTGCGGTTACAAAATACAAAAAGATGCCTGGAAAATGGATCAAGCTTAAAGCTCTCTTGAACAATTAGAGATAAACCGTCAATGGATTTACGAAGGTCTGTTGGACCCATAGCTAAATATACTCGATCAACACGACTTTCTTTTAACATTATTCACAAAGAACCTTGACTATCGCTTTTAAAGTATCTGGGTCAAAGCCTGGGGTTACTTCAATGGTAGATTGCCCAATAATTACTTTCAATGGTTCAGATCCCAGCTCATTAATTTTCAGGTTTGCAGGAATAACTGATGTCCATTGAGTTTCATTGGAAACTTTTTTCTTTTCTTTATTGAGTTTATTAATTTGATATCTAAGGATATGCACTTTAAAACCTTTTTCTTCACACCATTTCGCTGCTGTTAAGCCACTTGATTTATAATCTTGTATTAAGTCGATCCAATTTTTATCCACTTATGAGATCCCTCCTTGAGGAGAATTATCTCATAGATATTTTTAGCTGTTAATGTGGGGTAGATTTGACGCTTACCCTTAGAACAAGTTATTTAATACGGAAAAAGCCGGAACTCCGGCTTTTTTTTTGAATTAACTAAGATGGATTGGGTAATCTAATAAAGAAAACTTGCTACAGATGGAGTTTTCGGAAGGAGAGTCCAATACATGAAGAAGGAAAAGACAAATATTCATGATTGTATAAAATATGGATTAAATATCACTGACCAAGAAATTTCAGAAGCATTGGGAATAGATTTGGAAGAATTTAAAAAAAATAAAAATCAAGGCGAGGTAACCACATCTTTAGGACCTATTATAACTGGTTGGTGGTCAAATAATTGGTGTGAATAAGTGAAAAAATTTCCTATATAAGCTATAATAAATAAAATTATAGCTTAAAATTATACTACAGATATACATAAACTTAATAGTTAGCATGTAATCTTTGTTTGTCTGTGGTTAATTAAAATTATGAGTGGAAAAGGAGTGTTATAATGAAAGGGTTATGGTTTACTGAATTGCAAACAAAACGTATGGCCATATCACTACAGATTAAAGAAAGTTTGCACAAAGAAGAAAGTGAATTCCAAGAAATAAGTATGGTTGATACCTATGAATTTGGGCGGATGCTTTTATTAGATGGTATTATAATGACTACTGTTAAAGATGAATTCGTCTACCATGAAATGATAAGCCTTCCAGCTTTAAATACCCACCCCAATCCCAAAAATGTTCTTGTTATTGGTGGCGGAGATGGGGGAGCAATTAGGGAAATTATTAAACATCCTAAGGTAGAAAAAGCGACTTTATGTGAAATTGATGGACAAGTTATCGAAGTAAGCAAAAAATATTTACCTGAAATATCAGGAGCATTAACAGATCCCAAGGTAGAAATTTTGATAGCTGATGGTATTAAACATATTCAAGAAAGTAAAAATACATATGATGTAATTTGCGTAGATTCTACTGATCCCATTGGGCCTGCTGTTGGTTTGTTTGCCAAAGAATTCTATCAAGGTATTTTTCATGCTTTAAAAGATGATGGTCTGTTCGTTGCTCAAACCGAGTCACCATGGGTTAATGAAGAATTTATCAAAAGGGTTTATGATGATATCAAGGGGATTTTTCCCATAACTAAACTATATTTGGCTAATGTACCTACATATCCTACAGGTTTATGGTCTTTTACCATGGGTTCTAAGAAATACGATCCATTAAAAGTGGAGAGATCGTTAATTCAAAATACAAACACTAAGTATTATACCCCTGATATTCATTTTAGTGCCTTTAATCTTCCCCCATTTGTAGAAAAAATCCTAAAATAAATAGGAGATAAATAGATGGATGAACTTTTTGAGAATTCAACAGGGTTTCTAGCTAGTGCTAGAAGCTATGAAGATGCTGATACCATAATTGTAGGCATCCCTATGGATTTTACCGTTAGCTTTAGGCCAGGTACAAGAATGGGACCCCAACAAATCCGTAATGTTTCCTATGGGATTGAAGAATATAGCTTTTTAAGTAACAAAGATTTAAAGGACTATACCTTTTTTGATAGTGGAGATTTGGCATTACCTTTTGGAAATGTTATTCGTAGTCTCGAAATAATTGAAGTAGCAGCTAAAAAAATAATTAAGGATAACAAATTCGCCATCTACCTAGGGGGAGAACATCTGGTTAGTTGGCCTTTAATCAAAGCTTATGCAGAAAAATACAAAAATTTGGTTGTTTTACATTTTGATGCCCATGCTGATTTAAGGGAAACTTATTGTGGAGAAAACAACTCCCATGCTACAGTCCTTCGCAAAGTCTGTGAAAAAATAGGGCCTAAAAATGTGTATCAGTTTGGTATTCGTTCCGGTGATAAGTGTGAATTTGAATACGCACAAAAAAATACTAATATGTATATTAACGAAGTTCTCAATCCTTTGAAAAAGGTTGTTGGACATTTGGGAGATAGGCCGGTTTATATTACCTTAGATATTGATGTAGTAGATCCTGCCTTTGCTCCTGGTACAGGTACTCCCGAACCTGGTGGATGTACTTCTCAAGAAATTTTAAATGCGA
>JBMNUR010000115.1:0-8814 GCA_050946395.1 Peptococcales bacterium
CCGAAAACCGCATTGTGCGTCAGTTAAGCCACTGTGCCCTCGAATATAGTTGCTTTACGGCTCAGAATATTTTTTATGAGCGATGGGAAGGAGGCATCCCGGTTTCTCCTGTTTGTAATGCTAGGTGCTTGGGATGTATTTCTTTACAACCTGCGGAATGTTGCCCTTCTCCCCAGGAGAGGATTAACTTTTCACCTAGTGTTGAGGAAATTGTGGAATTAGGTATTCATCATCTTAGTAGTGAGCGAGAGCCTATAATTAGTTTTGGGCAGGGTTGTGAAGGAGAACCAAGTTTACAAGCCGAAACTATTTCAGAAGCAATTATTACAATAAGAAAAGAAACTAATAATGGTACTATCAATATGAATACCAATGGTGGTAATACTTCAGGGATAGAAAATATTTGCCAAGCAGGTATTGATTCTTTAAGAGTAAGCCTAAATAGTGCAGTCTCTGATACATATCATAGTTACTATCAACCTAAGAATTATACTTTGCAAAATGTTAAAAAATCTTTAAAAGTAGCTGAAAAATATGGAGTCTATACTTATTTGAATCTCTTATTTTTTCCGGGAATTAATGATTGCGAGAATGAAGTTGAGGCATTAATTGATCTTGTAAATACAACCGGTGTAAAAGGAATCCAAATTAGAAATCTCAATATTGATCCGGATATTTATATTAAAAGGTTATCAGAAATTAAGCCCAAGGGTGAGCCTTTGGGTGTTCCAGCATTTTTAGACATTCTAACCCAGGAATTACCTCATGTCGCTGTGGGAAATTATACCAAGCCCATTCGTAAGTAGTAGTTAGTGACCAGTGACCAGTGATTAGATTTGGGCCGGCACCCTTAACCTCTAACATTATCCGTGTGCATCCGTGTGCCCGAAGGGACCGTGGTTTCATTTATCTTTCCACTCTTCCACTGACATGCAGATTTTCCTCAAAGTAAAAGGTTGACTCTCACAAATAGAAAATATATAATGTATAAGTGTTCTAGTTATACCGATGGAAAGAGGTGAGCCCGAATGAAAGAAAAGATTCATCCTAAATATGGCGTTGCGAAGGTTACTTGTGCCTGTGGCAATGAATTTGAAACCGGTTCTACTAAAAAAGAATTAAGAGTTGAGATTTGTTCTAAATGTCATCCTTTCTTTACTGGTAAACAGCGTACTGTTGCAGCAGCTGGTCGGGTAGAGGCATTTAAGAAAAAACATGGCATAAAATAAAACTGACTTATAACTGTCGATATTATCGGCAGTTTTTTGCTTTTATAGGGCTATTTATATTGCATTTTTCAAACTTCTAGAATAATTTTATTAAAAAATTGATTTTAAAGTTATAAAAAAAGAGGATTTTTTAATTAATATAGCAAATATTTACTAGGGATAAACTTAACTTTTTGACCTTAACCAAAAACATTGACTGAGTATAAAGTTGTCTGGTATTCTATAATGGATTAAATTTATTTGGAAGATCTGCTAAGGAAGATCTGCTAAGCAGGTTTTTTTCTATTTATTGATTTTTAATTAAAATTAATATTTTATTTTTTTAATGTTTCAATTTTTAAAAATAAGAGAGGTGGTACTAGCGGAAATACTTTATTCTTGACGTTAGATGGAAAGTGACGTTGAATCAAAGGGAACATTTAAAATTAAAACTACTTTATTAGGTGGTAATGCGGATGAAAAAGAATCAAACTACTCAGGTTGGTACATCGAAAACAAAGCATTTTATTGGTTTAACGGCAATTTTATTTGCTTTCTGGATCTTAATGTCGGGCTCATTTCAGATGTTACATTTAGCGATGGGCATCGGTGCTTGTTTAATGGCCAGTTGGATGACTCTTTCCCTATTACATGTACCTTCCGAAGATGGCAAAAAGTATTTTTATGCTTTCGATTTTCCTTATTTTAAATATACTTTTTATTGGATTTATCTTACTAAGGAAATAGCGAAGGCTAGCATTGATGTAGCAAAGGTTGTTTTAGACCCTAAGCTACCTATTAACCCAAAAGTTGTACAATTTAAGCTACCTTTTTCTAACCCCTTGGCTCATGCGACCTTAGCTAATTCCATTACTGTAACCCCGGGAACCATTACTATGGATGTGGACGAGGGTGTTTATACTATCCATGCTTTAACTGATGGTGCTGCAGATGGATTGGAGGACGGTCATGGGGAAATGATGCTTCGCATTAGCCGGATTTTTGGCGAAGAAGATGTAGTGTTAGCCAAAACGAAGGAGGGACAAGCAACATGACCATGGATATGTTATTTATGGGTTTAATTGTGGGGACAGGAATCGTTATTTTGGCCATGATGTATCGTGTCTTCGAAGGACCTACTATCTATGACCGCTTAAATGGATTAGGTGTCATAGGTGCTGATACAATTCTTTTATTAATTTTAATTGGCTTTATTGACAAACGTCCTGACATGTATTCAGACATTGCTCTATCGTACTCTATCTTAGGATTTATCGGATTGGTGGTTATTGCCAAATATATTGGAAGGAAAGGAGATTTGAAAAAGTGAAAGCACTCATAGCAAGCTTATTTCTCCTTGTAGGATTTTTCTTTATTGTGGTAGCAGCTGTAGGTGTTCTCCGCCTTCCAGATTTTTATACTCGTCTTCATGCCTCTGGTAAAAGCGAGACACTAGGAATGATTCTTTGTTTTACAGGTTTGGCCATTTATCAGGGCTTCAGCTTTACTAGTGTAAAATTTTTAATTATCGCTTTTTTTATTCTTTTTGCTAATCCCATTGGTACTCATATTATTTGTCGTGAAGCCTATAGAATAGGTATCAAACCTTGGGAACGGAAAGGGGATTAGGACATGCATGTATTTGTTATTCAGACAATTCTTTTAGTTTTGGCAATTGCGACTGGCGCTATTGCATTAGGTGCTAAAGACCTTTTAGCCTCTATTATTCTATTTAGTGCTTTTAGTTATTTCGCGGTACTTGTTTATTTAATAATGGGAGCAGCTGATGTAGCTTTTACCGAGGCAGTTATAGGTGTTATCTCAACATTGTTTTTTGTATCTGCCCTTAACAAACTGAACCGGAGGTGCAGCTAATGAAAAAGACGGCAGCATTATTAACAATAGCGTTGGCTATAATGTTATTTTATGTAGCTGCAGATTTACCCCAAGTAGGTGATGTTAATTCTCCGGCCAACAGTCATGTATCACCTAGGTATATCTCAGATGCTATGGACGAAATTGGTTCGCCTAACCTGGTTACCGGTGTTTTAGCTGATTACCGGGGTTATGATACTTTAGGTGAAACTACAGTTATTTTCGTTGCCGGAGCGGCAACAGTAATGATCTTACGTGGTAGGAAGGAAGGCGGCGATGCAGAATGAAAATGGGGTTTACTAGCATTGTCTTAGATACTGCCTTTAGAGTTCTTGTGCCCTTTACTTTGGTATATGGACTTTATGTTCTCATTTTCGGTGAATATGGCCCCGGAGGGGGTTTCCAGGCAGGTGCCCTTTTAGCGGTAGGCGTACTTTTATCTAAGATGATTCAAGGAAAAGATGCCTTATTTAATATTAGCGGTACTAAAGCTTTGATCCTTGCTGGTATCGGTACTTTTGTCTATGCTTTAGTAGGCTTTATTACCGTATTTATGGGCGGAAAATTTTTAGAATATGAACGTTTGCCTTTACCGGTTGAGGAATTGGTAGAACTACATCCATGGGGTATTTTAGGCATAGAGATTGGTGTAACCCTATGTGTTATGGCAACAATCATAACAATCTTTTCTACCCTAACCGGAGAGGAGGGTCCATTTAATGATTAGCTTTCTTACTGATTATTTAATTTATTGGTTAGTGGCTGTATTTTTTCTATTAGGGTTTTTCGGGATATTAGCATGTAACAACCTTGTGAAAAAAGTAATGGCTATGAATATTATGCAGGTGGCAGTTATCATTTTTTTCTTGGTTTTAGGTCAAAAGTTAGGTGGCACCTTACCGGTTATCTGGGGCACAGATAGTATTGCTGAACATTATGTCAATCCCCTTCCTCATGCTCTTATGCTGACAGCTATTGTAGTAAGTTTGAGTACTTTAGGTGTTGCCTTATCATTACTCATGAGAATTCAGGACCAATATGGGGCCCTAGAGGAAGATGAGATATTACGGAGGATGAACAAATGAGAGAACAACTTCCAGCTTTAATCGTTGTTGTGCCCCTTGCTATGGCAGTTCTTGCTCCACTCTTTGCCTACTTTTCAAAAGGCCTTATGAAGACATTGTCAATAGGGGCATTAATATTTGCGAATATTGGTGCGGTAGATATCTTAATGCGGGTCCTTAAAAATGGGACATGGCATTATCATTTTGGAAATTGGGCCCCACCTTGGGGGATAGAATATGTTATTGACCCTCTTTCAGGTATTATGGCAGTAATGGTTACATTTGTGGCCATGTTTGTGCTTATTTATGCCGGCCCCTATGTCAAAGAAGATCACTGGCTGAAAAAAGGCGTATTTTATACTTTATATCTTTTGTTGGCTGCTGGTCTTATAGGGATGATGATTACAGGTGACGTGTTTAACCTCTATGTATTTTTGGAGATAGCTTCCTTGGCCGGTTATGGGCTAATTGCTGCTGGAGGCAATAAATCAACCGTTGCGGCTTTTCGTTATCTTTTGATTGGTACCATTGGTGCTTCATTTTACCTTTTAGGAATTGGTTATTTGTATGCGGTAACAGGTTCCTTAAATATGGCAGATTTGTCGGAGCTATTAGTACCCTTAATAAATACTCCACCGGTCATGGTGGCTATTGTTATGCTGGTTATTGGCTTAGGAATTAAAATGGCCCTTTTCCCACTTCATGGGTGGCAGCCTGATGCTTATACCTATTCTCATCCAGCAGCCACAGCTTTTATTGCGGGAGTAATGGCAAAAGTACCGGCCTATGCAGCTTTAAGATTTTTCTTCTTTATTATGGCTGCGACTACCGGACCTGTTTATAAAGCCTTGCAAATAATGGGTTTGCTCGCGGCAGCAGGTATTATTGTAGGCTCCATTATGGCTATTGCCCAAAAAGATTTTCGTCGCATGTTGGCTTATTCTAGTGTGGCGCAAATTGGCTATATTGTTGTTGGTTTAGCTATTGGTAATTCTCTAGCTTTAATCGGTGCGGTATTGCATATTATTAACCACGCAGTTATGAAAAGCTGTCTCTTCTTGGTAGCTGGTGGTGTAAAATGGCGTACTGGTGAACACACCATTGATAAATATATTGACTTAAGCAAAAAGATGCCCTTATCAATGGGTGCTTTAGTAATTGCTGCACTTTCCATGGTTGGTTTGCCACCTACTGCAGGTTTCTTTAGTAAATGGTATCTAGTCTTAGGTGCTATTGAAAAAGATATGTGGTTTTATGTGGTTATTATAATTATCAGTAGTTTATTAAATGCGATTTACTTCTTCCGAGTTATTGAAAACATCTATATGAAAAAAGCTCCAAAAGAAGCTAAAGATAAAGTTACGGGTGGAGCACTCGAATTACCGATGCAAATGCTTGTACCCATCGTTGTATTAGGATTATCCATTTTGGTGATCGGTATCTTTAACGAGCCTCTTGTTGCCCAGTTTATTCAGTTTGCTATTCCGGGGGGTGGATACTAGATGACTCCAGAAATTTTGCTGGACTATAGGCCATTGTGGGCTGTATTGATTTCTTTGATTGCGGCGGTATTAATTCTTTTCACAGGAGAAAAGAATCGCAATATAAGAGAAGCATGGACCCTTTTAGCAGCTTTTGGTAAAGTAGCTATTGTTTTATCCATGCTGCCCATTGTCTTAGGAGGTAAAGTAATTGAGATTGCTCCTATTCATGTGGCTTATGGGATTAATTTGCAATTAAGAGTTGATACGGCTGGTATGTTGTTTGCCGCCTTAGCCTCAATATTATGGGTATTTACCTCTTTTTATTCAATAGGTTATATGCGGGGCAATAATGAAAAATACCAAACAGGTTATTTTGCATCTTTTGCAGTTTGCTTATCAGCCACCATGGGGATTGCTTTTGCCGCAAACTTATTAACCTTTTTCGTATTTTATGAGATACTAACTATTGCCACCTATCCCTTAGTAATTCATAAACGTAATGAAGAAGCTATTAGATCAGGTCGTAAATATTTAGCATACACCTTAATTTCTGGCCAACTCTTTTTAATCGCTATTATCTGGACTTATATACAAGCAGGTCATGGTGATTTCCAAGGAGGAGGGTTCTTAACTCTTGAACATGGTTCAGTTGGCATGCTTCAATTAATGTTCTTCTTGATGACAGTTGGTGCTGCTGTAAAAGCCGGTGTTATGCCTTTACATGGTTGGTTACCTGATGCAATGGTTGCACCGACACCTGTTAGTGCTCTTTTACACGCGGTAGCTGTTGTTAAAGCAGGAGCCTTTGGTATTTTACGGGTTGTAGGCTATGTTTACGGGCCGGAACTTTTAGGGCAAATAGGTGCAGCTAATGTATTAGCTTGGGTTGCTGCTTTCACGATTATAGCCTCTTCTTTAATCGCTATGAATCAGGATAACTTGAAAAGAAGATTGGCTTTCTCCACAGTAGGTCAATTGTCTTATGTAGTATTAGGGGTGACCTTATTAACTCCCCTAGGCTTTTTAGGTGGGATGTATCATATTATCGCCCATGCCTTTATGAAGATCACTCTATTTTTCTGTGCTGGTGCTATTTATGTCACTACTCATAAAGAAAATATCAGTGAAATGCATGGTATCGGGCGTCAAATGCCAATAACTATCGCCACTTTTACCATTGCTTCCTTGGGTATCGCAGGTGTTCCTTTTATTATAGGCTTTATCAGTAAATGGAATATAGCCCTCGGTGCTCTCCAAGGTGGTTATGGCCTTTATGTTGCAGTCTTAATAGCTAGTGCTATGCTTAGCGCCTCTTATTTATTACCACTTGGTTATTTGGGCTTTTTCAAAAAGTCCGAACAATATCCAAAGTATGGTGAAGCAAGACTGGATATGTTAGTTCCAATTATGATAACAGCTACTTTTTCAATTGTATTGGGTATATTCCCCAATTTCGGAGTTAATTTTTACGATTTAGCAGTAATGTCAGCCCAAAGCATTGTAGAGAGTATGCAGTTGATTGGAGGTGGATGGTAGGATGACGACTAGAAAAGTTGTACTTATAGGCCTCCTGATAATTTTAGTCTGTGTATTAGTTGAAGTACTCTTTGTTCATCCCCATGCCGATTATTGGTGGCACGAAATGATTGCTTTTGATGCAATTTATGGTTTATTGGGCTGCTTAGTTTTAATTATTGTAGCCAAAACTTTCGGAAAAGAATATCTACAATATCCGGAAGACTTTTACAGTGGAGGTGAAGAAGACCATGACTAGTTTTCATCCGGGATTGATCTTGATATTTGGTGGTATTCTAGCCGGAATCCTACCCGGTAGATTACGACAGCTGACCATGGTTTTAGCTCCGGCTTTGGCTCTTTTCTCATTATTTAACTTAGAGATCAATACTATCTGGAGCCTCCCATTTATCAATAATCTAGATTTAATAGTTCTTAAAGTAGATAAACTCTCCTGGGGTTTTGCTTTGATTTTTTGCATCATGGCCATTTTAGGTAATATCTATGCTTTGCATAGCAAAAACCGTGTTGAGATAACTGCCGGTCTAATGTATGCCGGTAGTTCCTTAGGCGCAGTTTTCGCAGGAGATTGGGTTACTCTTATCTTCTTCTGGGAGTTAATGGCTGTTACTTCAGTATTTCTGATTTGGTGTAACGGTACAGCTCAATCTCGTGCTGCTGGGTTTAGATATATTTTGGTTCATATGTTTGGCGGTAATTTACTATTAGCGGGGATTTTCTTAAAAGTAAGCGCAGGTCAAACGGAAATTATGAGTCTTACCGGTACTGGTGATGCGGCATTTTGGCTAATCTTGTTGGGCGTAGCAATAAATTCTGCAATTCCACCTTTACATGCTTGGTTAGCTGATGCTTATCCTGAAGCAACTTTAGCCGGTACTGTGTTTATGAATTGCTTTACTACTAAAGTAGCGGTATATGCTTTAATTCGGATTTTCCCCGGTGCTGAGCTACTTATCTGGGCTGGGGTATTTATGGCTCTATATGGTGCTATGTTCGCAATAATAGAAAATGATGTTCGCAGACTATTATCCTATCATATTGTCAGCCAGGTTGGTTTTATGGTGGCTGGTGTAGGAATGGGTACTGATTTAGCTTTAAATGGTGCTGCTGCACATGCGTTTAGTAACATCTTTAACAAGTCGTTGCTCTTTATGGGTGCAGGAGCAGTAATTTATGCAACAGGTTTGCGTAAGCTTACTCAACTTGGCGGATTATGGCGGAAAATGCCTTGGGTTACTATCTTTTTTGCCATAGGTGCCCTCTCCATTGCCGGTGCACCGTTATTTGTCGGGTTTAATACAAAGTCGCTGTTACTCTCTGCAGCTTCCTATGGCGGATGGCCGGCGGTGGATTTACTTTTATATTTAGCCGGTATAGGTACATTTTTGTCTATTGCTTTAAAACTTTTTTGGTTTATGTTTTTTGGCGAAGACAGAGCATTAGAGCCGGTTCAGATTCCAACAAATATGTATGTGGCAATGGGTGGTCTAGGGTTCTTATGTATTATGTATGGCGTAGTGCCCAATGCGTTATATAACTATTTACCATATGCAATGGATTATGCACCTTATACTATTGACCACGTTGTTTCCACAATACAACTTTTAGCCGGCGCATTAATAGTTTTCTGGGTATTTATTCCCAAAA
>JBMNUR010000116.1:0-8722 GCA_050946395.1 Peptococcales bacterium
TATTTTCCTACTACGCAAAGTCATTAAATACACCACCTTTTGTTCAATATTGCCGAACATTGATTTTCATTGCTGAATACTAATTAATATTTATTCTCTTTTAAATTTTAATATCCTTCAAAATAAAAATAAAATAAAAGAAATAAAAACTAATATTTAATATTTCTTAATATTATAGTCATTTGTTGACATATGCTCATTATTAGTTTTATAATATAGGTGAAAATTTACCATTTTAACAAATTAGAGGTGTCGATTATGAGCAAAAGTTGTTCGGAAAATTGTAATTGCACTAGCGAGCAATGTTCCAGTGAAACATGCGCTAGTGCAATCAAAGAAAATTCTAATCCTTTAAACAATGTAAAGCATGTTATTGCCGTTATGAGCGGTAAAGGCGGTGTAGGTAAATCAACAATAACTTCCCTGTTAGCCTCAGCCCTACAAAAACAGGGATTCAAAGTAGGTGTTCTAGATGCTGATATTACCGGACCTAGTATCCCCAAGCTTTTTGGTGTTAAAAGTTTACCACAAGGAACTGAAAACGGTCTTCTACCGGTAAAAAGTAAAAATGGCATCGAAATAATGTCTATCAACCTCTTATTGCCTCATGAAGATGAACCTGTGATATGGCGGGGCCCAGTCATCTCTGGGGTCATTAAACAGTTTTGGGATGAAGTAATTTGGGGAGATCTAGATTATCTTGTAGTAGACTTACCACCCGGCACAGGTGATGCCCCTTTAACAGTGCTACAGAGTTTACCACTTAATGGAGTAGTTATTGTATCTTCTCCACAAGATTTGGCAAACATGGTAGTAAGGAAAGCTATTAATATGGTTAAAAAAATGGATATTCCTATTTTAGGCTTAGTGGAAAATATGAGCTATATTGAGTGCCCCGGCTGCCAAGAAAAAATGTATCCTTTCGGGGAAGGTAAAACCAAAGAGATGGCCGAAGAAATTAATGTGCCTATGTTAGGTACTTTACCTTTAGAGCCTTCTTTGAGTGTAAAAGGTGATAAGGGAGAAATCGAGGATTATCCGGTAGAAAATCTGGATCTTGCAAAACTGTTAGAAAGAATATAATTTTTCTAGAAAACAGCTGTTGGACCTGAGAGGTTCAACAGCTGTTAAACTATTATACAAAACATTTATTTCTCCTTTGTATTGTTACCTTGTAATTGTTGTTTGAGACCCTTACCTACAGCCATACCTCTACCCATTCTTCTACCACGACCACACCTGTAAAAATTATCTACCTGCGGGTCGTATTCTTTCACACAATACCCTCTACCTCTACCTGTCATTGGACCTTCATTCATCGGACCTGTTCCACTAAATCCCGGCATTTATATCCCCCCTTTTTCATAATTTAATGGACATATGCTCAATACTATGGTATATTAGTTTTGAGCATATGTCAACTATAAATACTTTACGGGAGGTATTTTCTATGAAAATTGCTATCAGTTCGAGAGAGAAAACTCCAAATAGTTTTTTAGACGAAAGGTTTGGGCGAGCACCTCATTTTATTATTTATGATTTGGAAAAAGACTCATATCACAGTATTGATAATGCACAAAATCTTAATTCCGCCCAAGGGGCAGGTATTCAATCAGCTCAAACTGTAGCTAATGCCGGGGCGAAAGTTTTAATCACCGGCAATGTAGGTCCCAAAGCCTTTCAAGTTTTAGAAAAGGCCGGTGTAGATATTTACCTAGCTAAAGCAACTACTGTCAAAGAGGCAATTAATGATTACAAAGCTGGTAAATTACCAAAGACCACGACAAATAATGTCGAGGGACACTGGATGTAAATTTTAGCGAGATTTAGGGTTAAAAAATGGTATTAAGCCACAGATAAACACAGATGGCACAGATAAAAACAAATAAAAAAATAGCGAAAATTTTATGTAAAACCATTCTGTAACTACTGACTAGCCACTAATTACTAGTCACTATTTAGGAGGTATCCCAAATGAAAATTGCTATTGCTAGTGGTAAAGGGGGTACGGGAAAAACTACAATTGCCAGTAATTTAGCCTCTTATCTAAGTAGCCACGGAAGCGATGTAACCTTGGTCGACTGTGATGTGGAAGAACCTAATAATCATATTTTCTTTCAACCAAAATGGCATAACAGCTTCCAAGTTCAAATGCCTGTTCCGGATGTTGATGCTAGTAAATGCATAGGTTGTGGTAAGTGCAGTGAATTTTGTGAGTTTAATGCTATTGTCAATGTGAATAATAGTATCTTAATCTTTCCGGAACTTTGTCATGGTTGTGGCGGTTGTTTCATGATTTGTCCCACCCAAGCTTTAAAAGAAACGGCCCGAGGTATTGGTGAAGTTCAACAAGGAATAAAAAATAATCTTAAAATTGTTCACGGAGTAATGCGTATTGGTGAAGCTATGTCTCCACCTTTAATTAAAAAAGTCAAAGAACATGGATCACAAAGTGAAATTTCCATTATTGACTGTCCTCCTGGCACATCTTGTCCTATGATTCAGGCTGTTCGGGGAGCTGACTTTGTTTTATTGGTTACAGAACCTACTCCCTTTGGACTGAGTGACTTAAAACTAGCCGTAGAAACTCTCAGACAATTAAATTTACCCTTTGCAGTTGGTGTCAACCGATTTGAGGAAAGAGGACGGACCTCTCTCGGGGATAAGCCTTCGAAATCGAAGGAATATCCTCACGAAACTATACACGACTACTGTAAAAAAGAAGAAATACCAATTATTCTAGAAATTCCTGAAGATAGAGCTATTGCCCAAGCCTATTCCCAAGGCAAAATATTTTTAGAATATTTACCTCACTATGAAAACCTTTTTCAAAATCTAATGGCGGACCTGGAGGTATTAATATGCTGAAGGAAATAGTTGTTATAAGTGGCAAGGGTGGTACAGGTAAAACCAGTTTAGTAGCAGCCCTAGCGACTCTTTTAGAAAGCAAAGTGATGGCAGATTGTGATGTAGATGCAGCTGATTTGCATTTAGTTCTTAACCCTACTATTCTGGAAGAACATGAGTTTTGGAGCGGCAAAACAGCCTTTATCAATAATGATAAGTGTTCAGTATGCGGTAAATGTCAAGAATTGTGCAGGTTTGAAGCAATAGATTTGGTGGAAAAAGGACACAACTCTCTTGGGGATACGACTTCGAAGTCAGAGAAAAGTCCCCAACTAATACTGGATAATATTGCGTGTGAAGGCTGTGGTGTCTGTGCTTATTTTTGCCCAAACAAAGCTATTACTTTAGAAGATAACTTATCTGGACATTGGTTTATTTCTAAAACTGAGTATGGTCCCTTAGTTCATGCCCGGCTTGGTATTGCGGAAGAAAACTCCGGAAAACTCGTAACCTTAGTAAAAAGTGAAGCACGAAAAATAGCCGCCCAAGAAAATAAAAATTATCTACTGATTGATGGTTCACCGGGTATTGGCTGTCCTGTAATAGCTTCTCTTTCTGGGTGTGATTTACTTTTAATAGTAACTGAACCTACTTTATCGGGAATTCATGACTTAGAGAGAATAACCACTCTTGCGCAACACTTTAATATCCCTCAAGCAGTTTGTATTAATAAATCGGATATTAATCCGGAAATGTCCAATGAAATCTTATCTTTTTGTCAAAGAAAAAACATATCAGTTTTAGGAATCATACCCTATGACCGTTCTGTTACCCAAGCCCAAATTCATGGCCAAAGTACTATCGAATATGCACCGGATAGCCCTGCAACTCAGGAATTTACGGCTATAAAAAATAAATTAATAAATCTAATTAGTTAGGAGAGATGAACTATGAAAATTGCGTTACCAGTAGCTAATGGTGAATTATGTATGCATTTTGGTCACTGTCAAGTATTTGAATTTTATGAGGTCAATAAAAAAGAAAAGGAAATTATTAGAAAAAGCGTATTGACACCACCACTCCATGAGCCGGGGGTATTGCCTAGATGGATAAAGGATCAAAAAGTAGATTTAGTTATTGCCGGTGGCATGGGAGCCAGTGCTCAAGGGTTATTCCGTGAAACAGGTGTAGAGGTTATTACTGGTGCCCCTGCCGGTGATTCTCAAACTATAGTGGAAAGTTATTTGAATGACACTTTAAAGACCGGTAAAAATGCCTGTGAACATTAAACGGTAATCAGAATTTGAAAAAGGAAGTCAAAAAAGAAAGAGCAAGAAGTAGAAAAATTCTTTCCTATTTCCGACCTCTTGCTTTTTGTAAATTAAATAAAAATTTGACTTTCACGCAAACTAGTTATTTAATTTTTAATTGCTTCATGGAGAGTATTAACTGCCAAAATAGCACAGTGAATGTGTTCATCCGGAAGCCCGTCTAAAGCTTTTAACAAATCAAGAGGTGTTAAATTAAGGGCATCCTTAATAGACTTACCTTTGGCTAATTCTGTAATCATACTGCCCGAAGCAATTGTAGCTCCACAACCATCGGTCCAAAAAGTTATTTCTTCAATAATGCCGTCATTATTTATTTTAAGCCAAATCTGTATAGTGTCTCCGCACTGGCCGGTGAGAAAAGCATAATTACTTGCATTATCAATTCTACCTAAATTTCGTGGGTCTTTAGCGTGGTCAATAACCACTTTGCTGAAACTGCTCCATAGTTCATTTTCAAACATTTCTATCAATTGCTCCCAATTAGATGCCATCATAATTCCTCCTGTTTTGGTCATATGCTATAAATATTATATCTCTTAAAAAAAGTTTAAGTCAAGATAACAATAAAATACTTTGGAATGAAAAGGGACACACCTCTCTTTGAAGCTTGGCTTCGAAGTCGAGGAGTGTCCCTGGTTTATTTAATTCATTATTTAATTTCTTGAGTAAACTCTTTTAAGAGTCGCATACCTTCTTCGATAACTTCCCGTGAGGTAGCATAGGAGAAACGTAAAAAGCCTGGTGCTCCAAAAGAAAAACCCGGCACAGCAACTACATAGTAATTTTCCAATAAAAGTCGAGCGAAATCATCATCGGAATTAATTTTTTCACCTTTAAAGCTTTTACCGATAAAGCTTGAGATATCAGGAAATGCATAAAATGCACCTTTGGGAATACGACAGGTTATGCCAGGTATATCATTTAAAGCATTAACCATAAGCTTTCTGCGTTCATCAAATTCCTTCCGCATGTCCTCCACTGGTTCTTGGGTTCCCAGAAGAGCCTCCACACTAGCCTTTTGAGCAATGGCATTAGGACCGGATGTAGCATGACTTTGTAAGGAATTCATAGCTTTAATGATTTCTTGATCACCAGCTACATATCCTATCCGCCAGCCAGTCATAGCATAAGCTTTTGATACACCATTAAAGGTTAAGGTTAATTTTTTAACTTCCTCACCCAGACTGGCGAAACTTACAAATTCTAAACCATCATAAACAAGCTTTTCATACATTTCATCTGATAGAACATAAATCTGATGCTTTACTACCACCTTAGCCAGTTCTTCTAATTCTTCCTTGGTATAAACAGATCCTGTTGGATTAGAAGGACTACAGAGAATCAATAGTTTTGTTTTGTCAGTGATTGCCTTTTCCAATTGTTCCGGCGTAACTTTAAAATCATTTTCACTAGTAGTTTCTAAAAATACCGGCACACCATCAGCAACTTTTACAGTTTCCGGATATGTGACCCAGTAAGGAGTAGGGATGATTACTTCATCACCGGAATCAACTATAGCCATAATGGCATTAAATAAGCAGTGCTTACCACCGTTAGATATCATTACTTCATTAACGGTATAAGTTAGGTTGTTTTCTTTTTGAAATTTTTCCACGATAGCTTCTCTTAGTTCCATAGTACCAGGGGATGGAGTATAATATGTAAAGTTTTCTTCTATTGCTTTAATACCAGCACTTTTAATATTTTCCGGCGTACTGAAATCCGGTTCTCCAACCTGAAATTCAAGAACTTTTTTCCCTTGACTTTTTAAAGCTTTTGCCTTAGCCATCAGTGCTAAAGTAGCCGATGGTTCTATAACCCTTACTCTCTTAGCTAATTTCAAATCAATCACTTCCTTTTTTTAAAGTTTCATTACTATAAATACAATACCATAAAATTTTAAATAATAATACGCGTCTATGAATAGACGCGTATTATTATTTAAAACAAACCAGAAATTTTTCCGTTGTTATCTATATCTATTCTCTCCGCAGAAGGAACTTTAGGTAGGCCAGGCATAGTCATAATTTCTCCGGTTAAAACAACTAGAAAACCTGCCCCAGCGGAAACCTTTACTTTGCTTATGGTAATTTTGAAACCGGTAGGAGCACCTAATTTCCCTGGCTCATCGGAGAAAGAATATTGGGTTTTAGCCATACAAATAGGTAGGTTGCCATAACCTAAACTTTCTAATTGGGCAATTTCTTTTTCTGCAGTTTTAGAATATTCCACTCCGCTACCGCCATAAATTTTAGTAACAATAGTTTCAATTTTTTCTTTGATACCTTTATCCACTTCATAGGCAAATCTAAAGTTGTTAGTAGTGGTTTCTTCACTTAGCCGGATTACTTCTTTAGCTAATTCTAACCCACCATTACCACCTTTACCCCAAACCTCTGATAAAGCAACATTTACGCCCATTTCTTTACATTTAGCATAAACTAACTCCAGTTCATTTTCAGTATCCGTTGGGAATCTATTAATAGCTACCACAGCGGGTAAACCAAATACTTCAGTTATATTATGTATATGTCTTAATAAATTAGGTAGGCCTTTTTCTAAAGCATCTAAGTTTTCTTGACCTAATTCGAGTTTGGGACAACCGCCATGATGTTTAAGAGCCCTAATGGAAGCCACGATGACCACAACATCCGGTTTTAGCTCTGCCATACGACATTTAATATCAATAAATTTCTCAGCACCTAAGTCAGCACCAAAACCAGCTTCGGTAACTGTGTATTCACTAAGTTTTAAGGCCATTCTAGTTGCCATTACACTGTTACACCCATGAGCAATATTAGCAAATGGTCCACCATGAATAAAAGCAGGAGTATGTTCAAGAGTCTGCACTAGATTTGGCTTAAGAGCATCTTTTAATAATGCAGCCAAAGCCCCTTGCGCATTCAGATCTTGGGCAGTAACAGGCTTATCATCATAGGTATAACCAACTACAATGCGAGAAATCCTTGCTTTTAGATCATCAATATCTTTAGATAAACAAAGAATTGCCATAATTTCTGATGCTACTGTTATATCAAAACCATCTTCCCGAGGAACACCATTGGCCTTACCATTTAAACCACAAACAATATATCTTAGTTGGCGATCATTCATATCAAGAGCCCGTTTCCAGGTAATTCTTCTATTATCGATACCTAGCTTATTGCCTTGTTGAATATGATTATCGATTAATGCAGCAAGAAGGTTATTTGCGGTACCAATCGCATGTAAATCACCAGTAAAGTGAAGGTTAATGTCTTCCATAGGAACTACCTGAGCATAACCACCACCAGCTGCTCCACCTTTTACACCAAAAACGGGTCCTAAAGAAGGTTCTCTTAAGGCTATAATAGTTCTTTTACCAAGCTTAGTTAATGCATCACCTAGACCAACGGTAGTAGTAGTCTTGCCTTCACCTGCAGGTGTAGGATTAATAGCTGTAACAAGAATTAACTTACCATTAGGCTGATCCTTTAAATCTTCTAAAAGCCGATAATCTACTTTGGCTTTATATCTACCATAATTTTCAACATAGTTATCAGGAATTCCCACTTTTTCAGAAATCTCATTAATTACCTGTAATTCACACTCTTGAGCAATCTCAATATCACTTTTAAATGTCATTTAGCATTCCTCCCTATTAATTTTTATTAAAAAGAGTATCAAGAACTAATCTTTTTATACCCTAATTTTTGTGAAATCTTTTGAGCCGTTTCTTTAACAGCTTCAATTATCTCACTTAACTTTTCGGCACTCACTCGGGTAGCAGGTGCAGAACAACTAAAAGCCCCTATCACCTGACCGGAATAATTCCTAATGGGTGCACCAACACAACGGATACCTAACTCAATTTCTTCTATATCTAAGGCATACCCATTTTCACGCACCACTTCAATATGTTCACGTAATTCAACTGGATCAACAATGGTATTGGGTGTATATTGATGCAAGGGTAAAGCTAATTCTTTTTCTTGTTGTTCCTTAGGTAAATAGGCTAAAATAATTTTACCCACTGAAGAAGCATTTAGTGCTACTTTTTTACCGACTTGTGTGATATTAACAATACTTCTCGCACTTTCTACCTTATCCACATAATAGGCACCACCCCGGTAACACAGGACAAGGTGAATAGTTTCATCATATTTTTCACATAATTCTTCTAAAAAAGGTCTCGCAATATTTCGAACGTCTAAACGTTTTTGCACATATTGTCCCAATTCAAGAAGCTTTAGACCAAGACAATATTTACCATTTGCTTTTTTATCTACATAGCCATTTTCAAATAAAGTACTTAATAGACCATATGTGGTACTTTTATTTAGTCCAATAAGTTTACTAATTTCCGTTACACCTAATTCTTCATGCTGGCTAAAGACATTCAAAATTGATAAAGCCCTATCAACTGATTGTACTAATACTCTACTCATTTTTTGCAAGTTCACCTCTCTTTCCGCATTGCCGAACGCAGTTTTCTAATGCTGAATTATTTAAGGTATTCTTGCAAAATTAAAATATTCATTTTTAATTTCATTACTTTTTGATTA
>JBMNUR010000117.1:0-8465 GCA_050946395.1 Peptococcales bacterium
ATTGGATATGGTTAAAACATCCATGGATTTAACGGAAAACATGCGAAATATGGGAAAGGCTCTAGTTGAGGAAGGTCAATTCCCCAAGGAAATGGCAGATATGTTCTCTAGCATGGATATGTCTATGTCCTATGAAATGTTCAATCTGAATAAAGCTGAACAAATTGTGATTCCCGAAGAAGCCAAGAATGCGGAGGAACTGCCACTACCGTAGGAGTAACTGACTTTCGTCAGTTAGGTTACGCTACGCTAGGTTAAGGTTGAGGTTAAGACCTAACAAAATGACCCGTAAGCTTTTTTGGTTACTTGCCACTGGTCACTAATGTTTTTTCTTAACCTTAGCCTTCACATCAACCTTATTCTTCCCGTTTCCCCGTAATGGCTTATGTAACGGTATGACTTTCCCCATTGATTGTTTAGAAGTTTGATTAGCTTTACCTTTTTCTTGTAATTTCTCTAATTTACTTTTACAGGTATATTCATAGATGCCCATGCCGATTAGGAACAAACCAAAGATTTTTTTAAGAATATCAGCATTAAGATTGGAAGCGAGCAAGGAACCAAAGACTGCACCTACTAAGCTTCCTATGGCTAGATATCCAGCCAAGCGTAATTTGACATTGCCTTGGCGGTAGTGGGTCAAAACGGCTACAATAGCTGTAGGTATAAATGCTGCTAAAGATACACCTTGAGCAATGTGCTGTTTAGTCCCTACTAAATAAATAAGAGCAGGAACGAGAAGAGTTCCTCCGCCAATAGCCAGTCCACTTAAGATACCCATTAAAAGGCCAATTATAAATAACAACATCCTAAAATACCATCCTAAGGCCGGCGATAACCATAAAGATGCCAAATAGTTTTTTTAGACTTTTAGCTGGTATCAAATTCATTAATTTTGCTCCGATATAACCCCCGATAACTGCACCGGTGACTACTTTGATCGTTAAAGGAATATCCAAGTTATCGTGAAAATAGTAGACCAGAGCACTAATTACTGCAGTAGGCAAGATAATGGCTAAAGAGGTGCCATGGGCTTGATGCTGTTTCTCCCCTAATAAAAAAATCATGGCAGGGATTAAAATTGTTCCCCCACCAATTCCTAATAATCCATTTACTAAACCCGTTAATAATCCAATAGAACCAAGTAAAAAAATTTGTGACATAGAAAATCCTCCAGGCAAGTGCTAGCTTAAGTATTTACCTAAAGGGAGAAAAATATGTACTAATTGTAGTCTATAGTCAATGGTCTATAGTCGATAGTCATAAAATCTTAATCTTTTCTGTAGCTCCTGTAGGTACTGTAGGTCCTGTAGCTACGGGGCGTAGCCCCTAATGAATTAGCCCTACCGATAACATAATCACTACCCCACAGAAGGCACCTAAGCGCGCATAGTTTGGGTGTCTTCTTTGCGATTCAGGCCATAATTCACTTTTGACGATATATGTCATTGCACCGCCCGCCATTGCTAATAAAAGGGCAATAAAGGATTTAGAAATAGAAACAAGGAGCAAACCAATAAATGCTCCTAAAGGTGTAATAGTGCTTACTAAAGTGATAAGTATAATGATGGCAAGATTACCCATCCCACCCATTTTAAGTGGTGCAGCTGCGGCCATTCCTTCTGGTATATTATGAAGACCAATTGCTAGTGCGATTATTAATCCTAGTTCATCTGTAGCAGAATAGCCTGCGGCAATTGCTATTCCCTCTGGAAGGTCATGGAGAGCTATGCCAATAGCAATTAAGTAACCCATTTTTAAAAAATGGCCTCTCTTTGATTCTTGCATCCGTCTGATAGCCGGAAGTGTAGAGATGGCCAAATCCAAAATTAGTAGTAACAAATTTCCTAAAAGAAAGCCTATCATTGCCACTATTAGATTACTGTATATAAAACTTGAAGGGATCAAATCAATAATTACTACCGTCAGCATTATTCCAGCTGCCAAGCCTAGCATCCAGGCCAGAAGTTTTTCATTTGGCCTTCCAAAGGCCAGCACTACCATACAACCTAAAAGGGTAGCTAATCCAGCCAGTAAACTATAGAATAAAATCGAAAGCATGCTTTTCTCCTTAATATAAGAGTGTTCTCTTTTATAAGTAGTATGATGCTTGCGATTTTAGACCAGGAAATTGAAAGTCGATTGACTATACATAATAATCTTAGCCTTAACCTATTTTTCTCGCTCACTTATCAAAGTCCGCGGGTCAACATTTACAAAGGCCTGGATACTGGGTTGTCTTAATGTATGTCCTTCTAGCCACTGGGTAAACTGCACTTTAACCGTGAGTTTGGGTTTTAGCCAAATTGCTCCTTTAAGGCGGGTAGGGGGTTTAGCAAAGGGCATCTCCGGTATAATGAGATGAGCTATATTTTCAGTTAAGTTACGCCAATCATTTTGGGTGAGTTTTCCTGTTCCTGCATGTCCAATATAATGGAGGTTTCCATATTGATCATAAAGACCTAAAAGTAAAGAGTTGACTATTGAACCTCGTAAGGTCACACCACCTACAACCGCTATTAAATCTTGATAAAATTTCTTTTTTAGCCATCTTGAATCTTTACCATTAATTAAGTAAGTGCTGGATAAATCTTTTAATACTATTCCTTCTAACTCTTGCTTCTTTATGACTTCGAATAAAATATTTGCATCTTGAACGTTATCTACCAGTAGGATTTGTTCATTAGGTTTAATTATTTCTTGCAAAATTTCCTGTCTTTTTAATAAAGGATGTTGGGTAATCCACTCTCCATTCCAATAAAGTACATCAAAGATCATGTATGTTATGGGTATTGTATTTTTTACTTTTTCCACCTGGCTGAGATTTGTAATACCGTCTCTTTTCATCACAGTATAAAATGATGGTTTACCATCTTTAAGAGCAATTATTTCTCCGTCTAAAATAAAAGAGTTTGAATTACCCTGCCAAAAATCCACTAACTCGGGATAATGAGCCGTTCTCTCATTACAATGACGATTATATAATTTGGTTTCTTGCCCGGTATGATAAGTTAAGACTCTTACTCCATCCCATTTGACTTGTCCTACCCAAGAAGGCCCAGTGGGAATAGTATCAGTACTCACCGGCTCGAAAGGAATGATTGGAATTATATGAAAGGGAACACACCTCCTACCGAAAATCCAGCTTATATCCTCTTGTTTTTTTTGCCTCTTATTTTTTGCATCTTGAATGGTGAATGTCCTGTCTACAATGAATTTTTGTTAATTTTAGCGTAACGTACTTAACCAAAAAATATTCAGTAAAAAAAGTTACTAACTTTTCAGAAAAATAGAAGGAATCAGATTTTTCATGTTGAAAATATATAGATGTAAACATTTTTTGGAAAGGGGGTATAAATGTGGATAAACAACTTAGTACTTGGACACTTTTTAGAAAAACTTTTGCTAAATTACAGCGAATAGCTGAAGATGACTTGCGAAAATACGGTACTACTCCTAGTCAATTTAGTATTCTCTGGAATTTATCTATAGAACAATCAACCCCAATGTCTGAGTTAAGCAAACAGTCGGCATGTGTTAATTCAAATATTACTTCAATTATTGGACGGATGGAAGAAAAGGGCCTGGTAAGAAGACTCCAGGATAAAAAAGACCGGCGCGTAGTTCGGGTTGAATTAACAGATGCGGGTAAAGAACTTTATAACCAAACTGTACTTCCCCATAAAGAATTTTTAGCAAAAATAATGGAGTGTTACACTGAAGATGAACTTATTGAATTAAACAAGCTATTAGAAAAGATTTATAAACATGTAGTTTAGAATCCTAAAATCCGGGAAAACCGGATTTTTTTCTTTTTTTATGCCTATATTTATGTAACTGTACATAAATATTAAATAAAAAGGTTGGAGTGATACTTGTGGAATTTCTGGATGTTTTTAAAATGATACTAGAAAACCCTTTTATGGCTTCTTTTGTCTTTTTGTATGGCCTTGGATGGTTATTAAAGCATCATACCCCCCTTAATAATAATTTTATCCCTTGGATATTGGGAATAACAGGGATGATTATTGGCTGTATTTTGTTGGAATTTACTATCAGAGGAGCAATAGCCGGTTTTAGTATGGGCTTATTTACGGTAGGGGCTTATGAGTTTATTAAAAATTCTGCACGGATGGCTAAGGGAAAGTAGGTGGTTGTTCTAAAAGATACTTGTAATTAATTGCAATTAAGCATAAAATACTCAAGTGGCATTATTAAAGAATTAAAAATATCACGTGTTACTATACGCGATAAATGCAACATTGATGACCATCGACTATAGACTATAGGCGGTTTAAGGTAGTTAGGAGGAAAAAATATATATGGATCAAGGCAAAATCAGAAATATAGCAATAATAGCTCACGTAGATCATGGAAAGACAACTCTTGTAGATAAGTTACTATCTCAGTCCGGGGTATTTCGTACTAATGAGCATATAGTGGAAAGGGTTATGGATTCCAATGACCTGGAAAGAGAAAAAGGTATCACCATTTTAGCCAAAAATACTTCTATTAGTTATCAAGGTTATACTATCAATATCGTTGATACCCCGGGGCATGCTGACTTTGGTGGGGAAGTAGAACGGATTATGAAAATGGTGGATGGTGTGCTTTTAGTAGTTGATGCTTTTGAAGGGTGTATGCCTCAAACGAAGTTTGTGCTACGCAAAGCCTTAGAGGAAAATCTCAAGCCCATTGTGGTAGTTAATAAGATGGATCGGGAAGGAGTTAGACCTTATGAAGCTATTGATGAGGTATTAGATTTATTTATCGAACTAGGAGCTTCTGAGGAGCAATTAGAATTTCCAGTAATTTATGCTTCGGGGATTAAGGGGATAGCCGGAAATGAGCCTGATAATATGGGTGAAGATATGCAACCCCTTTATGAAGCAATAATTAAGAATATTCCTGCCCCCCAAGGGGAATTTGCAGCCCCTTTTCAACTACAGGTTACACTTCTTGATTATAATGATTATGTTGGTCGTATTGCGATCGGTAGGATTAATAGAGGTATAATTAAAACAGGAACACAAGTAGCGGTAATGAAAAGGGATGGTAGTGTAGAGTATGCTCGAATTAATAAGCTTTTAGGTTTTCAAGGGTTAAAACGTGTAGAAATCGAAGAAGCTTCTGTAGGAGAGATTGTAGCTATTACCGGTCTAGGGGAAATTAACGTGGGGGAGACTATCTGTAACCCCGAGGTCCAAGAAGCGTTACCATTATTAAAAATTGATGAACCTACCCTAAAAATGAGTTTTATGGTTAACAATTCTCCTTTCGCCGGTCTTGAAGGTGAACCTATTACAGCTAGAAAACTAGGAGCTAGATTATCCAAGGAAATGGAAACTGATGTATCATTAAGGGTTTTAGAAACTGAAAGTCCAGATGTTTTTGAAGTAGCTGGCCGGGGCGAACTACATTTGGCTATTTTAATTGAAACGATGCGGCGGGAAGGTCTTGAATTTCAGGTTTCCAAACCTCAAGTAATTTTTCGCGAAATTGATGGTATTCGTCATGAACCTTTTGAATTTTTAACCATTGACATACCGGAAGATTATATGGGTCCGGTTATGGAAAAGTTGGGTTACCGCAAAGGGGAACTATTGAATATGGTTAATGTAAATGGGCAGGTTAGACTGGAATATTTAATTCCTGCCCGTGGTTTGGTAGGCTTTAGGACGGAATTTTTAACGGATACCCGGGGTTATGGGATATTAAATCATAACTTTGATTCTTATAAGCCTTATCGAGGAGAAATTAGTGGGCGTAGAAATGGAGTACTGATTGCTCATGAAAGTGGCACAGCTAATACCTATGGGCTATTAGGGGCTGAAGAGCGGGGGATATTATTTATCGGACCGGGTACTAAGGTCTATGAAGGTATGCTGGTTGGGGAAAATAACCGGGAACAGGATATTACAGTAAATGTTTGTAAAGAAAAGGCTTTAAGTAATATGCGTTCTTCCACTAAGGAGGAAACAGTAAAATTGAAAGTACCTCTGAATCTTAGTTTAGAACAATCAATTTCCTATCTGGATGATGATGAATATTTAGAGGTTACTCCTAAATCTCTACGCCTTAGAAAAAAGTATTTGAAAAAGGCCGACCGAGAAAGGTACGAAAAGCATAGAAATAGTGAAGCAGCGAAATAAATAGTGTGAAGAGTAAAATCGCGGAAAAGTGAAATAAAAAAAGGTTAATGAGAGAAACAGTGAGGGCACCGATCCCAACAATGTATGGGGGTACCAAACGAATAGGCGAAAGACGTAAAAAAGGAGGCTAGGCCTCCTTTTTTATATTAACTTAATAAGGTGATATACTTTTTTGCCTTTTCTGACCATCATTTTCCCATCTACAAAATCCTCTTTTTTAATTACTAGATTGAAATCATTTACTTTCTTTTCATCGATGGTAAGGCCCCCTTGCTGGATTAAGCGTCTACCTTCGCTTTTAGAAGGGATAAGGCCTACATCTTGAAGTAAGGTCAAAATTTCTACACCTTCATCAAAAAGTGTTTCATCTATTTCAGTTGTTGGGATAGACCCTTCTTTTTTTCCTGAGCCAAAGAGAGCTTTTGCCGCTTTTTGAGCATTATTAGCCTCTTCTTCACCGTGAACCAATTTGGTAACTTCATAGGCAAGGATTTCTTTGGCTTTATTTATCTCAGCCCCTTCTAGTGCTCCTAGTTTTCTTACTTCTTCTATGGGGAGGAAAGTTAAAAGGGCGAGACAATTTTCTACATCACTATCATCTACATTACGCCAGTATTGGTAAAAGTCATAGGGACTAGTTTTTTCGGCGTCTAGCCAGATTGCACCTGACTCAGTTTTACCCATTTTTTTACCTTCGCTGGTAGTGAGTAATTTAAAGGTTAGTCCATAGGCAGCCCCGCTCTCAATTCTTCTTATCAGTTCTACCCCACCTAAAATATTAGACCATTGGTCACTACCACCCATCTGAAGTTTGCAATTATACCGGTGATAAAGCTCCAAAAAGTCATAGGACTGCATAATCATATAGTTAAATTCTAAAAAGGTCAAACCTTCTTCGAGACGGCTTTTATAGCAGTCAGCTGTAAGCATTCGATTTACAGAGAAATGTCTGCCAACCTCTCGCAAAAAATCAACATAATTTAATTCTAAAAGCCAGTCAGCATTATCCACCATTATTGCCTTGTCTGGTCCAAAGTCAATAAAACGAGAGAATTGCTTTTTAAAAGCCTCAACATTATGTGCTATTCTTTCTTTGGTAAGCATTTTGCGCATATCCGTTCTTCCTGAGGGGTCTCCTACCATACCTGTACCACCGCCTAAGAGTGCAATAGGACGGTGACCATGTCTTTGCATGTGCATCATAACCATAACTTGGATGAAGTGACCTACATGTAAGCTATCTGCTGTGGGGTCAAAACCAATATAAAAGGTGACCTTCTCTTTTCCAAGAAGCTCTTTTAATTCTTCTTCATGGGTGGCCTGCTCTATGTAACCACGCTCCAATAGTACATCATAAACATTGGTCATTTTTTTCATCTCCTTTATATTTAGTGACTAGTGACTGGTGACTAGTTTAGGGCAACTTTTTAGGTTTGTACGTGAGTACCAGTGCCCATTTTTCTGTAGAACTGTAGCCTCTGTAGCTACTGTAGATACGGAAAAGTTCGTAGCTATTAAAATCACCTAAGTAGGAACTTTTCCTAAAGTAGGAACTTTTCCTAAAGTAGGAACTTTTCCTAAAAAAAGAGCCCTTTCGCCTAAGGACGAAAAGACTCGTGGTACCACCTTAATTCACATCAAATTAGAGACTATAGACTATGACTATTCTTTAACTGATGCCTCATTTCACTATAACGAGTGAAAACCGCAATAGTTTCCTATTGAAGCTCCAGGATGTACTTGGCAATTTATGTTCTATAGGCTTTGCACCAACCAGCCTATTCTCTATTTTTGTAACCATAAACCGCTACTGTGCCTTTCATAGCTTAATATATCTATTATATTATTTATTTTCTATAGTATACCATATTTGTAGAAAAAATAAAGTGGGTCAAAAAAATGTCTTCTGGACACCTTGCCCAATAAGTTTTCCCAAATTAGTCACTAGTCACCGGTAACCAAATACTACTCACCTTTTAACTTCCCTTAAATATACTATAATAAAGCATTTTTAACTGGGTTACTAAAACGTGGGGGGAGTGTTGATATGCCAGTTATTCCGCATCCAGGTGCATATCCGAGCCCGAAAGATTCCAGGGATTGGTTATATAGAACTATTAGTGAGACTTCCATTGATAATATCCCTGTAGAGGGTGGGATAGATGATGTACCACTGATTATTCATGACCAAGGTAATTTGCCTACTTGTACAGGTGAAGCAGGGTCATATCTACAAATGATTAACCAATACTTTGAAACAGGACAAATGATCGACCTTTCTGCGATGTTTCTTTATAAAATGAATAGAATGAT
>JBMNUR010000118.1:0-8461 GCA_050946395.1 Peptococcales bacterium
TTTAATATTAAGGAGGTGAATAAATGCCCTCGATACTTGCCTATTTTGAAACAACAGAAAGAGCACAAAAGGTTAAAAAGATTCTAGAATCCAAAGGTATAAAAACAATCCAGATTGACAGAATAAGTGAAGTTCCTACTCAAAATACGGGAGGATATAATAATCCCATCAATAATGCCAATTCCTTAGCCTCTCTTACTAATACAGGTGGTAATTATTTAGCAGGTGATGTGGGGCCACTATTAAGTGCCTCGACAGCCAGTAGTGGAATGAGCGGAGATAGAATAGGTTCAAGAAACATCTTAATGACTATAGTTACATCCGAAGATAGGATAGAGGAATGTGTAAATACTATAAAAGAAAACGAGGGTTTTACGTGAGGCGGTGGTTATAAACCTTCGTCTAATATAACAATATTAATTTTAAACCCTAGGTTCTAGAAGTATATTTATACTACTGCGTCCTAGGGTTTAAAATATGCCTAATATACTGCGGGTGCGTAATAAGTCAATCTTATGTCATCGCGAGTTTAGCTTGGCGATCGATCTAGACCCCAAACGCGGACGCGCAATGTGCGCCCCTATAATTTCCTACGAAATAATATGGGCGGGGACAAGCCCGCCCTACAAATGCTATTCACTCTTTCACTCTTTCACTTTTCCACTGTCCTTTAACGCAGTGTGACTTCAAACTCCCGAGGTTTGGTCAAACGAACAATACGAAAATCTTCACCGGTTTCCGCATTAATGAACAAAATAAACCTTTCTTCTTCGATTTTCCCGCGAACCTCATAACATAGTACTTCATGATTTTCTCTAAACTCCGATGGTACGTAGGCTAATGATACCTGCTGTACTTCAAAATTAGGATTCATATTATCAGTAATCTGGTCTTCTGAAATTTTAGGTGTTTCGATAGACCGTTGGTGATGATGAGAAAGATAACTTGTCTGGTCAAAACTTATAATTTGACCTGTATCTAAAGCTACCTGTGTTTTAATCATATCTGAATAAAGGCGAACCCCTTTTTCAGTAGGTACAAAGGTAAAAATAGCTGTAAACGTACCTGTAGTAACATCAACTAAATCCAGGTTTGTAAGTCCCTGTTCTTTCAGAAACTTCCGAGCATGTTCCTCAGCAGTATTTAAATCAAGATTAGCTTCCCTGATAGCCCGTTCTGTATAAATCTGTATAACTTTTCCGCCTTTTTTTGTTACTTCAATATAAGTAGGTGTATCTTCACCTTCTTTAAAGGCTTCGACACCGAAAATTGGGATTCTACCCTCAGCACTAAAGCTCATTTTCGCTCTTGTAACGGGTCCATCGTAGGCGTTAATAAATTTTTTTGCAATTTCTACTGCTTTTTGTTCCGAGATACTTTCTCCGGCAATCGGCCTGGGTTCCGGTTCAATCTTATGTACACCTTCATCAAATTGCAAATCGGGGAAAGCTTTTATTTTATTTTCTATTGTGGTAAATCCGTCCACTATTGAATTGTCAGGTAAATCCTTTCCTCTACGTAAAACTACGGTTTCTACTTCAACAAAACTTAAATTTCGGTCTAACACTGCGGCTTCCATGCTTTGTAATTCATTTCTCAGAGTCTTGGACCTCTCATATAAATCCCTAATTTTTTCCCACTCTTTTTCCGTTAGTTTTTGTTTTTCCAGATTATTAGCTTTTAATATATAATAGCTGTAGTTAGCGATATCATTGATTAATTTATCGGTCTTGTCTAACTCTACCATCGCAATAGGTAAACCACCTAAATTTGAACTAGCAGCAAAAGATTCTCGCCATAAATTTGTAAGACTGAGCATAACCTGCTCTGAGCTAGAACTAATCAAAGTTTGAGCTAACTGTGAATTAATAGTTTCTACATTCCAAACTAACTCATGAAAACTTCTTTGATATTGACTTTCTACCCGACGAACTAAATCTTCATTAACTTTATGTTGGCTATAAGCAAAATACCCGGTAATGACTAAAAAAAGTACAAGTATTGGCAATACTTTTCGCAAAATTACACCTCCTACAATCCAAAAACATGTCTACCAATTCTCAACATGATCTTTCTACTCCAAATCCACTTGGAAGTAGCAGTAGCCGGATTCCAGTAATATAAAGCACCATAAGTAGGGTCGTAGCCATTAATCGCTGCCCGTGCAGCTTTAAGTGCCGAGTCACTAGGGGGCATATAATATTGACCATCTCTAATAGCATCGAAAGCTCCCGGTTGAAAACAGACACTATATACACTATTAGGGAAGTTTTTGTTTTTAACTCTATTCATAATTACTGCCCCTACCGCCACTTGGCCGATATAAGGTTCTCCACGGGCTTCACCGTTAATCATTTTAGCTAGGATTAAGACATCATTACTACTGGTTGCCGTTGCCCCCGTTTGAGCCGTCATTTGCCCCGGCTTGACTTGATTTAAGTCGGCCCAGGTGATAGCACTAGTAAAGTCCATTCCTACAAAAACAGTAGCTACCGCTAAAATTAATATAAAGGCCAGTGCTTTTATTCGTTTATTATTTAACAAAAAACCCCCTCCTTTGAATCATCTCTCGGGTAAAAATATTGTTTGTAAATAAAAAAAAACTATGCCTACGAAAGCATAGTTTTGGGAATCTTTTTCTTATCTTTTCGAGTGTCAAACCTTACCAAACTGTAGAAAAGCAGTTGGGCTAAACCTAAAGTTAAACAAAATGCCCCGGGGGTATACCAAGGAACCGGACTTAATGCACTATTCCACTCCCAAAAAAGAAGTAGAAAAAAAGTACCTAGAAGGGCAAATGTTAATCCACTACGCAAGCCCGGATGAGCTTTTTTCTCTTCAACTAGGTTTTTTTCGATTAATAGTATTTTTTGTTTATGATTAGTCACAATTGCTAAAATAGCCACACTAAATCCACCTAAAATTGTAATTACGGAAATAAGAAAAAACATGTTCTCCATAATTAACCTCCAAAAACTAATAATTGATAGCTATATTATTGACAAAAGTCTGTAAATAAAATCATTTGTGAGAACTAAATTGGCTTTGGAGGTTGCTATTGCAGGTTTTAATCTTCCACGGAAATCTTAAAATCAATTTTTCCGGCCACACCGGCAGCCATATCTTTTCGCCAAGGGTGAATAGCTAAAGCATCTTGTAAAGCTTGGCCTGCTCCCCTAAAAAGGCTTTCCCAATGGTGATGTCCATGATTATTACGGCCCTTTAATAAATCAAGGTGCAAGGTAGCTTGAGCACCTTGAGTAAAACCTTCCCAAAATGCAATTAAATCTTCCGAATGAATTCCTTCTGTTACCATTGGTACTTCTATGTCGTTAAAATTGAGATCTAGATAGGCCCTGTTTTCAAAGCTACAAACTACCCGGGCTAAAGACTCATCAATAGTGGCCAAAGCAAAACCATAGCCTTTACCCCCTTGGGATAATCTTTTCTCCAATAACTCTTTAAAAGCCCTGCCCATAGTAATCCCTACATCCTCACACACCACATGGTTTAAAAAGAAGTGATCCAGTTCAACATCTACCCCTATATTTAACTCACACCGCCAAGCAATTTGTTCTAACATATGATTGAGAAAAACCAGGGGCGTTTTAATCATCTTCTTACCTTCAGGATTGCGAGGTCCATCATTGATTATAACATGGATTTTTGATTCTAATGTTTGTCGTTCAACCTTTACCTGCAAAATATTCACATCCTTTCCTTTCTACTAAACTTAAGAGATTCATTTCGCATCTGACAATTACACCAGGATTAGCCAGACCACCCCGAAGCTAAAGTTTACCTGTCTTCTACAGCCAATGCGTGGGTTTCGAAGCCTTCTTCCCGGGCAAAAACAACTGCCTGTTCTTTAACCATTTGATAACCTTCTTCTGTTACATAACCTACGGAGGAACGTTTTAAAAAGTCAAATACGGAAACACTGGAATGGGTTTTGGCAAAACCTCCCGTAGGTAAAATAGCGTTCGGACCTAAAAGAAAATTAGCCAGTGTTATAGGAGCATACTCCCCTAACAAGATCTCCCCGGCATTTTTTATCTTGGGTAAGACTTCCCAAGGGTTCTTAGTCATTACTTCCATGTGTTCCGGTGCATATTGATTAACCACTTCTATAGATTGTTCCAGGTCTTTGGTTAAAATAATCCCACCATAAGTATTAAATACAGTGGTCACAAAATTACTTCTCTTCTCCGTCAATTTGGTAAGTTGGGCTTCAACTACTTTTTTTACTTTTTCAACTAGTTCGGGGACATGGGTAACCAGTAAGCTAGCGGAATCAGGTCCGTGTTCAGCTTCAATCATTAGATCTAAAGCAACCTTTTGGGGATCGGCAGTTTCATCAGCCAGGATTATTGCTTCGCTAGGTCCTGCCGGAGGACCAACATCTAAAACACCGTTTAAAATCCTTTTGGCCGCCGTAACATATGAATTACCAGGACCAATAATTTTACTGCATTTAGGAATGGTTTCCGTACCATAAGCAATTGCTGCTACAGCTTGAACACCCCCTACTTTATAAATTTCAGTGATACCCGCGACTTTAGCCGCAGCTAACACACCATCATCTAAATCTCCCGAGGGATTGGGTGGTGTGACCACACTAACGCGGGGAACTTGAGCCACAAGAGCCGGTATTGCTAACATCAAAAGTACCGAAGGGAAACTGCCCTTTCCCCGCGGTACGTAAATACATACATCGGGAATGGGATTAGTTTGTTCTCCTACCATTACCCCCGGCATTGTTTCCGTAAACCAGATAGATTTAGGAAGTTGTTCTTTATGAAAATTACGAATGTTTTTGGCTGCAAACTGTAAAGTTTCTCTAAATTCTTTACTTACTCGCCTATACCCTGTATCGATTTCCTCTTGGGTAACCTTAAACGCCCCGCTAGCTAATCGGGCTTGATCAAACTTTTCTGTAAAACGGGTGAGAGCCTTATCCCCATCTCTTTTAACTTCATTTATTATTTCTAAAGCAACTGCCATCTGCTCGGCAATATCCTTTTGTGCTCTTTTTAGTAAATTTTCTTTTGTTTTGTTATCTAGAGAATTCCACGGGTAGACATTCATTCTCTATCATTCCTTTCTTCCTTCAAAGTCTTAGGCCCTCTTAGCCTCTTCGGTTTTTTAAGACATCCAGCACTTTCGAAAATTCTATCTCTTGTTCACGGAAAAGAACGAAAAGATGATACAAAAGATCAGCTGACTCCATAGTAAGTTCCTTTTTATCACAGTTTTTTGCAGCAATAATAACCTCTGCTGCTTCTTCTCCTACTTTTTTAAGGATTTTATCTAAACCCTGATTAAAAAGATAAGAAGTATATGAGCCCTCGGGTCTTTCTTGATATCTTTGATCAATAATTCTTTTTAAACAATCCAGAAATAACTCATTTCCCTCAGTAAAACAGCTTTGCGTACCTGAATGACATGCTGGACCAAGAGGATCTACCTGAGCTAAAAGGGTATCTTGATCACAATCCAAAGATAAACTAATTACTTTTTGGATATTGCCGGAAGTAGCCCCTTTATGCCAAAGCTCCCCCCGTGATCTGCTCCAAAACCAAGTTTCACCTGTTTCAAGGGTCTTTTCCACAGCTTCTTGGTTCATATACGCAACCATTAATACCTGACCGGAAAGATAGTCCTGGATAACCACTGGTAGTAATCCATCCTGATTCCACTTGATTTCATCCATTACTAATTTTCCCATTGCACCGGTATCCCCCTTTGGGTCAAATATCTTTTTATTTCTATTATCGAGGTTTCTTGATAATGAAAAATGGAAGCAGCCAAACCAGCATCTGCGCAACCTTTGCTGAAAACATCGGCGAAGTCCTCTTTAGAGCCGGCCCCACCGGATGCAATAACAGGAATAGACACACTTTTACAAACATTCTCTGTGAGTTTTAGGTCAAAACCTCCTTGGTGTCCATCACAATCCATACTGGTTAACAAGATTTCTCCTGCACCTCTTTTTTCTACTTCCCCAGCCCAATCAATAACATTTAGCCGGGTATTTTGAGTGCCTCCATGAGTATAAACCTCCCAGATATCCAGGTCCTTATTAAACTTGGCATCAATGGCCGCCACAATATGCTCCTTGCCAAATAAACGAGCAGCTGCTGCCATTAAACTTGGCTCCGAAACGGCGGATGTGTTAAGACTAGCTTTATTGGCCCCGGCCTCTAATACCTTTTTTATATCTTCAATACTATTTATTCCCCCTCCCACAGTAAAAGGGATAGTGACTACCTCAGCCATCTCGTGAACGAGTTTAAGGAGAATACTGCGTCCTTCCATACTGGCTGAAATATCCAAGAGTACCAGCTCATCCGCACCGGCCTTTTCATAATATTTTGCTAACTCTAATGGGTCACCGGCATCTTTTAAATTTTCAAAGCTTACACCTTTCACAACCCGCCCTGCTTTTATATCCAAACAGGGAATTATTCTTTTTATTTTCATTTTGACACACTCCCTAATTGGGAAATTAAAGTTTTTAGATTAATATTGCCTGTATAAAGTGCCCGGCCAATGATAGCCCCACTAACCCCTGAATTTTGGCAGCGGGCTAATTCCTCTACATCACTTTCCGAGGAAATTCCACCAGCAACAATTACTTGTTTACCGGTTGAGGCAGCAAGCTCTAAGGTTCGAGCTAAATTAGGGCCGGAGAGCGTGCCATCTCTTTCGATATCTGTATAAATAAACTGTTGTATCCCTATTTCTACCAATTGCCGTGCCGCGGTAAAAAGATTTATTCCCGACTCTTTGAGCCAACCATCACTATAGACTTGTTCCCTTCGACCATCTAGGGAGACAACTACTTTTTCGGATCCGAATTTATTAATCAGCTCTTCAATAAATTTCTTATCTTTTAACGCTTGGGACCCGACAATAACTCTGTTGGCTCCAATCTCCAGATAAGCTTGGGCAGTTTCAATATTTCTAATGCCGCCGCCAATCTGAATATTAATTTTAATTTGGCTCAAAATTTCTTCGATTGCCGGTAAATTTGCAGGCTGGCCAGATTTAGCACCATCTAAATCAATAATGTGAAGCCACTTGGCTCCTGCCTCATACCACTTTTGAGCCGGTTCTAAGGGGCTATTATAATATGTACTCTGCAGATTATAATCCCCTTGAAAAAGCCTCACACATTTTCCTTCTTTAATATCAATTGCAGGATAAATTGTAAATACCATTTCTGCACCTCCCATTTTCTCTCCGGTAATATTCTTAGAACACTATCTATCCTTGATAGCTTTTTCCAGTTTGCCAACCAATTCTTCTATTAGGCCATTTTTCAAATGAAATGTTGTCTGATTAACAATTAGTCTACAGGTAATATCCGCTATTTTTTCCCGTTCCACTAAGCCATTTTCCTGTAAAGTTCTGCCGGTTGATACGATATCAACGATATAATGGCTTAACCCTAATAATGGTGCCAATTCGATTGAACCATTAAGCTTAATTATTTCTACTTGCTCACCTTTTTCCCGGAAATAGTCTGAAGCGGCTTTGGGATATTTAGTTGCTACCTTGGGTATTTCACCCCATTGATGAGTTTTCTCCGGTTTGGAACAAAGAGATAACCGGCAGACACCTATACCCAGGTCCATCAATTCATACAACCCTTCGCCATTTTCCAGAAGAACATCCTTACCCACAATCCCCACATCAGCAACCCCATATTTAACATAAGTAGGTACGTCTTGAGGTTTGGCTAAGATAAAACGTACATTATCATCAACATTTTTTACAATAAGTTTTCTACTTTCTCGGACTTCCTTTTGGATTATCCCGGACTTTTTGAGGAGTTCGCTAGCTTCCTCCAGTACTCGCCCTTTAGGAACTGCAATAGTTAGCATAATATCTCACTTCCTTACTCCGTTATGTTGATGACTTTTTGAAAACAACCCTGATAACTTGGTGTTAACGTCCCCTCCAAAGCCATAACCACTACCTGACCTTGTGCACGCAGATCATTGGCTTTTTTAATCCCTTGGGGTCTTTGAGCTGCAGAGTAAACTAAAAGAATTTTATTGTCTATGTTATCAAATTCCTCATCCTTAATAACGGCTAATAAATCATCAATGTTAATCGCAAATCCCGTAGCAGGACCTGGCCTGCCAAAGCCTGCTAAAAGATTATTATATCTACCACCGGAACAAACAGGATAAGGTTGGCCCTCACAGTAAAGATGATAAATCATTCCCGTATAATAGTTTTGCCTTCCCACTAGGCTCAAATCTAAACTGACATAGTCATTTACTTGATACTGCCCAAGAATATGCCAAAGATCAAATAGTTCTTGAAAAATGCCCCGCCATTCTAAAGAATCAAACCAACTTTGGGCTTCAAAAATATTCTTTAATGAACCCCGCATTTTTAATATTCTTAACAAAAAATCTTTAAAGGAATTCTCGATTTGTAAATTGTC
>JBMNUR010000119.1:0-8372 GCA_050946395.1 Peptococcales bacterium
CGGGAATATAATATTTTTCAGCTACAAAAACCAAATTTTAATTCTTTAAAAAATGCCCTTTACCAAGAAGAGGGGCAAATAATCGCCAACTATGGTCTTGACCCAAAGCTTGGAAAATATCATCGTAATTTTTGTGAAAAATGTCGGACTACTTTAATTAGTATCCATTCAGCAGTATGTTCTCAATGTGGCAGTTCCCATTTTATTAAAGGGGTTTATGATCGGTTATTAGAAATTGGTGATATGAGTGCAAAAAGTCCTCCCAACCGCCCCCCTTATCACTACCAAATTCCTTTATCTTTTTTACCAGGTGTGGGGCCGAAAACAATCGACAAATTAATTAATAACTTTGGTTCGGAGATGCAGGTTGTACACAAGGTACATTTTTCCGATTTAGAAAAAGTGGTTGGTCCTAAAATTGCGGAATTAATAGATTTAGCTCGTAAAGGACAATTACAGATAACTCCGGGAGGTGGTGGCATCTATGGTAAAGTTAGCGGGGCATAAAGAAGTTATAACTACTTATAATGCTTCCGGTGCAGCTCGTGCAGCTTCTTTAGGATTCATAGTAGTAATAGTTGATATTATTGATATGTCTACCTCTCTTGAGGCGGCATTGGAACAAGGAGCTCTTTTTGTTTTCGGAGCTAGTCCCGATAATTCAAAAGTACCAGTAGAAGTCAATCCCTTTCGAATTGGACTAGTGGCAGGTGAAAAAGCTAAAGAGCTTGGAACGGAAATAATTATTATAACTGAACCACGTTATGGTTCAGAAAGTGCAAGAATTAATAATTGCCAAAAGTTTATAAATGGTGTACAAAAGACTGGTGGGGTAATTGGTGAAATTTTACCTAATATCGGTGCCGAAATAGGCAAAATGGCTGATTTTAAAGGTAAAATTGTAGTTTGTATTAGTGCTACCGGTGGTGTAGCCTTTGATGCTGCTTGGCAATTTCATCATGATATTTTAACAGGTACCATAGCTCGAACTTTATCTCATAAAGGAAAGGAAACAGCGGAACTGGCGGCAAAAAGAGCTATTGATCTAGCTCAAGGTAGAAATATAGCTGTAGTTGCTTCAAGTAGCAATTCCCTCGAAGATGTTCTCGGTGCAAATTATATTGCTCAAACAATTATCAACATGGGTTACCTATGTATATAAGTAATAGTTAATCATCGGTTTAAATTAATTTGTCTGCATATAAATCTCTTTTTGGCATAAATATGAATGTGTAGTTAAAGTATGTTTCCTTAATAAGGGAGAGAATAATGTGGGCAGATTGGTCAAGCCGGGTCTCAAAGGGTATTTCGCCAAAAATTATTTAATTTACATATTTCTACTTTTGTTTTTAGTTATGGGGACAATCTTTGGAGCTTTAGGGGTCAAAGCATTAGCTCCCGAACAGATAATTAATTTAAATAATTATATTGATGTTGGTTTTAAAAATATTGCTAGTCAATTTGATTATCAATCTACCACAAAACATGCTGTTTTGCGTAATTTAACAACTATTTTTAAAATATGGTTTTTAGGACTAACGGTAATAGGTTTACCTCTAATTCTTGTTATTATATTTACAAGAGGTTTTGTTTTGGGTTTTAGTGTTGGTTTCTTTTTAGAACAAAAATCATGGCAAGGGTTTGGGGTAATTCTTTTAAGTATTTTTCCTCAAAATTTATTACACATTCCAGCTTTAATTATTTCTGGTGCATGTGCCACTGGATTTACCCTTTATTTATTAAAGGGAAGAAATGGGGAGCGGTCACTATCTAGTTATTTTCTAAGATATAGCTTTGCTATGACTATTTTAGCTTTAATTATGATTTTAGCTGGTTTTATCGAAGGGTATATCTCGCCTTTGGCCTTAAAGATTATTAATTTTTAAATAAATATAGCTACTTTAAAAGAAGAAGTGCTAAATCTCGCGATTTAGCACTTCTTCTTATTTTTCCGGTGTATTATCTTGAATTGGTGTTGATTTTTTTCCTTTACGAATAATACTAATCGCAGGCTCAGGACAAACCAGCTCACACATTCCACATACTATACAACCTTCCATTCTTGGTTTTACTGCGGGTGTACCCATAAATCCTAAATTTTGTGACCAAGATATTACATGCGTTGGACATTTCTCAATGCAAAGACCACATCCTTTACATAAATCAAAGAAAATTGTAAAGGTACCTTTCTCATTTTCGTAGGTTTCTTGTTTCCACTCCCTATTAGTCTGTTGAATGCTCATTTTAATTATTTCCCCCTATAGAAGTATTTTTTTTATTTTTTCCTTAAATAATGTTATGTATAACTAAATTGTTTTTCTTTTTAAGTCTAGGACAAGGGAAGTATGACATAAATTTATATTAAAAAGAAAGGAGAGATATTTATGTATTTTATTGCCATAACTAATTGGAAAAGAAAAATAATTTATTTGGTAGCGGTCTTACTCATTATTGCCCTTGTTGGCATTATAGTACCCCAAATTCTTAGCTTTAATACAGTAGAAACTGATAGTCAAATTAATGATGACGAAGTATTGACTCAACCATTAAAAGTACAAGGTTCACCTGACCTTAATAATCCTTTGGAAATAACACCTCAAAAATAAAAGGAAATAAATAATGTTCCGTGGAACTATATCCATAAATATGGATTAGAGGTGTTTTAATGTACGAATTAATGGAAGAGTTCTTAAATTATCTACTTGTGGAAAGAGGTTTGGCATCGAATACAATTAATTCTTACCGACGAGACTTGCAAAATTTTTATATGTTTCTTAAAAGACAGCAAATTTACATGTTAGACAAAATAACAAAGAACGATATAGTTTCCTTTTTAGCCTACCTAAAAGAAGAAGAGAGGGCTGCAGCAACAATTGCCCGGCATACTGCAGCCCTAAAAGCTTTTTTTAAATTTTTATCACAAGAAAAATATTTAGAAGAAGACATTACCTTTAATCTTGAGCGACCTAAACAGAATAAAAAGCTCCCCCAATTTTTAACTCTAAAAGAAGTTGATAGGTTATTAAATGGACCGATTTTAAATACACCTATAGGAGTAAGAGATCAAGCAATGCTTGAAGTATTGTATGCTACTGGAATGCGTGTTTCCGAATTACTTGATTTGGGTATAAATAATTTGAACCTGGAAGTTGGATTTGTGCGTTGTATAGGTAAAGGTAGCAAAGAGAGAATTATTCCTTTAGGAAGCAAGGCTATTATAAGTTTAACTACATATTTACAATGGGGAAGAAATAAACTACTAAAAAATCCTAGAGAACAAAGTCTGTTTTTAAATCATCATGGTCGTAAAATGACAAGACAGGGTTTTTGGAAAATAATCAAGACTTATGCCCAGAAGGCTGGCATTGAGAAAGAAATAAGTCCCCATATTTTACGCCACTCATTTGCTACTCATCTTTTAGAAAATGGTGCAGATTTACGTTCTGTGCAAGAAATGTTGGGTCATGCAGACATATCCACCACTCAGATTTACACCCATGTAACTAGAGGAAAGATAACACAAGTTTATCGACAAGCCCACCCCAGGGCCTAAGGAGGTTGTATTGTTTGAAAAAAGCAATATTACTAGTACTAGATAGTCTAGGAGTCGGAGAACTACCCGATGCACATCTTTTTGGCGATGTAGGTGCGAACACCCTTAAAAATATTTCTAAGGCAGTAAAAGGTATTGACTTACCCAATTTAGGACGTATGGGATTGGGCAATCTCACTGAAGTTAAAGGGGTAGAACCTAGGATAGATACAATAGGCGCTTATGGTAAGATGCAAGAAAAATCAAATGGTAAAGATACTACAACTGGTCATTGGGAAATGATGGGTATTATTACTACTGATCCTTTTCCTACTTTTCCTAATGGATTTCCCAAGTCATTAATTGATGAATATGAAAAACTAATTGGCCGCAAAACTTTAGGTAATGAGGTAGCTTCCGGTACAGAAATTATTCAAAGATTGGGTAGTAAACATTTAGAAACCGGTTTCCCAATTGTTTACACTTCGGCGGATAGTGTTTTTCAGATTGCCGCCCATGAAGAAATAATCTCGCTAAATGAACTTTATAGAATGTGTGAAATTGCGAGAAAGCTCCTAGTAGGACCTTATAAAGTCGGACGAGTAATCGCAAGGCCTTTTATAGGAACCCCCAATAATTTCACTAGAACACCCAATCGTCACGATTATTCTTTAAAACCGCCTCAAAAAACACTACTTGATAATCTAATAGAAAATAAACTTCAAGTATCAGCGGTAGGGAAAATCAAAGATATTTTCGCAGGACAAGGTATCTCAACTCATTACCCCATCCTTGATAATATGGATGGCATCAATAAAACAATCAAAGCTTATAAAGATTTACGAGAGGGTTTAGTATTTACTAATTTAGTCGATTTTGATGCAAAATATGGACATCGTAATGATCCCCAGGGTTATGCAAATGCTCTAGAAATGTTTGATCAAAGGCTTTCTGAAATTTGGCAAGCGTTGGATGAAGATACGATATTAATTATTACAGCTGACCATGGTTGTGACCCAACTACATCAGGTACTGATCATACTCGTGAATATACTCCTCTTTTAGTAATGGGTGAAAAGATTAAAAATAGTGTGGATTTAAATATTAGAGGTAGCTTCGCCGATATTGGTGCCACTTTTGCAGAATATTTTGATGTAAGCTATTCAGGTTTTGGGACAAGCTTTTGGAACGAAATTGTTAAGAGGTGAAATAAACATGGATACTACAATTCAATTTCTTAGAAATAAAATTAATAATATTCCTCAGGTGGGATTAATCTTAGGTTCCGGCTTAGGTATTCTAGCTGAAGAAATTACTAACCCATTATTAATACCTTATGATGAAATTCCCGAATTTCCCGTATCCACTGTAGAAGGCCATAAAGGTCAGCTAGTAATTGGAGAATTAAGTGGGATACCCGTATTTACCATGCAGGGAAGGTTTCATTATTATGAAGGTTATAAGATGGAAGAAGTAACTTATCCTATTAGAATTATGCAAGCTTTAGGAATAAAAAAGTTAATAGTTACTAATGCCGCAGGTGGAATTAATCTTACCTTTAACCCCGGAACAATAATGCTAATTACAGATCATATTAATTTGATGGGCACAAATCCTCTTATAGGCCAAAATAAGGCAGATTTTGGCCCAAGATTTCCTGATATGACCGAAGCTTATAGTAGTCAACTACGAAGAATGGCTAGTAATGTAGCAGAAAAGTTAAATCTTAAACTTAGGGAAGGCGTTTATGCAGCGTTAACAGGTCCTAGCTACGAAACTCCGGCTGAAATAAAATTTCTCAGAACCATTGGTGCAGATGCTGTAGGTATGTCTACAGTACCTGAAGTGATAGTAGCTAACCATGGAGGTATGGAAGTCTTAGGGATTTCCTGTATTACAAATATGGCTGCGGGAGTAACAGGCCAAAAATTAAGTCATAAAGAAGTAGTGGAAACCGCTGAGCAAGTAAGAGGTAATATGCGTTCATTATTGTTTGGGATTTTAAATAACTTGAGGTAGGAGAATATTAAATGAGGATTTTTGATTTAATTGCCAGAAAAAGAGATGGATATAATCTTTCAGTTCAAGAGATAGAATTATTGATTAACGGATATGTTAATGGGACTATTCCTGATTATCAAATAGCGGCTTGGGCTATGGCAGTATTTTTTCAAGGGATGAATGAAGAGGAAATAAAATCCTTAACAAAGCAAATGGTTCTCTCAGGTGATCTCATAGATTTGAGTGCTATCTTGGGTATAAAGGTCGACAAACACAGTACAGGAGGAGTAGGGGACACAACAACTCTTATTTTAGGACCCATCGTAGCAGCGGGTGGTGTTCCCGTTGCCAAGATGTCAGGTAGAGGATTAGGTCATACTGGTGGTACTATTGATAAGCTGGAGGCAATTCCAGGTTTTCATGTAGAACTATCAATCGAACAATTTATCGAACAAGTAAATAAAATAAAGTTGGCAGTAGTGGGGCAAACTGGCAACCTAGTTCCAGCCGATAAAAAATTATATGCCTTACGTGATGTAACAGCCACTGTAAACTCCATTCCCCTCATTGCTAGTAGTATAATGAGTAAAAAAATAGCTGCAGGGGCGGATGCAATTCTTCTAGACGTAAAAACTGGTAATGGAGCTTTTTTAGGTAAACTAGATGAAGCAGTTCAATTGGCCCAGATTATGGTTAAGATTGGTAAGTCTTTTAAAAAGGATACCTTAGCTCTAATTACCAATATGAATCAACCTCTAGGGCGAGCTATTGGCAATTCCTTAGAAGTCAAAGAAGCTATTGAAACTTTAAAAGGACAAGGTCCCGATGATTTAACCCAATTATGTCTCGAATTATCTGCACATATGTTTGTATTGGGGAAAAAAGTAGCAACATATCAAGAAGGTTTTGTTTTAGCCGAAAAGCTTCTTTTTGGAGGCCAAGCTCTTAATAAATTTAGCGAATTTATCGAAGCTCAAGGCGGAGATAATAATATTATTGATAACTTAGATTTACTACCATTAGCTCCTTATAGAATTCTAATTAAAAGTAAAAAAGAAGGGTTTGTCGAAAGTATCCAAACCCAGGAAATAGGAAGAGCTGCTATGGTTTTAGGGGCGGGGAGAAGTAAAATAGAAGATAGTATTGATTTAGGTGTGGGAATTATAGTATTTAAAAAAGTCGGTGACTTGGTCCATATGAACGATGCTTTAGCAGAAGTTTATTACAGTAATGAGGAAAAGGCTAAAGAAGCAATTTCGATTATAGAAAATGCATACAATTTAAGGGATGATAAGGTAGAACCTTTACCATTAGTTTTAAAAACAATTAAATAGTTTAACATAAAACGGCCCGTTTCATTATCCGATTACTTAGCATTACTTAGATAAGTGACGCTATGTCCCAACAAGGTAAATTGCCCCTCAGGGCAAGAGAAGGTGCCCTGGGGCGTAAGTCAACTAAACATTAAAAACCCCATCTGAAGTAGTTTCCTTTATTTAATTTGTAATTGATCATGATATATTTTATAAATAGGAATAATTACTCTCGTTAATAAAATATAAAGAGTAATACCTCCCAGGCTAAATAGTATAATAAAGGCAAAAAGATTATCCATTTGCATCACCTCCTATAAGTATTATTTACTTTTTAGTTTAAAGCATACCACTGGTACTTTTGGAAATAATAAAAATAATATTTAGGTCATTTAGGTGTAAGATTTTCTAAAGGGAGGAATTTCCGTGATCAAAAAGCTTTGTTCTTTTCTAACACTATTATTATTTGCCTTTGGGTTATTTCCAAATGTTTCCGAAGCCATCGAACTTAACTTAGATGTGCCTTCTGCTATATTAATTGAGGCCGAATCAGGTGAAATATTGTTTGAAAAGAATGCCCACGACCAAAGGCCACCAGCAAGTGTTACAAAACTAATGACACTTTTAGTGGCTATCGAAGCTATTAAAGATGGACGAGGCACCTATGAAGATGTAGTGGTTGCTAGTGAAAATGCTTGGCGTTTGGGAGGCTCCCAAATTTGGTTAGAACCAGGCGAAGAAATGACATTAAAAGAACTATTGATAGCTATAGCCGTAGGTTCTGCAAATGATGCGTGTGTTGCAGTGGCTGAACATTTGTATGGCTCCCATGAGGCGTTTGTTGAGGCTATGAATTTAAAAGCAAAAAGTTTAGGTTTAAAAAATACTAATTTTATAAATTCTTATGGACTACCTGCAGAAGGCCATTACACAAGTGCCTATGATATAGCTCAAATGGGCAAAGAAGCTTTAAAACATGAAGAGATTTTACAACTAACCTCAATTAAGCATTATCGCTTACGGGAAGATCGTACCAAATACACTCAATTGGATAATACCAACAAACTATTATGGTGGTATCCGGGAACAGATGGTTTTAAAACCGGCTGGATCGGTCCTGATTCAGGATATTGTTTGGCATCTACAGTGGAAAGGGACGGGTTAAGACTTATAGCTGTTGTTTTAGGTGCTCCTCAGCCTAGAGGCAATTTTAAAGATAGTATGATTTTGTATAACCATGGCTTTGCCGCATATCAATTTAAAGAATTTCTTAAAGATGGGCAAGAAGTTAGTCAAATTAAGGTAGGTAAAGGTAGCCAAGATTATGTTACCGCTGTAACAGATAAACGTGTTGGTCTCCTCGTTCCCAAAGGTAAAGGTGAAGGTTTTACTACTCAGGTGGAAGTATTACCTATAGTAAATGCACCAGTAACCAGAGGACAGGTAGTAGGTAAGGTTTCAATTTTAAAAGAAAATGAACCGGTCAAGGAATTTAATTTAATAGCTAAAGAAGATGTAAAAAGAGG
>JBMNUR010000120.1:0-8317 GCA_050946395.1 Peptococcales bacterium
AGGAAATATGCATAGATTATCGTAGGTTAGAGAGATTTATACGATAAATAAAATTTAGAAGGATTTGTGAGCTTGAGAATAGAATTAAGTAATAAAGATAGACTTATAAAACGTACCGTAATAGGTACGTTTTATTCAATCTCTTGCTAAGGGGGTACAGTATGAAAATAGCTTTTTACGGTGCAACAGAAACTGTCACCGGCTCCTGTTTTGAGATAACGACCAACAAAGGTTATCGAATTTTAGTAGATTGTGGTCTTTATCAGGGTCCAAAAGAAATAAAAGAAAGAAACTATGGTGATTTTCCATTTGACCCTACCAAAATTGATGCAGTTCTTTTAACACATGCTCATATTGATCATAGTGGTTTGATACCCAAGCTATGCAAAAAAGGTTTTAAAGGAAAAATATATACCACAGAAGTTACTGTTGATCTATGTTCAATTATGTTACCTGATTCAGGCTATATTCAGGAGATGGAAGTCGAAAGGAAAAATAGAAAATTGGCCCGGGCAAACAAAGAACTATTAGAACCAATTTATACTGTTATAGATGCTGAAAAATGCATGAAACAATTTGTCGGGGTAGCCTATAATAAAAAAATCGAAATACTACCTGAGATACAGGTAAAATTTAAAGATGCCGGGCATATCTTAGGTTCTGCAATGATAGAGGTTTTTGCAGATGATTTAAAAGTATTATTTTCAGGGGATATAGGTAATATAAATCAGCCAATTATTAATGATCCTACTATTATTACAGAAGCCGATTATATTGTTATGGAATCAACATATGGAAATAGATTTCATTTAGAAACAGAAGATAAAATGTCCCAATTAATAAGAATAATTAAAAAAACTTTTCGTAAAGGCGGAAACTTAGTTATTCCTGCTTTTGCCGTTGAGCGGACTCAAGGATTAATTTATAATCTTAAAAAATTAGATATTGCCGGTGAAATTCCCGATATGGATGTATACCTCGATAGTCCTCTTGCCATTAAAGCTACTGAGATTTTTTGCAAATATCCCGAACTCTATGATGAAGAGGCAGGAGGTCTTAATGAGAAATTTGATGAATGTATCTTAAATTTCCCAGGATTGAAATATTCACTAACTGCCGATGAATCAAAAGCCATAAACTTTTTAAAAAATAGTAAAATAATTATTTCAGCAAGTGGCATGTGTGATGCTGGTAGAATAAAACATCACCTAAAACATAACTTATGGCGTTCCGATTCCACTATTCTTTTCGTAGGTTATCAAGCCCAAGGCACACTAGGAAGAAGAATTTTAGATGGCGAAAAAACAGTACGTATTCATGGTGAAGAAATTGCTGTAAATGCAGATATTGAAAGAATTGAAGGATTTTCAGCCCATGCAGATCAAAAAACACTAGTTGAGTGGGTAAAACATTTTTCTAAAAAACCACAGAAAATATTTCTCGTCCACGGTGAACAAAATGCTATGCTAACACTAGCCAAAGTAATCGAAGAGGAAACACAAAATAGTGTTATAATCCCTAAGTTTAATCAAACTATAGAATTAACAAAATCCGGAGAAATTACCGAAAGCATAGGTTTACAAGAAAAAGAAATCGCCCAATCCTTTAAATACTTTGAAGAAACTTTACAATCATTCTTAAACAATTCAGAAAACCGTTCAATGATTCTGTTAGAATTAGAAAAATTAAAAGAAAAAATAATAAATTAAAAAATGAGCTTCCGGTGGCAATCGGAAGCTCATTTTTTAGTTAATATTTGATTAAAATATCTTGCATTGACACATTTTTTTTAAAGTGGTAGCATTGGAATCAAATATTTAAACATATACTCTCATAGGTGGAGGTACTTATGCGTGTTATTATTATTGGAGCTGGAAAAGTAGGCTATAATATTGCCCAAATTTTATCCTATGAAAATCATGATATTGTAGTTATCGAAAAAGATGAAGAAAGATATAAAATTATTGAAGAAAGCCTCGATGTTCAAGCTATTCATGGAAGTGGAGCCAGTTCAGAGATTCTTGAACAAGCCGATGTTTATGCTGCTGACCTTCTAATTGCTGTTACTGAATTTGATGAATTAAATATGATAGCCTGTGTACTTGCCAAACAATATGGAGTTCCCAAAACCGTAGCTAGGGTTAGAAATCCGGAATATGCAGATAATAACCTATTGACTCAAAGTCCTGTTTTAGGTATTGATTTATTAATTAACCCCGAAAAAGTAACAGCGTCAGAGATTTCTCAGTTAATCGAAGTTCCCGAAGCTATTGATGTAGAATATTATGCTGATGGTAAAATTCAATTATTGGAACTTGGAATAAACGAAGATGCGCCGATTATTAATAGCTATCTTAAAGATATCCAAACCCCTTATCGTTATGTTATTGTCGCTATTTTGCGGGACGAAAAAATGATTATTCCGCGAGGTAATGATATTATCAAAAAAAATGATATTATTTTCGTTTTGGCTAAAACTAAAGATATGATTCATATTGAAAAACTCATGGGTAAAGAAAGGGCGAAAATCAGGAATGTAATGATTCTTGGTGGTGGTAGAATTGGTTACTACTTAGCAAAGCTTTTGGAAGATAAAAAAATAGGTGTTAAAATAATTGAGAAAAATATTTCAAGGTGTAGAGAAATTGCAAAAAACTTAAATTCTGCTCTTGTTTTACATGGAGATGGCTCTGATATTGATTTCTTGAAAGAAGAAGGAGCAGGAGATGTCGATGCATTTGTGGCCCTAACAGATGATGATAAACTTAATCTATTAGTTTCCCTTTTAGCTAAACATTTAGGAGTCGAAAAAACTATTGCCCAAATCAGACGCTCTGATTATTTACCATTAGTGGAACGTGTTGGAATTGACATCGCCGTAAGCCCCCGCTTATTAACAGCTGCAGCTATTTTAAAATTCATTAGAAAAGGCAAAATTATTAATGTGTCCTTATTAAGTGGAGCTAAAGCAGAGATGATTGAATTAATTGTACCAGAGCATTCGAAAATAGTTAATAAATATATAAGAGACTTAAACTTTCCAGAAGGTGCTATAATTGGTTCTATTGGTCGTGATGATGATGCATTAATACCCTCCGGTAATGATTATCTGGTTCCCGGAGATAGAATTATCATTTTTGCTTTGCCAAAAGCTGTGCATAAGGTAGAATCGTTTTTTTCAGGGAGGTGAAGACATGCCCTATTTTGAAGAAATTAAAAGTCGGTTAAAAGCTAAAGACTACAAAATTACCCCCCAACGAAAGATAATTATTAATACTTTTGCCGAAAATATGGAAAAACACCTTAGTGCGGAGGATGTTTACCAAATTGTAAAGTATTCTCATCCTGAAATAGGTCTAGCTACCATCTATCGAACCCTTGACCTACTGGCTGAGCTGCAAATACTAAAAAAATTAAATTTTGGTGATGGTAAGACAAGATATGAGTTTTCCGAGGATAATGACCATCACCACCATCATTTAATTTGTCTAGAATGTGAGACAGTAACCGAATTTGAAGATGATTTACTTGAAAGTTTAGAAACTGTTATTAGTAAAAGAAATGGATTTAAAATAGTAGACCATCAACTAAAATTCTATGGATATTGTAAAGATTGCCAAAATAAAAATGATAAAGTTTAAGAGCAAGCAAGTATACAACCTTTCATAAAGCCTTGCTCTTTTGTTATGGAAAAAATTGTGTCAAACATAAAAACAATTCTTATGTAAATTAATTTTTGATGGTTTATTTGTTATATATTCCATAGTAACTACTTCAAGAGGTGGTTCAATCCTTTTTCCACATTTTAAACAGTAATCAGGATAGTCTAATATATTATTATAGATTTTTTTATCAACATTTCCCCATTTTCGCCAACTTTTCCATTCAGTTTTACATAAACTTTTTCTATTTTTTAAATCGGCGAAAACCCATTTTAGGAGACGATGAAAACCAAAAGCATAACGAGAATGTTTTATAAATGCGGGGGGCAACCCTAAATGTATTACATATTGATTAAAAGATTCTTCAACTTTAATCTGCAACAAGCCTTCAATCTTAGTATTTTGCCATTGATAATTATTGGTACTTAACCAATCTCTAAGCTTATCAAACATATAGCCTTGACATACCTGAATTAAATCACTTTTATTTACATTCATCTTATAAAAAGCTTCTTGTACGATTTGAACCACATAATCTTGGTAAGCTTTTTTTTGAAATAATTCAGTTTGATAATATTTTAGAGGTACTATTTTAAAATAATATTGATTATTTTCCGTATTTAATATACCGATTCCAGTACCTCCTATCAGACTACCACTTCCCGCATCATCGATTTGAATCATTTTTTCACCCCAATGATAAATGTGTTTTGATTTTCCGAAGAATATAACTTCATTTTAAGTAAGTATTCTTTATTATTATCAATCTACTAAAGAATTATATAGATTTGTTTTGACCTAATTTTGACGTAATTCACATAAAAAAGTATAATCTAGAAGGAATTCTTTACTCGAATAGCGTATTAAATAAGAATGTACTATAGTGAGGAGGCACTAGGGTGAATAAGACTTATATTGATGGCAATACCTTTCGCACCATGATTTTAACTGGTGCCGGAAAATTAGAAGCAGAAAAATCAAAAATTGATAGTTTGAATGTTTTCCCGGTTCCCGATGGGGATACAGGTACTAATATGTCCTTAACATTAGCTTCAGCAGCCAGAGCAGTAGATAAATTACCTTCAAATGCTAATCTGTCTCAAGTAGCTGATTCAATGGCGTATGGGGCTTTAATGGGTGCCCGAGGAAATTCAGGAGTGATTTTATCGCAATTTCTCGGTGGCTTTGCCAAAGCTATATCTAATGTTGAAAAAATAGATTCACTATTATTAGCAACAGCATTTAGTCAAGGGGTAGAAGCTGCTTATAAGGCCGTAGTTAAACCAGTAGAAGGTACAATTTTAACCGTTGCCAGAGAATCAGCAGAAGATTTAATTTCTAAAGTAACAAAAGAAATGAATATCCTTGATTCTTTTCAAATATTATTAGAACAAGGCTATAATACTCTTGCGAAAACACCGGATATGTTACCCGTACTAAAACAAGCAGGAGTTGTTGATGCTGGTGGTCAAGGTTTTTTAACTGTGGTTGAAGGTATGCTTTCAGGTTTTAAAGGGGAATTAATTCAAACAACATCAAATACGGAGAATTATCATCCTACTAATTCTTTTCCGGCAGACAATTTTATAGCAAATTCCGATGAAATACAATTTCAATATTGTACGGAAATGCTTTTAAAAAGATTTCCCCAAAATTTAACTTCTCAGGAACAAATAAGAGATTTTATGAAGGATAAAGGGGACTGTTTACTAGTTGTCGGCTCCGATAATATTATAAAAATACATATTCATACTAATAATCCAGGTTTAATTTTAGAATACTGCTCTAAAATTGGTACTTTGCATGATATAAAAATTGATAATATGCGGGATCAAAGTCAAGAATTACAGGTAAATACTACTTATAAAAATATTGGTGTTATTGCTGTAAGTACTGGTGATGGAATAAATAAAATATTTCGAAGTTTAGGTGTTGACTACATTATAACCGGCGGACAGACTATGAATCCTAGTACGGAAAACATTCTAGCCGCTATTGAAAACATTAATGCCAAAGAAATTATTATTTTACCAAATAACAAAAATATCATTCTAGCAGCAGAACAAGCAGTATCTTTATCCAAAAAACCTACTAAAGTTGTAAAAACAAAAACAGTACCCCAAGGAATCAGTGCTTTAATGGCTTTTAATGGGGAACTAGATTTAGATACAAATTTTGTAAAAATGCAGGAAGCCATTAACCACATTAAAACCTGTGAAATTACATATGCTATTCGTGATGCCCAGCACGGTGACTTTCTTATTAAAACGGGTCAATTCATGGGGATAACGGAGGGTGAAATTACAAATGTAGGTGACAGCCTGGAAGAGGTAATAATCACTACTTTAAAACAGGTTATTATTAATCAAGATGAACTTATAACCCTTTATTATGGAGAGGACGTGACCGAAGAGCAAGCTGAAAATTTACTGCAAAAACTATCTAATAATTATCCTAACGTTGATTTTGAGTTACACTATGGCGGTCAACCTCTTTATTACTTTTTAATATCTATTGAATAATATGAGGTGACTTAAATGTCAAAAATTAAGATAGTAACAGATAGTACCGCAGATCTTCCTTTAGATATAATTAAGGAATTGGCTATTACCGTTGTCCCTTTAAAAGTAAACTTTGATAAAGAAACTTTTTTAGAAGGGAAGAATTTAAGTTCTCAGGATTTTTATAAGAAATTATCAAATAGTGATAGACTACCTACTACATCTCAACCATCACCTGGTGATTTTGCGGCTATTTATGATGGGCTTGCTCAAGAAGGTGCGGAGGAGATTATTTCCATTCATCTTTCAAAAAAATTAAGCGGTACATATCAAAGTGCATTAATAGCAAAAAATATGTTAGAAAGTAAGGTTAATGTAAAAGTAATTGATTCCCAACTTGTTAGTATGGGATTAGGTCTTATTGTTATTAATGCTGCCAGAGCCATTAAAGCAGGTAAAAATAGTGAAGATGTTTGTACCCTAATATCTGAAATACAACAAAAAATGAATACATATTTCGTTGTAGATACTTTAGAATTTTTACAAAAAGGTGGTAGGATTGGTAAAGCTAGTTCCTTGGTAGGAACATTACTTAATATTAAACCTATTTTGACTATTACGTCAGGTGAAGCTCACCCCTATGAAAAAATTAGAGGTAAAGGAAAGGCTTTACAGCGGATAATTGAAATTACTAATCAGAATGTTGATAGGGAAAAAATACAATGTGCAATTACTCATAGTAACTCTTTAGATATAGCCTTAAAACTTCATGAAAAAATTCAAAGTCAACTGAATTTTACAGAAATCTTTATTTCCGATATAGGTGCTGTTGTAGGCACTCATGTAGGTCCAGGTACCGTAGCATTTATGTACCATACGATTTTCAAATAATTTTTTCAAATATAGTCACGAAGAAGGGTTCAAGTGATCTTGAACCCTTCTTCGTGACTATATTTGAATCATATTTTCTCCACAATCACAAGTTTTAGCCATTGGTGACCGGTTTTTACAATTAGGACAGTAGTAACTACCACTTGCGGCCATAGAAGTTCCACAACAAAAATCTGGTAGCTTTGTTTTCCTTTGGCAAACAGTACAAACATATCCTGCCAAGAAAATCACCTCCATTTGTATTTTAAGTATATTATTGCCAACTTTTTCTTATCGTAACCTTAGCTTTAATTTCCTTTTAAATGGGGACTATAATTTAATAAGGAAGAAAGCAAGGTGTAAAAAGTGAATAAAAAACTTTTTCATATTATTTTAATGATTTTATTTATATTTTTCTTAACTGGTTGCTGGGGTGCACCTCAAGCAAAACCACAATTAAAACCGAAAGGAAAGATTGGTTTCCTTGTAGCTGAAACCAAATCAGCGAGAAATCAGTATCTAATGACTCAAATGAAAAAAGAAGCTACGCATCAAAAACTAAAACTTTTTACAGGTGATTCTAAATTAGACCCTAAAATACAAGAAACTCAAATTGAAAAAATGATTAAAGAAAAGGTTCAAGTTCTGATTTTTCAACCATTAAATGTGGAAGAAACTAAAGAGCAAATAAATAGGTTATTAGAAAAAAATATTAAAATCATCCTACTTGATTTTTTACCTTTAGATGTGACTGTAGATGCTTTTATTGCACCTGATTATTTAAGGGCAGGTGAGTTACAAGCCCAATTCGTAGTAGGTCAAGGTAAACAGGTAACTCCATATGTTTTAAAAGGGGATCCTTTAAATTACCTCTCTGATAAAATTTTACAGGGAAATAAAAATATATTACAAAACAATTCCCTGGTTGATATCTTCATTATCAGAGAAATCACCAATAAGTACGAACAACAATCTTATCAATCTCTAAAAAATGAATTTGACCAAATTTCTCCAAATGTATTAATTTCACATTATGAAGAAATAACAATGGGAGTAATTAAATTCTTAAAAGAAATAGCTAAAGAACAACAGCTTATGGTATTATCATTAGATATTAATCAAGAGTTGTTACCTGAATTAGCTAAAGGTAACCTTACAATAGTTGATACTATGCCTAACTTATTGGTTACGGTAATTTTAGAAACAGCCGATAGCCTTCTAAACAATAAAACTTGGAATTACGATTTACAAATTAATAATGGTTCAGCTCTTATTCCCACAAAG
>JBMNUR010000121.1:0-8263 GCA_050946395.1 Peptococcales bacterium
GTCGATTCGCCCGTTGTAGGGGCGACCGACCTGTAGTCGCTCGCCATGCGCGTCATAGCGAGCGTAGCGTGGCAATCTCACGATTCTAGATTGCTTCGGCTACCATTAATAATATAATATTCTTTCTGATTTTTATAGGTTTAAAATGTTGGAAACGAAATGTTTCTTGTCATTACGAGCGTCAGCGAAGTAATCCCGCTTTTTACGCGATTATCTCCACACAACCGAGATCGCCACGTCGCTATCGCTTCTCGCGATGACATAATAGCGACTTCTTTCATAGCAATGACATGGAGTGAATATATCAGCGGGCGTGCAAGCACGCCCCTACTCCCACGAACCACTAGCCACTATTATTTTATTATTTCCTCAGCAGATAACTCTAAAAGACTTACAGCTTTTTGTATAAACCGTTCCCTTTTTTCCGGTTCGGCTTTGCGTAATTCTGTTTCAAGTTTATCAAGCATCATCATTGCTACATCTAATAACAAAAAATATCACCCCATTGAATAGTTTACAATACTTCTTCAATATAATTTGTAACAGTTTGGATATCGGGAATACCTTTCGAAGATATAATATGACCATTGAGAATAATAATGGGAGACTCTTTGAGATAGGCATCTAAATCAACATAATTAGTTAACTTCTCAATAGTTTCGTTATCATATTTCCGTATAGTAATTTCCGGATATCTTTCCTTTAAACTACACAAAAATTGAGCTAATATATCTGCATCATGTTGAGATTTAAAATCCCCATTTTCCAAGAGAATTATTTCCATCCTCAAGTCTGGCATTATATCACCTCAATTTTATTATTCTTCAGTATCATAACACCCATTTGTAAAAATTATACAAATATAAACTAACCTTTTAAAGTAGCAATTCCCATACCCATTTTAACCTTTGTTTCTATACCTTGAAGAGTATTTTGCAATAAATCTTCGTCAACTGTAACAACCTGGGGCTTCAGAAACAGGACAACCGTTGAACCACCAAATTTAAAATAACCTTTTTCCTCACCTTTCTCTACTTTAAATTGGGGTTTATATGTCTGTACTATGGAGCCTACGCAAGTAGCCCCTACTTCAAGAAATAAAATATCACCAAAATGTTCGGAATGAAAGATTGTTAATTCCCTTTTATTTTGGCAATAGAGTTTTGCTTTGTTCCGTAAAGCAATAGGATTTACCGAGTAATAATTACCTTTTATTACTTGGGAAGCTTCTGATATGCCTTGGGCAGGAAAATGAAAACGGTGATAGTCCACTGGACATAAACGAATAATAAAACAAACTCCCCCCGTATATTCCCTCGCTAATTTTTCGTCACCGATTAACTCGGCTAGTGCATAGGTACTACCTTTAACCTGTACTACCTTTTTAGGGTCAATATTAATAAATGCTAAAAGTCGTCCATCAGCCGGTGAAATTAATCGGTTAGGATTAGTATCTACTGGACGAGCACCTTCTTTTAATTCTCGGTAGAAAAATTCATTAAATGTTTTAAAATCAGCTATAGAAAGCTTATAATCCGACATATCTATCCCATAATCTCTTACGAAATTAGAAATTTTTCTAGAACTAAAAGGTAGATCTTGTAGTTTTCCATATAGAGAACTAAACAACTTCCTCTTGATAAATATTTCTAATAGTCCCTGACCTAAAGGATTTTCGTAGAGCCATCTGAGATACTTTTCTCCTGCTACTTTTTCCTCTTTAATACTATTTGTTTCCCGGTCAAAATATCTAATCTGCAAAGGTCCACCCCGCAATCTCAGCTACCATAACCCCCGTAAAAATATTTTGGTTCATACATTACAACAAAAGCGTTGGGATTTATTTCTTTAATTCGCCCTTCTAAACCTGCATACCTTTTTTTCTTTACTAGAATGTAAAGAATTTCTTTATCACCTTTCATTCCAGAGGCCTTCCAATTAGTTATGGCATAATTATCTTTTCTTAATGTTTCAATTAGACTTTCCGAATCTCCATCGGCAATAATTTGGACAATTAGATGACCCATATTAAGTCTTCTTTCTACAATGGAACCTGTTAGAACCCCTGTAGCATAACCACAAGAAGCTATTAATATAGAAATAAAATTACTACTACCGCTAATGGCATAGGCAAAAGTCGACATATAGATAAAGTTTTCCGTCGCTGCCAGGAATGATGCCACACCTTTTTTACCTCTAATAACCATTATGACCCGAATAGTATTTAAAGAAACATAGATGGCCATAGCTAAAAAGATAATTATATATTGTTCCAAAAAAATCACGCACCCTTTTTGTCATTATTGTGAATGATTGCCTATATTATGAGGAATAACGAAGTGGTGATCCCGTTTGGGATTTGGTTTGCTCTCCTTTGTAATGACAGGCTCGATGGTTAGAAATAATAATAAGGCATTCTTAAAAAATTTAAACCAAACGTTATCTTAAACAATTATCCTCTAAATACCTGCTATTGCAAGCTATATTTTTTTCCTGACTTATCAAAATAAGCTAATTAATTACTACGAATAAAAAAAGTCAGAACTCTAAAGTCCTGACTTTTTTTATCATCTTTTACTTTTGAAACTATTTATTTACCCATGTTTTGTTCGGCAAACTGAATCATCTTTCTAACCATATAACCGCCTACATAACCATTCTCCCGAGAAGATAAGGAACCTTTGTCAACTTGATTATAATTACTCATCCCTAATTCATTTGCAACTTCGAATTTAAATTGATCTAAGAAATTACTTGCTCCTTGTACTGCAGGTTTGTTTGTGTTTCTTGGCATTTGGTAAAACCTCCTTTGTTTTAAGTTCAATATTATTTTGTGTTTTTTTAAAAATAATATGTAAATTAGGAGGTTGTATTTTTTATAAAAATAAGAAGATTTAACCAAATAACAAAACATCCACTAAAACTCCCATATCAAGTGATTCCTAGTTTCAGAACTTATGCCCAGAGAGCAATTTCGGATAAATATACTCTCCAAAATCCTAAAATATATTTAGCTAGTCTCTTTAACTTTTTCGGTATTTTCTACAGCATCTTTAACTTTTGCTTTTTTCCACATTTCATAATAAGTTTTAAGGTTGGCATGTTCTGTTTGAGTTGGATCCACCTTCATAATTGAATAAACATGTTGTATAGCAAAGCCAATTAAAAAGGCAGAACACACTGTTCCTATACCTACTAAGCCACCCATAAAATAACCCAAAATTAAAGCCGAAGTTTCCAGTAAGGCTCTAATCTTCCAAACAGGCTGTTTTGTAATTTTTAAAAGCCCTAACATCAAACCGTCTCTCGGACCGGAACCTAAGCCGGCTTGCAAATAAAAATATGTTCCCCAGCCATATAAATAAATTCCGAAAAAAAGCATAAAATATTGCTGCCAAGGTGTTGAAGCTAGCGGTATTATATGATAATCACGCCATACATCAATTAACACACCAATCACATACATGTTTAAAACGGTTCCAATACCTGGTATTTCACCTAAAAAGGTGGCGATAAGAATTATTACTATCCCTACCACTTGGCTAATTTGACCTAGACTTAGACTAGAATAATTTGTTAAACCTAGATGAAAAACATCCCAGGGTGATGCACCAAGCTGAGAGTGGATGGTAAGAACTATAGCCAGCGAAAAAATAGTAAGGCCAAAGTTTAGTTTAACTAATTTTTTAAAAAATATCATGTTTTCATCTCCATTTTTATATCATCAAAGTAAGAATAAGGGAAAGTGTTAACATACTTACTATTGTACTCAATAAGGTTATGCTAGATACAACATCTGGTAAAACATCATATTCCAAAGCATAAATAGTAATAATAGCGGCAGTAGGAGTAGCAGCCTGCAAAATCATGACCTTTTCTAGTAAAGGATCCAAGGGTATAAAGCTTAAAATAATAAAGACCAATAAAGGTGAAATAATTAACCTCACAAGTAAGGCCAGGGGAATTTTAACCCGATCAACTTTACTAACAGTAATCTCAGCTAGCTGCATGCTTAAAGTAATCATAATTAAGGGAATTGCCCCTGCGGCAAACATATCAACAATCTTAAATAATGGTTCAGGAAAGGAAATGTTTAATATTTTAAAAAACAAGGGAAGATAAACAGCATGAATTACGGGATTAAAAAAAACCTTCTCTAAAGCAGTTTTCCAAGATGCTTTACCCCGAGCAGCTATATAGATACCTATTGTACTCATTAAAATAGTATGAACAATCATAATTACCACAGAATACTCAAAAGCTCTTTGTCCCAGTGCTAATAAAGCCAGTGGCACACCAATATTACCATTATTCATAAACGAAGTAGATAAAACAAACGCAGTCCGTTCGGGATCAGTAATTTTCAAAAATCTGGTTAGAAAAAAGTTTACAATTAATAAACCAATTAATAAAAAAATTGAATAAAAACTTATTTGTATAAAGCTCATATCCCATTTTGCTTCGTAGAGAGTTTTAAAAACTAAAGCAGGTAAAAATACATATAAACTAATTGTTGACACTGTTTTTAAATCTAATCGAAATTTTTTTTGCAACCAAAAACCAAAAACAGAGATAATTAACATGGGTAAAATAACATTGATGAAAACCATTGCTGTCTCCTCTCTGACTCCTACTTCCTAAATATTGTGCCTCATTACATATTAGCCTGTATTATAACAATTCGCAATACTATACCTATTGACCAACAATTAACTAAAAAATCATGTTTAATTCTAAAGTTCTTCCTTGAAACCTACTTCTTATTGTGATAATATTAAGAAAACTAAATAATTAATTACCTCATCTCTTCCGAGGTGAGGTAGAGGCGCGATACCTATTAGTACTATACGGAGCTTGGGAAGCTAGGAAGTATGGGAAAGGAGTTATCGCCGAAGTGCAGTAAGTCCCCTACTTGCTGTGCTGGGTCTGCAGACGAATAGTTGCAGGACTGTCATCAAGGAATTTCCGCAACCTTGGTGGAGTGCTATCTCACGGAGGAAAGGAGGCAAGTAGGTATACTAGCTTCTTTCGCAGAAGCTTTTTGTTTTTTAAAAAATCCTACTAGGAGGTAATTATCAATGAGTAATTATTGTAGTTATTGTGGTAATCCTTTGGATTCTGAACATATAATCACATTTCAATTAGGTGGAGAAGAAGTAACTACCTGTGAAAATGAATGTCTAATTTATTTATACCAAGAATATCAACAAAAAAGTAATTTTACTACCTGGATCAATGTTCGCTAATTTAAAAACCGGCTAAGCCGGTTTTTTTATTTACAGAAAAAAACTATACACAACAGGAATAACCAAAATGGCCGTCAATAACCTTAAAAGCTGCAAAGAACTTACAACAATTACATCTGCATTTACTTGATCAGCTATTAAAACCATAGGTGCTAAACCACCTGGAATAATCCCTAAAAAACAGGTTAGAAAATCCCATTTGAAAACTTTGCCAAAAATCCAGGACAAAACAAGACTACTAAAAAGAATTAAAAAAGTCATTAACAAAATAGGAAAAATTAGGTCGGGAATACTTAAAAAACTTTCCCGAGTGAAATTAGTACCTATAATACTGCCCATACCAATCTGCGCATAATTATAATAGCTAACAGGTGGTGGCGAAACATTATCTCCTAAAAATGGACTAAGATTATAAGCTGCAATAAAAAGCAATGCACCTACCAACCTACCTGCCGGAAAATTTATTAAAGTAAAAACAATACTTCCTACCGTACCTACTACTAAAAACATCCAGTAATTATTCTTCTTTGCCGGCAAATCACCTGTTTTTTCCTTTTCTGCAGTTTTTTCACAGTAATGTTCACCATGATAAACAAATACTCTTTTAACTATTAATGGCACGATTAAAACAATAGCCAAAAGTCTGGCCAATTGAAAGGATACGATCTGGGAGATATTAGCGTTATAGGATAATGCCAAGACACTAACCTCAGCAATCCCCCCGGGGACAACTGATAAAAATGCAGTTCCTCGATCTAAAAAGGAGGTTTGCAAAAGTAACCAACCATAAGCAAAAGTAATAAAGACAAACCAAAACATAAGTACTATGCCAGGTTTAATTACTGATTTTAACTGATTAAAAGATTCTTTATTAAATTTCAACCCAATGAATACCCCTAAAATAATGGAACAGAGCATGACTAGGAAAGATGGTGCATAGATATTCAAACCCAAAATTTTCAAGAAGGCAATTAATAAGATTGGCCCGATTAATCTTCCTGCCGGAACTTTTAGCTTCATACTAACGATTGCAGCTATGTATCCCAAACCTAGAAGTACTATTAAATTTATCGTTTCCTGAATCAAAAATATCCCCTCTCTCCCTACTGAAATATTATTACTTTTATTTCAAAATGAAAAGATTTATTTCATAAATAGTTACAAATACGGATTTTTAATATATAATTTTGAATATTACATAGAAAGGAGTTGTAAAAATGGTAGATACAGCAAGAGAAGGAATTTTACAACGTGACAAAGAGACTTACGCAATTGTACCAAAAATCCCCATGGGGTTAATTACTCCCGAAATTCTCGAAAAGATTTCTACAGTTGTAAAAAAATATGATATCCCCGTAGCGAAAATCACCTCTGCTCAAAGAATAGCTTTAGTGGGTATTAAAAAAGAAGATATTGAGAATGTATGGGGGGAATTGGGCTTAGAAGTAGGACAACCTGTAGGTGCCTGCCTGCATTATGTTCAATCATGTCCAGGTACTGAAGCCTGCCGTTTAGCTCAGAGAAATTCACTGGCAATTGCTCAAAAACTAGATGAACTATTAACAAATATGGCTATCCCAGGGAAAACAAAGGTAGGGGTTTCCGGCTGTCCTTTAAACTGTGGTGAAGGTTTTGTCCGAGATATCGGCTTATTTGGTAAAAAGGATGCAGGCTGGACAGTGATTATCGGAGGAAATTCCGGACTAAATGCAAGAATAGGTGATGTTTTAGCCCAAAATCTTTCCGATGAAGAAGCAGTTGACCTAATAAAAAGGTTTGCCGAATTTTATAACACCCATGGGAAAAAGAGAGAACGCCTCTATCGCTTTGTACCTCGTATCGGTATTGACGAAATCAAAAAGGCACTAGAACTATAGGTGAGGTAGGCACAAGGCCTACCCCACAAATAAAGACATTATTGACAAACAAATAGACCACGTCCATTGACCTGACCGAAAAAACTAGCCACTTGCCACTAACTACTAATCATTTATTTTTTTAATCAATTTGGCTACATTTTGCGAAAACCTGGTAACAGTTGCAATACCTTCTTCATCTTTTAAAACTTCACCTTTGGTTTTTCCACCAAAAACGATATTCCAGTAAGTAGAACCGGGAACAATCATCTCATTAATAAAGAACATCATCATCATTTCCTGGTAGGAATTAGTCACCCCACCTCTACGAGCTACCGCGATAGGTCCCCCTACTTTCCAAGACAAGAATTTATCAGAGCTACGGGAAACCATACCGATCCTTTGAATTGCGTTCATCAAGTCACCTCGGGGAGTCCCATAATACACAGGTGAACCGACAATAAAACCGTGTGCTCCTCTTATTTTATCAATAATTTCATTAAGACCGTCATTAAGTGCACACCTTTTTAGCTCACCACATTTATAGCAGGCAATACAACCTTTAATATCTTTGCCTACTAAGGAAACTAATTCTGCTTCTAAACCCTCTTTTTCAATTTCCTTTTTACATACTTCGAGAACTTGATACGTATTACCCTCCGGCCGAGGGCTTCCTGATAATAATATTACCTTTTTCACTCTCTACCACTCCTATCCACCAATTAATGCTGATAAAACAGATACTTGATCCCCATCTTGCAAGAGATAACTTTTGCACTCAATTTTGCCATTGACAACTAACAGAAAATTTCCTTCTTTGGTAGTCTCAATACCTAAATCTTGTAATACTTTTTCTAAGGTAGTTCCTGCTGCATATGCCCGTTCTTCGTCTACTTCCCTAGTCTCCCATGGTACTTTAAATTTAAGGTGAATCTTAATCATAATACTTACCCCTTATAATAGTTAGCATATTGTAGCGATTGGACAAATATGTCATTAAATATAGCTTACCATTACAGAGGAAAAAAGGCAAAAAAAAAACTTGCTAGGATGGTGTCAACTTTTTGTAGGATATTTCTTTCTAACCACTCAATTTTGGTCCTTAGAATTCAAACGCCCCGTTCTGCATCCCTTTTAAGCACCAGAACATAGGTATAACTT